>JAPUEF010000273.1 GCA_027492655.1 Alphaproteobacteria bacterium | reverse complement strand
TTTCACTGGCGAAGCGGCCGTGGAGATGACCGCCCATGCCGTCGGCGACTGCCCACAGGGCTTCGGCGGAATGAATGGCGACCGAGTCCTCGTTCTCGCGGCGTCGGCGGCCCGGATCGGTCTCGTGCGCGGTGCGGAACGTGAGTGTCTTCATGCGCTGGTTTCTTCCCGGCAGTCGATCTCTGCGGGCGGGGCGGATGAAATCACAGCTTCATCGGCGGGGGAATCCTCGGCAGGCCCGGCCGGCAGCGGCGTTTCGTCATGGGCGAGCGGGGCGGGCTGGAACAGCAGCGACAGGATTTCTCCCGAAAACGGGCCGTTGAGACCGACCGGCTCGATTCCCGGCGCACCCGCGACCCAGAACAGACCTTCCGCCGCCCAGGGGGCGGTATGCGCCCTGGTCAGCGCCGCCGCCGCGAACGCTTCGCCCGGATCGGCAGCGGCACGAGGCTCGAATCGGCGCGCGGCGCTTTCGAAGGCGGCGAGCAGCGTATCGACGCTGTGCCCTTCCAGCAGCGCAGCGCGCGCGAGCGCCTCGGCCTCGTCGAGCGCCGCCGTCAAAGCCTCGGCCCGGGCCACCAGCGCCAGAGTCGGGGCGCTGAAGCCGGCGATCAGCGGGAACTGACGCCCGACCGCATCGACCGAGGCGATGAAGACGCCCGCCGTCCATTCGCGCCCCAGAACGCCCGGCGCGGCGGCGAAACGCCAGACCGGCGTTTCGACATAGACGTCGTCCCAGCGGTAATCCCAGCGCAGCGCCGCCACCGTGACCGCCTCGGCCACCGCCGCATCGGCGGCTTCGACCGTGTCGTCGTCCAGCCCCCGGCTGATGAAATCGCCGTGGGCCGGCAATTTCCCGAATACGAAGGCTGCGACGCCGGTGTCGTCTAGAGCGCCGAAGGACACTTGAACTTCCACAACCTCGCCTTGTCGAAGGGATCGCCGAAAGTTTCCGCCCCATCGACCTTTACGTTGAGCGTCACCGCGTAATCACCGCTGCCGAACGTATAGGTGCGGTTTTTGGCCGTGCAGGGGCGGCATTGGCCGCTGTCGAGCAGTCGGAACAGGGCGAAGGCGCCGTTGGCGGGTTTCAACGTCAGCGGCGGGCCGCCATCGCGCGGCGTGATGACGAGGCTGGCGACATCCATGCCAGGGCCAGGAATCCATTCCAGTGCGCCCGCCGATCCGGCCGCGGCGAAATCGACGCCCTGCACCGGACCGAGCGTCAGCCGCGCCGATTGCACGCCGGGGCCGAGCGTCACCGCCGTCAATTGCACGCGAAAGCCGAGCGCGCCCGCACCATAGGGCGAACGGAACATCGCCTGCGCCACGTTCTGCGCCAGCTGCAGCATGTCGATGGAGCGGCCCGACAATGTGCGCGCGACGGGGTCGCCGGCACGGGGCTGCCAGTCCTTGGCCGAAGTGTCGACATACTGGCTGAGGCGGTTCTGCAGGAACAGCGTGATTGTGCCGCCGGGACCGAAGGCGGTCTGGAAATCGATGACCGGCGCATCCGCCCCGCCTTCCGAGAAGGGGTAGAATTTGGTCATAGCCTTGCAGACCGGAAGGATCTGGTCGCGATACTCGATGGCGAGCGCATCGCGCGATTGCGTCGCCGCCGTATCGCCCGCCGATTGCGTGAGGCCCGCGCCGAGGGCCGCCGCATCGCCGGGCATCGACTGGACCGCCGCCGCAAGCTGCTGCGTCGCCTGCTCCAGCGCGCTGCCGCCTCCGCCTCCGCCGCCACCGCCTTCCATGGCCTTGCGGACGGCTTCTAGGGCTTCCTCCAGCCGCTTCACTTCGCCCGGCACATCCTGGCCGGGTCCGTTCACGTAGAGATTCAGCTCGGCGAAACGCTGCGAGATGATGACGCCCGCCTGCCCCGCCGCCTCGCCGCCCTGTTGGTCGGGAGGCACCAGCGCGGTTTCGGCCACGACCGCGCCGAGGAAGCGCGAGATGGGCTGCGGCTTCTTGGTCAGTTCTACCGCGTCGGAAACGCTTTTCAGGCCCAGCGGCGCGACGACACGCAGCACCTCGACCCAGCGGTCGATATAGGCCTTGGCGTAGGTGTTCGCGAGTTCGCGCTTGAGAACGGGGGCCTGCACCTCGACGGCATCGGCGCGGCCGGCCGCGCCCAGCACCCATTGTTCGTCCTGGATGCGGGCGAGGATGTCGTTGGAGAAGGCGACATAGACGCTTTCATACCCGGCCTTCGTATAGAGGAAGGGCACGGTGACGGCGGTGAGATCGGAGACGAACGCGCGCTCCTGACCGGCCAGCATCTTTTCCTTCAGCACCCATTCGCCCTTGCCGGCGGCTTCCGCCTCCATTGCGGTAAGGGCGCGTTCTTCGAGCGAGCGGCTGGCGAGCGTTTCCTGCGTCGATTTGATCAGATCCCAATCGACGGCCGGGGTCTGTTCTGCCGTGCCGATCGTATGCGACCGGATACGGCCGACCGCGTCGAGCAGACCCTGCTGGTCTTCCAGCAGCACATCGAGATGGGCGGTAAGGCTTTCGCGCAGCGCCTTGTTCTCGTCGCCCGGAAAATCCGTGGTCTGCCACTGGCGCACGAACCAGGCGCGCACGCCCGCGACATCGCGCAGGCCCGAGGCGGTCACGCCATCCGGCGTGCCGCCGATCTGGAGATAGATGCGCAACGCTTCATAGAGTTTGCGCCAGTCGCCGTCCTGTTCGGCCACTACCGCATCCTCGGCCCGCAGGATGAGGCGCGGCAGCAGCATGCGCGTGAGGCCCTGACGATAGGCGGCGACGGCGGCTGCGGCGAGCGGCTTGTCCTGCGCCAGGCCGAGATCGCCGAGGATCGCCCCGCTTTGCTGCTGGCCATAGCCACCGGGCAGCGCGCGCAGCAGGTCGAGCGGCTTGACGATCGCCTCAAGCCCGCGCTGGTCGGTCTTCACCGTGTTGGGATCGACATTGGCGCGTCCGCGTTCGGCGACGACAGGATCGACCGCGGCGGTGAGATCGTCCTGAAGGCCGGTATTGCGCTGCCAGGCGATGAACCAGAACGCGCAGAGCGCCGCCGTGACGAGGCCAAGACCGATCAGGCCGCCGGTCAACAGCGCGCGGCGGCGGCGGCGCACGCGCGGATCGGCGGTGACGAGGCCCGCCTCCCTGAACATCACGTCGCCAAGAACGCGCTGCAGGAAGTAGGCGCGGCCCGCGCTTTTGCCGCGCGCCGCCGAGGGCGTGACGCGGGCCGGCGACATGACGCCGAGCAGGCGATCGATCGCGGCCCCGGTCTGCGTCCCGGAGGTGAGATAGAAGCCGCGGAAAACGGGCGTCGGCTCCAGCGGACGGGCGTCGAACATATGCCCGAAGAACGTCGCAAGACGCACGCGCGCCTCGGCGAGCTGGGCGGGGAAGCCCAGAACCTTCGAGCGGCGCTGCGCGTCAGCCTCGCCCTGAAGCCGGGCGGGCGTGCGCTCGCTCAAGGATTTGACGGCGAGGTCGAACTCGGTGAGCAGCTCCTCGACGTTCAGCGGCCTCGCGCCGTCATACTTCCATGTCGCGCCCAGCGCCTCGCGGCGACCGTCAGCCGACAGGTCATCGAAGAATTCCACGAAACCTGGCAGAATGTCGGCCTTGGTCAGCCAGACATAGACCGGCAGACGAACGCCAAGCTCCTTGTGCAGCTCGTTCAGGCGGCGGCGCACGGCGTCGGCATTGGCGCGCAGCTCGTCGGCGCTGGCGTTCATCAGCATGTCGAAGCCGAACGCCACCATCACGCCGTTCAGCGGCTGCTGCGGACGATTGCGGCGCAGCAGCGACAGGAAGGAGAGCCACGCCTTGCTGTCGCGTTCGGCGTCGGAGTCCTGCGTGGTGTAGCGGCCGGCGGTATCGACGAGGATCGCGTCCTCGGTGAAGAACCAGTCGCAGTTGCGCGTGCCGCCCGCGCCTTTCAGCGCAGGCTTGCCGGCATCGCCGGTGACGAGAAATTTGAGGCCGGAATTCTCCAGCGCCGTCGTCTTGCCCGTGCCCGGCGGGCCGATGATCATGTACCAGGGGCGGGAGTAGAGATAATCGCGGCTGCCGGCCCGGCCGCCCATGCGGCGAATGGTGGCGAGAGCGTCGGCGAGGCGCTTAGCCAGAACCTGCGCTTCCTTCGCGCCTTCCTCGGCTGACGACAGACCCTTCTGGATCGCATCGGCCTTCTTGCGGCGGCGCAGATAGCGCCACAGCTCGAACAGGCCATAGAGCACGACGATGACGCCGATGGCCGCGACGCGCACCCATTCCTCGCGGAAGGGTTCATAGCCGCCGAACGACAGCAGCGGCCCGGCCCAATAGATGAGCGCCGAGACCAACGCGATGACGATCACGAAAAAGGCGAGACGCCCGAACAGGTGGTTGAGCAGACTTTCCATGATCCGCCCTACTCGCCTTCGCGCAGCGGCACGAAGATTTCGATGCGCCGGTTGAGCGCCTTGTCGTCAGCCTTGCTGGAGACCGGCTCGCGGTCGCCGCGTCCTTCGGTGACGATGCGCGTGGCGTCGGTGAGACCCTTGGCGAGTTCGGCGGCGGCAGCTTTCGCGCGCGCTTCGGACAGCGCCTGGTTGTCGGGGAATTTCAGCGTCCTGGTCAGCTTGTCGCTGTCGGTGTGGCCGACAATGGTGATCTTGCACCGTTCCGCCTCCAGCGCCCCGGCGATGGCGGCGATGAAGGGCAGATGATCGGGATCGAGAACGTCGGAGCCGGATTTGAAAAGCCCGCCGATCCGGGTGGTGATGCGGATACGGGCGTCCTTGCCCTCCACCACCACGTCGCCCGCCGCGATCTCGGCGGCGAGCCGGGTGCGGATACGCTCAAGCCGGGTGGAGGTGATCTCGGGCGGCTTGGTTTCGGGCGGCGGCGTGTTGCGTTCGATGACGACGGGCGCGGTGATGTCGTGCAGTCCCGCGAGGCGCGCACCGACATCGTCGGTGCGGTCCGACAGCTGGAACAGGAAGAACGCGAACGCGCCCAGCAGGATGACGCCGCACAGCGCCGCCATGCCGATGAGCGGGCCGATCAGCGGCAGCTTGCGGATCGGGGCGTCGGCGCCGCGCCAGTGCGGCACCAGCGGCTCGCCGGTTTTCGGGATGGAACGCGCCAGTTCGGCATGCATCGCCGCCATGCGATCCGATAGGCCGCGATCCTGGCGGCCCGAAAGACGGAATTTTCCCAGGAACCCGGCGGCGACGCAGGCGTGGAACAGCTCAAGCAGTTCATCCTTGCCGGACGGGCGGCGCAGCAGGTCGTCCACCGTCGCCCAGAAGCGGTCGCCGCCGATATTCTCGCCGAACATCTGCACGACCATCGAGCGCCGGGCCCACTCGAAGCCCTGCGTCTGCGGGATGTTCTGCATGACGTCGTCCACCGTGGCGGCGACGGCGTAGGTGGCGTTATCGACCGTTTCGCGGTCATAACCGATGTCGGCGATCGTATCCTTGTAGGCGGTGATCGCCTCGACCATCTCGGCGTGGAACTGGGGCGCGGTGACGGGCATCTGCCCGGTGCGCATGCCCGCAAGGCGCACGAGGATGCGCGAGGCGAGCCAGACCAGCGGGTTGCGCACTTCCAGCGGCGGCAGAGCGGTCTCGGCCTCGATCTCGGGCTGAAGCTCGCGCGGCGGGGCCGCGGCATAGCCCTGCGGCGCATAGTCCTGCGGTGCGGCGACGGCATCGTCGGCGACGCGAGGCTGGTCGCCGGGTTGGGCGGGCGTCTGGGCCGGCGGCTGACCCTGGGCGCGGCGGATCTGCGACAAGGGCGAGGCGCGCACGACGATGGTGCGTTCGCGGTCCTTGTCGCCGGGTCCGCCGCCGCTCATGTGCCGGCCTTCTTGACCGCCCACAGCTCGATCGTGAGCCCGGGCCAGTCGCCGGAGACGGCGAAGCCGATGCCCGGCGCGAGGCTGGCGATGTCACGCCATTCGGGCACCGACTGGTCGAGCTGGAAATAGGTCAGCTCGTGATAGGTGCGCAGCTGCGGCGGCAGGCTGGTGACGTGACGGATCGGCACGCCCGCCGTGGCGGCGCGCACCAGTTCCGGCATCTTGGTGACGTCGCCGATCTTCATCTGGCTGGGGAAGCTGCGGGCCAGCTCGGCCGGATTCACGCGCGCCGACACCGCCATGAAAAGCTGCGCGGTGCGGAACAGATTGCGGTCGCGGATCGGGGCGATATAGGCCCCGGCGCGCTTGGATTCGAGATCGAGCTGGATGGCGAGCCGCGCGAACTCGGTGGCGAACGCGCCGACCAGAAAGTCGATCACCGGCTGGAAGCAGCGACGCAGATCGAGATGATCATAGACCGGGAAGGACGGCGGGCGGCGCTTTTCGGTGGTGAAGGTCGCCATCTCGCCCGCGACTTCCAGCAGGAAGCCGTAGAGATATTCGGGATGATGGCCGGGGCAGGTCTTCAGGTGCTCGAACTGCGGGGTCCAGCGGTTCAGCGCCTG
>JAPUEF010000272.1 GCA_027492655.1 Alphaproteobacteria bacterium | reverse complement strand
ACGACTACTACCAGCCCGAGGCGTACGTTCCGCAGACCGACACCTACATCGAGAAAGAATCCTCGGTGAACGAACAGATCGACCGCATGCGCCACAGCGCCACGCGGGCGATCCTGGAGCGTGACGACGTCATCATCGTCGCCTCCGTCTCCTGCATCTACGGCATCGGCGCGGTGGAGACCTACACCGCGATGACCTTCACGGTCCGCACCGGCGAACAGCTCGACCGCAACAAATTCCTCGCCGATCTCACCGCCCTGCAATACCGCCGCAACGACGCTGCCTTCGCGCGCGGCTGCTTCCGCGTGCGCGGCGACACGATCGACCTCTTTCCCGCCCACCAGGAAGACCGCGCCTGGCGCATCGAGCTCTTCGGCGACGAGATCGAGGCGATCACCGAGTTCGATCCCCTCACCGGCCACAAGACCGCGAAGCTGGACCAGGTGAAGTTCTACGCGAACTCCCACTACGTGACGCCGCGCCCCACGCTCAACCAGGCCATCAAGGGCATCAAGGAGGAGCTCATCGCCACGCTCGCCGACTTCCGCGCGCGCGGCAAACTGCTGGAGGCCCAGCGCCTGGAGCAGCGCACCGAGTTCGACCTGGAGATGATCGCCGCCACCGGCTCCTGCGCCGGCATCGAGAACTACTCCCGCTGGCTCACCGGCCGCCGCCCGGGTGAGCCGCCGCCGACGCTCTTTGAATACATCCCCGACAACGCCCTCGTCTTCGCCGATGAGAGCCACGTCACCGTGCCGCAGATCGGCGCCATGTATCGCGGCGACTTCCGCCGCAAGTCGACGCTGGCGGAGTACGGCTTCCGCCTGCCCTCCTGCATGGACAACCGGCCGCTGAAATTCGAGGAGTGGGACGCGATGCGCCCGCCCTCCGTCTATGTCTCCGCCACCCCCGGCGACTGGGAATTGGACAAGACCGGCGGCGTCTTCACCGAACAGGTCATCCGCCCCACCGGCCTCATCGACCCGCCGGTCGAGATCCGCCCGGTCGAAAGCCAGGTCGACGACCTCATCGACGAGTGCAAGCGCATCGCCCGCGAAGGCTACCGCGCCCTCGTCACCACGCTCACCAAGCGCATGGCGGAAGACCTCACCGAGTACCTGCACGAACAGGGCATCCGCGTCCGCTACATGCACTCCGATGTCGAAACGTTGGAGCGCATCGAGATCATCCGCGATCTCCGCCTCGGCGCCTTCGATGTGCTCATCGGCATCAACCTGCTGCGCGAGGGCCTCGACATTCCCGAATGCGCCCTCGTCGCCATCCTCGATGCCGACAAGGAAGGCTTCCTGCGCTCCGAAACCTCGCTGATTCAAACCATCGGCCGCGCCGCGCGCAACGTCGACGGCAAGGTCATCCTCTACGCAGACAGCATCACCGGCTCGATGGAGCGCGCGATGGCGGAAACCGACCGCCGCCGCGAAAAGCAGAAGGCGTATAACGCCGCCAACGGCATCACGCCCACCACCATCAAGCGCGACATCCAGAACATCCTCGGCAGCGTCTACGAACAGGACCACGTCACCGTCGAGGCGGGCTTCGCCGAACAGGGCGAGGCCTTCATCGGCCACAATCTGCGCGCCCACATTGCGGAGCTGGAGCGCCGCATGCAGTCCGCCGCCAGCAATCTGGAGTTCGAGGAAGCCGGCCGCCTCCGCGACGAAATCCGCCGCCTCCAGGCCACCGAACTCGCCATCGCCGACGATCCCCTGGCCCGCCAGCAAACCATCGAACGCAAAGCCGCCGACATGACCGTCGAAGACCTGCGCCGGGGCCAATCCCTCTCATCCTCCACCGGCTACGGGGGAGGTGTCGGCGAAGCCGACGGAGCGGGCAAACGCAAGAACCGCGGCGCCATCCCCAAACGCGAACGCACCACCGGCGGCTCGGAGGAAGAACTCCCTACCCTCGCCGACCCCTGGGCCGGCCAGCACGCGCACGCGTCAGAAAAGAAAACCGGCCGCGCCAAAGCCGACTTCGAAGTCCGGCCCCACAAACTCAAGGGCAAGCGGCTGGCGAGACCTAACGCGCCGAAGACGTTCGGGAGCCGGAGTAAGTAGGACGCGCAAAGACATAATTGGCAGCCCGTTACACCGGGCCAAAGCGGGCAAAATTTGAGCATCCTACGAGCTTGGAAAGACACCCTTACGCATGATTTAATCTCATCCGCTAAGAGTCTTTCTGCACAACAAGGCGATATTGCGCTGTGATTCAAATTGCCACGCTAGCAATGACAATCATATCTGTAGTTTTCGGCATTTGGTTGTCACTACACCATTATCAAGCCAAAAAACGCAAGACTGCGTCAAATTCAGAAATCGTTCTATACACTTCCACAGCAATACTATTGAGTATATTTATCTCTCTGGGAAATTTTATACAGAATCATGTAACTATAATATTAGAAAGCAGCGCAGGAAGCGCCTACTCCGCAATTTACGGAAATGAGAGCAAGTTCGATTTCTCCATCTACGAGATAGTTCTCGATGGCATTCAGTACGGCGCAACCGTGTCGTTTATTGTTCTGTCATTTCTTCATAGAATTCAAAATAAAGAAAGATTTGTTTTTTGGTCTATGATATTATTCACGGCAACGCTAACAGTTGTAGATGCAATATACATAATAATGGGTTCATTCGATTTCTCATACTTATTGTCGTTCCTTCCGAAGACCGTTGCATTTAACGCCGCCGGCTCGCTGATCCTCACATCTGTGGCTTTTACACAGTACTTTATTGTACCCCAGTACTTTTCTGAGGATATACCCGCGAAGAATCGCCCTTATCTCCTGACATTCTCAGCGTTTGCTCTAGCAACGGCGATTGCGTCTATAGGGTATGTCTTAGGTCTTCAATTTCTGCGTCCAAACTCCGCTACGATAACAGCGAATATTGAATTACCTCGCGAAATAAACTTAGGATACAGCGATAAATTTCTATCAAGCCATAGCAAAGAAAGTATATTTGATCCCCTAAGTGGCCACCAATTGCTGAAAGATGATTTGTCTGGAAACAGTTTCGGGGTCTCTTCTGTAAAATTCAGGACAAATCACTCCGCATCCGGCCTGAAAAGTCAAGTTTATTTCTTTTCAGGATGCTTTACGCTAAGTCAAATCTCAGACCTTATTCATAAAGATAGCTCGCGGGCTGCATTTATATCGGACGAATTCACTTCGATGACTTCAGATGATGGAATGATTAGATATGACATCGATGTGGAAGGGAAATCAGCTCAAAGCATGGAAGTCCGAGATAAAGGGCAAGTTCGTATTTACTGGGCTTATCCGTTTGAGGGCAGCATCACTTACAGCGCCTTTCTTGCAGACAGCGGAACAGTCTCTGTCCGCCATCTAGCTGGCGATTTGGGATTCACTATGTGGTTCTTAGGTTTGGTGACAGACACCGACGATGTCGAAAAAATAAGACGCGCCACAAGAACTATAAATATCTCAAGCGATATTGATGCAGATAGGATCGTATTCATACCATCCAAAGCAAACAAGAGATCTTCCGAGATTATATTTGAAGATTCGAAATGCGTGCTTGAGGTTCCAAAAATAGAGGGACGAGATGTCATTGTGAATGCGCGCACTGAGTACGGGGTCGGCATCTACGTGCTTCGGCGTCCTGCAACGCCTGCCGATCCGATGTCTAACGAGCTGATTAGCGAGGCCGAACTAACGATGGGAGGAGGCGGGTGGCTCGGAAAGAGTGATGCAACAGGCGGCATTGAGCGCCGCAATGACGCTGGAGCCGTATCAACATGGATTAGTTCAGGCGGAATTAGTGGCCTATTTATTGACGGCGCAGAGCACTCCAAGCATGTAGACGATAACTTGATTGTGGATGGTGACGATCTGCTTGTTGTACCCGTTGACGGAAAGTCATTGCGAATTCAGGGAACGGCTGATGCGATTTGGCTGAACGGCGCCCGCGTGCTGAAGACAACATGGGAGTCACTAGATTCCACAGAGAAGGTCTTTTGGTCAGGAATCTTCTTGGCGACCATCGGATATCTGCTATTGGCGCTCTTACGTGCCTACAGGCAGGCGGCCAATGGAACATGGCTAACTTGGCAAGTCTAAACGACAGCTAACCGATCTATTCGATGCCGCAGCCTAGCCGTGCGAGCTTCGTAGCCGCCGCTCGATCGCACCTAGCGTCACTTGCCCCCTAGACCTTCTCCGTCTCCTTCGGCACCTCGACCTGCCGGGGCTTCTGTTCGGCCTTGGGTTTCGGGAGGAGCCTGAACCGGGTCTGGCACCAGGCGAAGTCGATATTGATGTCCAGCAGGGCGTCGCCCCGGCCGCAGGGGCACGCGAACTCATAGACGCCGTAAACCCGGTAGGTCTCGCCGGCGACCAGCGGCACCGCCTCGCCCGTCACATGGTTGGGCGAAGCGTTCACGCAGAGAACCAGATCGCCAGGGCCAACCGCATCGCTCATGGGCGTGAAGCGTATCCCTGATGGAAAAGCCCCGCCACCACCACCGCCAAACCCGGCAACGCGCGCGACAACCAGCCGCCCGACTGAACGCCCGGCGACACGCGGCCCCGCGTCCACGCCCTCCCGCGCGCGCTCAGCGCCTCACGACCTCGCCGACGAACCGCATCATGGCGTCGGTCGCCTGCCGGCCTTCGGCGCTATCCAGATTGAACTGGAACTCGTGCGGCTGCGCCGGCTCATAGCCCTTGGGAAAGAACAGCGTCTCCACCCGCACGCCCAGATCGCGCAGCCGCGCGGCCAGCTTCACCGCCTGCGGCGACAGCGGATCGCCATTGCCGCTGGCGATGAAGGCCGGCGGAAACGCCGCCGTCACACGCGGCGTCACGGCCATCAGCAGGAAGCGCTCGTCCTCCATGAAGTCGCGCACGCCGGAATAAGCCCACAGCACGGTCTTCACGAACCAGCCCATATCGCCGTCCATGTCCACGTTCGCGATGTCGTACGCGCCCGAAAGCAGCAGCACGCCATTCAGCATCGCGGGGTCGAAATCCGGCGCGATGCCCAGCGCCGCGGCATAGGCGGGGTCGGTCGCCAGCAGCGCCACTTGCGCGGCGATCTGCGCGCCGGCGGAATCGCCGGCCAGCACCAGCCGCCCGGTATCGAGCCCCAGCTTCTCGGCGTGCTGCGCCAGATAGGCCAGCGCCGCATTCACCTGCTGCACCGGCGTGGGATAGCGCGAGCCATAGCCGGTCGAATATTCCACCGCGACCGTCGCGTACCCCTCGCCCGCCAGCACGCGCAGATAATTATAGACGCCGTCCTTGCTGCCCGCGATCCACGCCCCGCCATGCACCCACACGATCACCGGCAGCGGCCCCGCCGCATCCACCGGCCGCGACAGGTCGAGCCGGTCGTCCGGGCCGGGGCCATAGGCGAGGTCGCGCTGCGTCTCGATGCCCGGCGGCACATGCCTGGCCAGCCGCGCCTCCGACTCCGCCTCGCCGCTCGCAAAGACCCGGGTGATGACGAACGCCATCGGCCAGGGGCTGAAACGAAACGCCAGGAAGATCGCCAGCGCCAGCACCGCGACGATTCCGGCTGACCAGAAAAGAAACCGCTTCATCTCACCCCCCGCGCCCCGGCCCTCACCATAGCGCAGGCCGGCCTATCGGGAACCGTCGCACCATCTCCCACCTATCCCATTGATTCGGAACGCCTTTCAAATCTCTCCCCGAATTCACCTGACGAAACCGCGCCCCGCGCCTAGAACCCCGCCCTCTTCCACAGAATGGGGTCCGTGATGGGGCACGGACATTTGGATTTTGTCATCTGACCTTGCGATCGAACGCGCCGCCGCCAAGCTCCTGCGCCGTTATGGCGACAGCGCCAGATCCGAAGCCTTCCAGTGGCTTCGTCACTTCGTCCAGACCGGCGACGCCGCCGAACGCCGCTACTGGGCGCGCATCGCCTGGACCGTCCGCGCCCGCGCGGCGGCGTGAAGCGCCCCCGATCCCGCCGTCATCGTGCCGTGATGCCGGGCGGCTAGACTGCCGCCATGCGCCCGCTCGCCGTGTTCAGCCACAAGCCGCTGTCGCCAGACGGTGTCACCCAGATCAGCTACGACCCGTTGGCCGGCGGCTAATCGAGTCCCGTTTTCCCGGGCGCCCAATAGGCCTTGGTGCGCAGCCGGGCCGAGGTCAGCCCCTTCGCCCGCAGCACCCTCACGATAGCCTGCACGGTCTGCGCCTTGCCCGCCACGACAGCGCCGGCCGGCGTCGGTGCGCCCTCCAGAGCGCTCACCAGCGCGGCGTGATGCATATCGCCCGGCAGCCGCTCGACGATCTCCGCGCCAAGAATGCCCAGCATGTCCATCACCGCGCGCGTCTCCGCCGCATCGTTCGCCTCGAACAGCAGGCGCACGCCACCCGGCGGCAACGATGCCGCCGGCCCGATCGATGTCTCATCGCCCGCGAACAGCGCCGGTGCCTCCAACCCGTCCAGCGCCAGAGACCGGCGCGGCCCGAAACACAACACCTCGTCCCCTGGCT
>JAPUEF010000271.1 GCA_027492655.1 Alphaproteobacteria bacterium | reverse complement strand
AGCTATGTCAGGCGAACGGGATCGGCGGCGTGGATCTCGCCGAGGCCTATAACCAATTGCGCGATCGTCCCGATCCGCAGGTCGATCTGACGGACCAGCGCGCCCGCATGCGCGCGCTGTTCGCGCTGTTGATCGTGGAAGGCGGGATCTGATGGCCGCCCGCCGCGCCGCAGCCGCACAGAAGAAGCCGCCGGTCACGACCGAGCGCCGCCGCCTGCTGGCGCGCGTGCACCAGCTGCGCGTCGCGTTGGGCATGGACGAGGACACCTATCGCGACGCGCTCTATGCGATGGCGCACCAGCGCTCGGCCGGCGACATGACGGACAGCCAGCTGATGGAGACGCTGAAGGTCTGGTCGGGGCGGTTGCCCGTCAGCGAGCGCGCGCCCTTCACGTCGGGACTGCGGGCCGGGTCGAAACTGCGTGAGCCTTACCAGCGGCTGATCAAAGCCTTGTGGATCAATCTCCATAACCTCGCCGCGCTGGCCGATGGCAGCGACAAGGCGCTGGACGCCTTCGTGCAGCGGCAGAGCGGCGTCGCGGCGCTGGCCGTCGTTCGCGCCGACAAAGCCCCGGCGAGCATCGAGGCGCTGAAGGACTGGCTGCGCCGCGAGGGGCTGGATTTCGGGGACCAGATCGACGCCCACGCTGCCCGCGCCTCGCTGGTGCGGCGGCAATGGTATGCGCTGCACAAGCTGGGCGCGGTGCGGCTTTCGTTTGCTGATGCCCTCGACGCCTGGGCGTCGTCGTTTCTGCATCTCGGCCCGCGCAGCATCGCCGGCCTGTCCGTTGATCAGCTGGACGCGGTTGCGCGCGAGCTGGGCTCATGGCTACGGCGAGAGAAGGCGAAGGCCGATGACTAAGCCCCGTTCGGCTCTCACTGACTATAGCGCGCTCTGCAATACGTGCCTTGCGCATTGCATGTCGAAGGCCGCGCTCAGCTGGGCGCTGCGGCATGTGACTCGGCACCCCGAGCATCACGTTACAGTTCGCCTCGACTATTCGGTGAGGCAGCGCTGATGGCCGCTTTCCCGAAAGACCCGCTCGGCTTCTACATCGAACAGGAATGGTGCACGGACCTCCTGCTGGCGCTGCCGTACTTCTCGCTCATCCAGCGCGCGCTGGACCCGACCTGCGGCTCGGGCAACACCCTGCGTGCGATGCGACGCGCTGGGATCGAGGCGATCGGCACCGACATCGCGCCGCGCATGGTCGATGGCAAGCGCGTCGTTCAGCAGGATTTCCGACAGCTCAGGAAGCTGCCTGCTGGCGTGCAGGCGATCATCTTCAACCCGCCTTATGGCAGCGGCGTTCAGGCGCGCGAGTTCATCGAGCACGCTCTGTCGCTTGGCCCGATCCTGGTGGCGGCGCTCGTCGAGACGCGGTTCCTGAGCAGCGGCGGCCGCTACACGTTCTTCCGAGACCATCCTCCGACCTGCATCGCCATCCTATCGACCCGCCCGTCATGTCCGCCTGGCGAAATGCTGCTGGCAGGGGAGATCAAGGCCAAAGGCGGCAAACAGGACTATTGTTGGCTGATCTACGCGAACTGGGTGAAGGACGGCCGCACCGATACCGTCTGGCTGAAGCGACCCTCTGATCGGCGCACTGGCGTAGATCTCCCGCTGCTCGCGGGGCTGGCCCCATGAGCGCGGTCTCGTTCGACGATCTCTCGGCGGCGATCGGCGTCCAGGCGGCGCTGGCGCTCTGCGACGAGCATGGCGGCACGACCGTCACCGTGCCGGCGCGGCCGAAGGCGACGCATCCGATTTCGCGGGCGATCGGGGTGGACGCCGCGAAGAAGCTGAACGCCGTGTTCGGCAATGCGCGCCTGTCGCTGCCGATGGGGCCGACGCGCGGTCAGCGCGGCCGGCAGGTGAAGGTCGCGCAGCTGCTGGACAAAGGCTTCTCCAAGCCAGAGGTAGCGCGCCTGGCCGACGTGCACGAGCGCACGGTCTATAATATCCAGCGGGCGGCCAAAGAGAGCCCTGCGCCGCTGCTCGATTTTCTCGCCCGCAAACCCTCCGCGTCCTGACGCCAGAGCCTGAAAGTTTTCAGGCTGATTTAGGGTCGCGCGCGCGCGCATCGTCCGGCCATGAGCAAGCCGGTTTATACCCCCGATCTGATGCAGCGCCTGTCGAAGGACTTCCGTCTTTCGGAGTTCGTTTCGTCGCAGACCGCCGCCCGCAGGGGTATCGTCAACACGCCCCCGGAGGCCGTCGTCGATCGCCTGGAGCTGCTTTGCGCCCATGTGCTGCAGCCGGTGCGCGATCGTTTCGGGCCAGTCACCGTGTCGTCGGGCTATCGCTCGCCGGAGCTGAACGTCGCCGTCGGCGGCTCGCCCTCGTCGCAGCACATGCGCGGCGAGGCGGCGGACATCGAAGCGCCCGGCGTCACGAACTACGCGCTGGCGCTGTGGATCTCCGAGAACCTGGCGTTCGACCAGCTCATTCTTGAGCACTACACGCCCGGCGTTTTCGCCAGCGGCTGGGTGCACGTGTCCTATCGCCTGGGCCGCCTTCGCCGGGACGTCCGGACGATCGGGCCCGGCGTCAACATCAGCGGACTGAAGGCCTGAAGCGCCATGCTCCTGTTCGTCACCCTCATCTTCGTTGCGTGCCTGGTCGGCGTATGCATCTCCTCGGCCATCGACCGGGCGTTCGCCCTCAGCATGACGCCACGCCAGAAGCGCGCGTTTGCGGTTCTCATCGCGGTGCTTTGCTGGCCCTACCTCATCGCCGTCCAACTCGGCGAGCTGGTCGGCGATCTGATCGAAGACTGGGCCTCGTCGTGAGCGGCGCGCCTGAGATGACGCCGCCGGATCTAGCCGAGGGGCTTAAGGGTCTGCCGGAAGGCGTCTGGACCTATCGGCGCATCTTCGTCTTCTCGCTCACGATCGGCGCGATGCTGCTCGTCTACAAGATCGTCGATCTGGCGCGGCCCGAGGATCTGCCGGGCATCGCGAAGATGCTCATCTGGCTCGTGATGCTCCTGGCCGTTCTCTACATCGCCGGCCCGATCGCTGAACACATCGTGCGGCTGTTCGGCCTCGCGAAGGTGCTGGTCAACGCGATCCTGCCCTGGCGTAAAGGGATGACCCCATGAGCTATCTCAGAATGGGCGCAGCGCTCGCATGCGCGGCTGCGGTCGCCTTCGCCGTCTGGCACTATGTGGCCCTTCGCGAGACGGCGGCCCGCGTCCCGACGCTGGAGCAGACGATCCTGGACAAGGAAGCCGCGATTGCGGCGCGGGACACCAAGATGCGCGACGCGGCGCTGCAGATCGACGCGCTGACCACCCGCCTTATCGAAATCGACGCCGATCGCGAGAGAGCCGAGGCCGCGCTGCTCGCCACCCGATCCGCTATCCACGAAACGGCCGCCGCTGCGGTCGAGGAGCTTGCCCGTGCGATTCCTGACAGTCCTTCTTGCACTTACCCTGCCGATGCTGGCCGCGTCCTGCGCGAGCAGCTCAACGGACTCCGCCCCGCAACAGCTGACTGACGCCGTGCAGCGCCTGGACGACGCGGTCGGCTGCGGCTCCGCACCGGCCGCGTTGTCGCTTTGCTGGGACGGCTCGACGCCGGCAGCGTTCGACGAGGCGCGGCCGGGCACGCCGCGCTGTCCTGCGCCGGTGAAGGTGCCGGACGGTGCGATGTCGATGACGGCGATGGCGCAGTTCGCCTCGCGCACGATCGCCTGGGCGCTGGACGAGCAGTCGAAGCGGCTGGCCCGCGCCGATTGGGAAGCCCGGTGCCGGAGCGGCTGACATGAGCAATCGTCGTATCATTCCGTCGAATGTCGGACCGCGCGCCCCGGGCAACGGCCTCGTCGTCGAGGACGTGTCGGGGAAGATGCGCGCCTTCGACAGGCTGCCGGCCGAGGTCCGCGAAGAGCTGAACTACACGGCGCTTGATTTCTCACCGTTGTCCGCGCTCCAGCAGCTGCAGAAGGGCTACGGCATCCGCGCAATCATGGCCGGCATCCGGGCGACGGTGGCGGAGGTTTTCAGGGACCAGCGGGCATTCCTCCGCGTTCTCGCACATGGGCGCGGGCCGCGCCGCGCCAATCGAAGGACCGCGTTAGGGCATGAATAGCGCCGCCGACATTTCACTCGTCATCGTCGCCGTCTCGGCGGTCATCGGCCTGCTCACCTATCTTCGGAGCGGAGCCTGGCGTTCGACCGACACCACGAAAGCCGAGGCCGCCGGGGCGAGCTCGATGGCGGCGGACCTGAAGACGTTGAAGGACCAGATTAACGGCCTGCCGACTGCGGCGGGGTTCGCCAAACATGACGAACGGCTGCGGGCAGTGGAGCAGCGTATCGCGGACCTGCCCACGTCGCAGCAGATTGCGACGCTGGCGGGCTCGATCGAGGTGTTGAAGGCCCAGATGAAAGGCGGGTTCGACACGATCGGGGCCGAACTGCGCGCCCAATCGCAGTCGACCGCTCGTCTCCAGCACCAGGTGGATCGCTTCGAGGCTCATATGATCGCCGGCTCAGCATCTGAGGCTGCTGCCGTAGCTGCGGCAGCGACCAAAGCAACCAAAGCGAACGCCGGTTAGGGGGCGGCGGCCATGGCGACTTATCTGGACACTTTTCGCAGGCATATGCGCCTCTCGATCCTCAAAATCCTGAAGGATGCGCCGGAATACAGCTGCAACGACTCGATCCTGCGCGATGCGCTGATGGAGTTCGGTTTCAACCCGACGCGGGACGTCGTGCGCGGGCAGATCCAATGGCTGTCCGAGCAGGGCTATCTGGAAACACAGGACGTCGGGAAGATGATCGTGGCGAAGGCGACGGCCGCCGGCGTCGATATTGCGCTCGGGCGGGCGCTCCATCCCGACATCCAGCGCCCGAGCCCGTGACGCTATGGCCCGGAAGAACCGGATCGCGAAGGAACTGCCCGCCGACGTGCGCGCGGAACTGGACGCACAGATCGCGGACGGCAGCCTGTCGATTGACGAGCTGAAGGAATGGCTCGCTGAGCGCGGCCATGACGACATTTCGCGGTCAGGCGTTGCGCGCTACGTCGCCTCACAAGAGGACGTCATCTCGAAGATCCGGGAGTCGCGCGAAATGGCGCGGGCGATCAGCGCTCATCTCGGTGACGACGACGCCGGTGGCGCACGCAATGCGCAGCTCACGGAGATGCTCCACTCGCTGATGCACGCCGGCATGTCCCGGCTGCTCGCGGACAAGGATGCCGAGGTACCTACGCTGGACCTCGGTCGTCTGGCGAAAGCCCTGCAGGCGGCGACATCGAGCCAGAAGCTCGATGTGGACCGGCGGATCAATGCGGCGAAGCTGGCGGCCGCCCAGGCCGCGACGAAGGAGACTGAGCAGAAAGTCGTCGCAGCGCTCGACGCGATCGGCGCCGGCCGACCTCAGGAGACGAAAGAAGAGCTGCTGCGCCGGATCCGCGAAGAAGTTTATGGCGTCTTCGTATGACGGCGGCCGTCCCGCTTTATCCGTATCAGAAGGCGTGGCTGCTCGATCAGTCGCGCTTCAAGGTGGGCATGTTTGCCCGTCAAACGGGCAAGACGTTCACCACCTCGCTGGAGATCGTGGACGATTGCTTCGCGGCCGAGGCGCGCGGGCGACGCGCGCGGTGGGTGATCCTGTCGCGCGGCGAGCGCCAGGCGCGCGAGGCCATGGAGGAAGGCGTGAAGCTTCACGCCAAGGCCTATTCCATGGCGATCGAGGAGAGCGAGACCGAGTTCTGGGGTGAGGAAACCCGAACCACCTACAAGCAGCTTGAGGTGACGCTGCCCGGCGGCTCGCGCATCACTGCTCTGCCGGCGAACCCTGATACGGCGCGCGGCTTCAGCGCCAACGTGTTCCTGGACGAGTTCGCCATCCACAAGGATAGCCGCGCGATCTGGGCAGCGCTGTTTCCGGTCGTCAGCAAAGCCGGGCAGAAGCTGCGCGTGACGTCTACGCCAAAGGGGCGTGGCAACAAGTTCTATGACCTGATGTCGGCCGAGGACTCGGTCTGGTCCCGCCACACCGTCGACATCTACAAGGCCGTGGCAGACGGCCTCGATCGCAATGTCGATGAACTGCGCGCCGGCCTCGGCGACGAGGAAATCTGGCGGCAGGAATACGAGCTGCAATGGCTCGATGGCGACACGGCGCTCTTTGACTGGGAGCTGATCAACGGCGCGATGTCGCCGCTCGCCGGGATGGGCGGCACGTACCAAGGCGGAATCTGCTTCGTCGGCAACGATATCGGCCGGCGCGGCGATCGCTGGGTGATCTCAGTTTTCGAGCTGGTCGGCGACGTGCTGTGGCTGCGCGAGCTGAGGATCCTCCACAAGCGGCCGTTCCACGAACACGACGCGGTGATGGACGACATCATGCGCCGCTATCGCGTCGCGGCTCTCTGGATGGACCAGACGGGTATGGGCGAGAAGCCCGTGGAAGACGCGCAGCGCCGATATGGGGAGACCATCGTGCGGGGCTGGCTCTTCAGCAACCCGAACAAGCTCTATCTCGCCGCAGCGGCGAAACAGAAGCTGGAGGACCGGCGCGTTCGCATCGGCACGACGGACGATGCAC
>JAPUEF010000270.1 GCA_027492655.1 Alphaproteobacteria bacterium | reverse complement strand
CGTGCGTCCCGCCTTCTGGATCGGCCGTAAGCTGTGGAAGCTGGGCGACGGTTGGCTGATCGACGGCTTCGGCCCCGACGGCGTCGCCGCCCGCGTCAAGGATGTCGCCGGACGGGCTGCGCGCCTGCAGACCGGCTACATTTTCCATTATGCCTTCGCCATGCTGATCGGCGTCGCCGCCTTGCTCACCTGGCTGATGTTCTGGGGCGCCCCGAAATGAGCGGCTGGCCTTTGCTTTCCATCGTCACGTTCCTGCCGCTGGCGGGCGCGTTCTTCATTTTCCTGCTCGGCCGTTCGGAAGGCGAGGCGGGCGACCGCAACGCGCGGTGGGTGGCCCTTTGGACCACGCTGGCGACGCTGGTGTTCGCCATCCTCGTTTTCCTGCAGTTCGATCCGGCGAACGGCGACTTCCAGATGGTTGAAGAGTTGCCGTGGCTGGGCGGCGGCATCTCCTACAAAATGGGCGTCGACGGCATTTCGGTGTGGTTCGTCGTCCTCACCGCTTTCCTGATGCCGGCGGCGATCCTGTGCTCGTGGACCTCGATCGAGACCCGCGTAAAGCACTACATGATCGCCTTCCTGGTGCTCGAAACGCTGATGCTCGGCGTCTTCTCGGCGCTGGATCTGGTGCTCTTCTACGTCTTCTTCGAAGGCGGCCTCATTCCGATGTTCATCATCATCGGCGTGTGGGGCGGCAAGCGCCGCGTCTATGCGACCTACAAGTTCTTCCTCTACACGCTGCTCGGCTCGGTGCTGATGCTGATCGCGCTCCTCTATATGTGGGCGACGGCGGGCACGACCGACATCGTGAAGCTGATGGCCTACGACTTCGCGCCCGAAGCGCAGACCTGGCTATGGCTCGCCTTCTTCGCTTCCTTCGCGGTGACGATGCCGATGTGGCCGGTGCACACCTGGCTCCCCGACGCGCACGTCGAAGCCCCCACCGCCGGCTCGGTCATCCTCGCGGGCATCCTCCTGAAGATGGGCGGCTACGGCTTCCTGCGCTTCTCGTTGCCGATGTTCCCCGAAGCGTCCGAGATGTTCGCGCCCTTCGTCTTCGCGCTCTCGATCATCGCCATCGTCTACACCTCGCTGGTCGCGCTGGCGCAGGAGGACATGAAGAAGCTCATCGCCTATTCGTCGGTCGCCCATATGGGCTTCGTGACCATGGGCATCTTCACGCTGAACCGTCAGGGCGTCGACGGCGCGATCTTCCAGATGGTCAGCCACGGCTTCGTCTCCGGCGCGCTCTTCCTGTGCGTCGGCGTCATCTACGACCGCATGCACACGCGCGAGATCGCGGCCTATGGCGGCCTCGTCAACCGCATGCCCATCTACGCCTTCGTCTTCCTGCTGTTCACGATGGCCAATGTCGGCCTGCCGGGCCCCTCGGGCTTCGTCGGCGAGTTCCTGACGATGACGGGCGCTTTCCTCTCGAACACCTGGGTCGCGGTTGGCGCGGCCACCGGCGTGATCCTGTCGGCCGCCTACGCGCTCTATCTCTACCGCCGGGTGGTTTACGGCCCGCTGGACAAGCCCCAGCTCCAGGACATCAAGGACATGAGCCTGCGCGAGATCATCACGATCGCGCCGCTGATCGCCGCCACCATCTTCTTCGGCGTTTACCCCAAGCCGGTGCTCGACATCACCGGCCCGGCGGTCCAGCGCATGCTCGACGCGATGCCGGCTCCGGTCCAGTTCCCGAAGCCTGTCTCCACGCAAAAGGCCGCGCCCGCGGCCGATGAACACGCGCCGGCCGAAGGCGAACACGCCCCGGCGGAGGGCCACCACTGATGGACACCCTGCACGCAGACCTGCTGCTGACGCTGCCCGAGCTTGCGCTCGCCGTCGGCGGCATGCTGGTCCTTATGATCGGCGTCTTCTTCAAGGGGCTGAAGCCCGCCACGGTGAACGTGCTGGCGCTCGCCGTCTTCGCGGTCATCGCCTTCCTGGTGTGGCGTCAGCCGATGGGCCTTCAGGCCAGCGCCTTCGACAAGGCCTATGTCGTCAACGACTTCACCCGCTTCGCCAAGCTCACCATCCTGCTCGGCGCGGCGCTCTCGCTGGTCCTCGCCTCGCGCTTCTTCGAGCGCGAGCGTATCGCGCGCTTCGAGTTCGCGGCGCTCATGTGCTTCGCCACCCTCGGTATGCTGATGATGGTGTCGGCGGGCGGTCTCATCTCGCTCTATGTGGGGCTCGAACTTCAGTCGCTCGCGCTCTATGTGCTCGCCGCCTTCAACCGCGACAGCATTAAGGCCACCGAAGCCGGCCTGAAATATTTCGTCCTCGGCGCGCTCTCGTCGTGCCTGCTGCTGTATGGCGCCAGCCTCGTCTACGGCTTCGCCGGCACGGTGGAGTTCGGCGGCATCGCCGCGGCCATCGACGGCGAACGCAATCTGGGGCCGCTGCTCGGCATCGTCTTCGTGCTGGCGGGTCTGTCGTTCAAAATTTCGGCGGTGCCGTTCCACATGTGGACGCCCGACGTCTATGAAGGCGCCCCCACGCCCGTCACCGCCTTCTTCGCCGGCGCGCCCAAAATGGCCGCCATCGCGCTGACGCTGCGGGTGCTCTTCGACGCCTTCCCGAACGCCGTCGCCGACTGGCGCCAGATCGTCACCTTCATTTCCATCGCCTCCATGGCGCTCGGGGCGTTCGCGGCGATCGGTCAGACCAACATCAAGCGCCTGATGGCTTATTCCTCCATCGGCAATATCGGCTACGCGCTGGTCGGCGTCGCGGCGGGCACCGAGCAGGGCATCGCTTCGGTCCTCATCTTCATGGCGATCTATGTGGTGATGACGGTCGGCGTCTTCGTCTGCATCCTCGCGATGCGCCGGGCCGGCGGCCAGGCCGAAAAGATCGAGGATCTTTCGGGCCTCATGGCGACGCGGCCGCTGCTGGCGCTCGCCTTCATCCTGCTGCTGTTCAGCTATGTCGGACTGCCTCCGCTGCCGGGCTTCTTCGGCAAGTTCTACGTCTTCGGCGCGGCGGTGGAGCAGGGCCTGTGGCCGCTGGCGGTCATCGGCGTCCTCACCAGCGTCGTCGCGGCATTCTATTATGTCCGCCTCGTGATGCTGATGATCAACGGCCAGCCGGGCGAACCGTTCGAGAAGCAGATGGGCGGCGAACTCCGCATCGTCCTCGTCGGCACCATGGCGTTCAGCCTGGTGATGCTGATCGTGCCGGGCATTCTGGTGGATTGGGCCGGCGCCGCCGCCTCGGCGCTGATGAAGTGATCCGATCTCCGCCCCTTCCTTGGGGAGGGGCGGAACGGGAAGGGGGCGCGCATATCGGCGCCGTCCATGCTATGGCGGCTGGACTATCCCGCAGCGGTCCTACCATGCTCACGCCCGAACCCTGGCCGTCTCACCTCGCGCTGGACAGCTACGACGAAAACGACACCACGCATTCCGAGGAGCGCCGCCGCGCCATGGCCGGCCATCCGGGCGGTGTCTGGATCACCGCCCGCCGCCAGACGGCAGGGCATGGCCGGCGGGGCAGGGCATGGGCGTCGCCCGCCGGCAACCTCATGGCGAACGTCCTGCTACGCCCTGAAATCGACATCGCCAGCGCTCCGCAGGTTTCCTTCGTGGCGGCGCTTGCTGTCGCCGACCTGCTCGATCGCTGCGTGCCGGGCCATTGCACCCTCAAATGGCCGAACGACCCGCTGCTCGACGGACACAAGGCCGCCGGCATCCTGCCGGATTCCGCAGGCCGCTCCGACGGACGGCTCGATTGGCTGACCATCGGCTTCGGCGTCAATCTGGCCACCAGCCCGTCCGATGCGCCATATCCCACGCAATCCGTCGCCGGCCTTACCGGTGTCGCGCCGGACCCCGACATCGCGCTCACCGTCCTCGCCAACGCATGGGAGCGCCGCTTCGCCGAATGGCGCGCCGGCGGCTTCCCGGCCATCCGCGCCGCCTGGCTGGCCCGCGCGCACGGCGTCGGCAAGCCGGTGATCGTTCAGCTGCCGGGCGAAACCTTCGTCGGCCGCTTCGACGGCCTCGACGACTCCGGCGCGCTCATCTGCCGCCTGGCGGACGGCGCGATCCGCCATGTCGCAGCCGGCGACGTCTTTCCCGTCCGCGCCGAAGACAACGCGCCCTGAACCGCCCCAGGGCGGGACAAGGCGCCGCGCCGACGCCTCAAGGACGGCGCACTAGGAAAACGTCCCTTTCCGTAAGCGTCACGTCGAAACGCTGTTTCGCCTCCCCGTCCGGATGGGTTACGTAGTCGCATGCTTCTCGCGATCGACGCCGGCAACACCAATATCGTCTTCGCCATCTACGATGGCGACAGCGTCGTCGCGCAGTTTCGCGCCTCCACCAAGGAGGGCCGCACGGCCGACGAATACTATGCCTGGCTGGCGCAGCTCATGGATCTGCAGGGCCTTCAGGCCAAGGCCATCGAAGGCGCTATCATCGCCACCGTGGTGCCGCAGGCGCTTTTCAATCTTCAGCGTCTCTGCCGGAAATATCTCAAGCGCGAGCCGCTGGTCGTCGGCGCGCCGAATGTCGATCTCGGCATCGCGGTGAACACGGATCGCCCGCGTGCCGTCGGCGCCGACCGCCTCGTCAACGCCGTCGCCGCGCATCAGGATTTCGGCGGCGATCTGATCATCATCGATTTCGGCACCGCCACCACCTTCGACATCGTCGGGCCCGACGGCTCATATGATGGCGGCATCATCGCGCCGGGCGTGAATCTTTCGATGGAGGCGCTGCATCAGGCGGCGGCGCAGCTTCCGCGCATCGCCATCGAACGTCCGCAGAGCGTGGTGGGGCGCGACACCATTCCCGCCATGCAGTCCGGCGTCTTCTGGGGCTATATCGCAATGATCGAAGGCCTCGTCGCCCGCATCAAGGCGGAAGTCGGTCGCCCGATGAAGGTCATCGGCACCGGCGGCCTCGCCAATCTCTTCCGGCATTCCACGGCCGCCATCGACGATATCGACGGCAACCTCACCATCCGCGGCCTGCGCTATATCTGGCAGCGCAACGCCGAACATGGCTGCGTGCCGCTGGAGCACGACGCGGACCACGACGAAGAACCATGACCACCGCCGCCCGCGACGAACTCGTCTTCCTGCCGCTCGGCGGGTCGGGCGAGATCGGTATGAACCTCAATCTCTACGGCTATGGCCCACCGGATCGGCGCAAATGGCTGATGGTCGATCTCGGCATCACGTTCGGCGACGAGATGATCCCCGGCGTCGATGTCGTCATGCCCGACATCCGCTACATCGCGGAGCGGCGGAAGGATCTTCTGGGTCTCGTTCTCACCCACGCGCATGAAGATCATATCGGAGCGGTGCCTTATCTCTGGCCGCTGCTGCGCTGTCCTATCTACGCGACGCCGTTCACCGCCCATCTCGTCCGCGCCAAGCTGGACGAAGCCGACATCGACGCGAAAGTCACCGAGATCGCGCTCAATGGACGCTTCGATCTCGGCCCGTTCGGGATCGAGCTGGTCACGCTGACCCATTCGATCCCCGAACCGAACGCCGTCGCCATCCGCACGCCGCTGGGCACGGTCCTCAACACCGGCGACTGGAAGATCGATCCCGCGCCAATGGTCGGCGGCGTCACCGACGAAGCGGCGCTCCGCCGCCTCGGCGACGAAGGCGTGCTGGCGATGACCTGCGACAGCACGAATGTCTTTCAGCCGGGCCGCGCCGGTTCGGAGGGCGAGGTGCGCGACTCCCTCTCCCATCTCATCAAAAGCCGTCAGGGCCGCCGCATCGCGGTGACGGCCTTCGCGTCGAACGTCGCGCGTCTCGAAACCGTCGCGCTCGCGGCGCATGACGCCGGGCGCAGCGTGGCGCTGGTCGGCCGCTCGATGCGGCGCATGGTCGCCGCAGCGCAGGCGACGGGCTATCTCGGCCATCTGCCGCCCTTCGTGAACGAAGACCAGGCGGGCATGCTGCCGCCCGAAAACGCCGTCTATCTGTGCACCGGAAGCCAGGGCGAACAGGGCTCGGCGCTCGCCCGCATCGCCGTCGGCGAACATCGCGGCGCGCCGCTTGAATCGGGCGACACCGTCATCTTTTCCAGCCGGGTCATTCCCGGCAACGAGAAGAAGGTCGGGCAGATGCAGAATGCGTTGGCCGCGCGCGGCATCGAGATCGTCACCGATCAGGATCATCTCGTTCACGTCTCCGGCCATCCCTGCCGCGACGAACTCGCCGACATGTATCGCTGGGTCCGGCCCCGCGTCGCCATCCCGGTGCATGGCGAACTGCGTCACATGATGGAGCACAAACGCTTCGCGCTCAGCCTTCAGGTGCCGGAAGCTATCGTCGCGCCTAACGGCTCGATGCTGAAGCTCGCGCCGGGCGCGGTGTCCATCATCGACGAGGCCCCCTCGGGCCGCGTGCACATGGATGGCGCGGTGCCGGTGGCGGAAGGCGAGGGGCTTGCGAAAGCCCGCCGCAGCCTTGGCTTCGCCGGCTTCGCAGGCGTCAGCGTCATCGCCGACCGCAAGGGGCGCGTGGTGGCCACGCCCTCGGTGATGACGGAAGGTATTCCCGAAACCGTGGTCAGGGCGATGCGCGACGCCGCTGACG
>JAPUEF010000269.1:1030-6570 GCA_027492655.1 Alphaproteobacteria bacterium | reverse complement strand
GTCGATCTCGTCTTCACCGGCATCCCCAATGTCGCTCCGGAAATCCTCCGCCGCGGGCGCCTCGCCGACGCGCTGAAAGCGAAACATCTCCAGCGCGCGCTGGAAAGCCTCGCGGAAGAAGGCGTCACCCAGGTCTTCAAGCCCCAACTCGGCTCGCAGTGGTTCGTCGGCGTCGTCGGCCAGCTTCAGCTCGACGTGCTCGCCCAGCGCATCAAGCAGGAATACGGCCTCGATGTCGGCTTCGAGGGCGGCCTGTTCGAAACCGCGCGCTGGGTCAAAGCCGAAAGCCCCGCCGATCTGAAAACCTTCATGGATGCCCACAAGGGCAACATGGCGGAAGACCGCGACGGCGCGCCGGTCTTCCTTGCCAAGTCGGTTTGGGAGCTGAACTATACGGCGGGCAAATACCCGGCGGTCAAATTCACCGCCACGAAAGAACGGGGCTGAGACAGCCGATGAACGCCGCCCGATCCCTCCTGTTCGGCGCGGCGCTCGCCTTCGCTGCGCCCGCTTATGCCGCCGGCCTTTCGCTAGAAGATGCCGAGGCGGCCGCGCAGAAGGCCTGGAACGACTACGCCGACGGCTTCGTCGAAGAGACCGCGACCGAACTCGAAAACGAGGCCATCGAAGCCGCCGGCCAGACCCTGCGCTTCAAAACCATCCAGTTCTCGAACCACAAGGGCACGCCCTGCACCGCGCCCTGCGCCGCAGAGGATGGCCATGCCCAGCCGCTCTTCATCTCCCTGCATGGCGGCGGCGGCGGCCCGGCCGAGATCAATGACGAGCAGTGGCAGAACCAGATCGCGCTCGCCAGCACCTACAAACCCGCCGAGGGTATCTATCTCGCTCCCCGCGCGCCGACGAATGAGTGGGATTGCTGGCACGGCGCCGGCGTCGATCCGCTGCTGGAACGCCTCATCCGCGCGCTCGTCGCGGCGGGCACGGTCGATCCCGACCGCGTCTATCTGATGGGCTATTCGGCCGGCGGCGATGGCGTCTACGCCCTGGCCCCGCGCATGGCCGACCGCTTCGCCGCCGCCTCGATGATGGCCGGCCACCCCAACGGCGTCTCGCTGCGCAGCCTCCGCAATCTCCCTTTCTCCATCCAGGTCGGCGCGGACGACACCGAATACGACCGGGCCGCCGTCGCCGCCGAATATGGCGCGAAGCTCGACGCGCTGCAGAAGGACGACACCGAAGGCTACGCGCATTTCACCGACATCCACGCCGGCAAGGGCCACTGGATGGACGGCGAGGACGCCAAGGCCGTGCCGTGGATGGAAGGCTTCACCCGCAACACCGACCCCGACCGCATCGTGTGGGAGCCGCGGGGCCTCGTTCATCGCCATTTCTACTGGCTGGCCGTTCCGGAAGGACAGGGCGGCTCAGACAACGAGATCGTCGCCAGCCGCGACGGCCAGACGATGGCATCACCGTTCTGGTGCGACTCAACGACAACCTCGTCGATCTCGATCAGCCCGTCCGTATCGTAACGCCAAAAGGCGACGTTCTCTTCGAAGGCGTCGCGCCGCGCACGACCGAAACCATCGAAACATCCATCGCCGAGTTCGGCGACGACGCGATGATCTACAGCGCGGAAGTCGCGGTGAAACTACCCTAACCGCGCCTCCAGCGCCGCGCGGTCGGGCAGGAACCAGACATCCCGCCCGGCATTCGCCTCGCGCACCCAATCGCGCAGCGATACACTCGCCGCCGTTTGCGCGCTCACATCGCCGAGAATCGCCAGCCTCACGCGGTAATTGACGGCCTTCTGCGCCAGCGCTCCGGCGAGCCCGGTCTTCAGTTCGAAGAAGTCGCCCGTCAGCCGCGATACCGGCACGGCCAGCAGGCTCGCGCCCTGCCCCATCGCCGCGCCGATAAGGTCCATGCCGTCGCGCTCGGTGGCGATCGGCGCGCCTTCGCCCGCGAACAGCACCACCGTCCCGTTCAGATCGACCGTCTCCATCGCCGCGCCTCCTTCGCATCCATGCTAGGATGATGCTGTATTCATTCGCGTCCTGTCATGCCCATCCGCCTCCGCCCCGCCACGCCCGCCGATATCCCGTTCCTGATGCGCGCCGAACGCGGCCCCGGCTATGATCGGCTCGTCGGCCAGTCGAGCGAAGACCAGCACCGCGCCTTCCTCGCCGACCCGACGATGATCTGCCTCATCGCGTCCGACGACAGCGGCGAGGGCGGCTTCATGCTGCTCTCGGGCCGCGCCGACCGCCACAACGGCATCTGCATGAAGCGCGTCGTGGCGGCGGAAGCGGGGCGCGGTTTCGGCACGGCGATGGTGCGCGCCGGCATCGACTGGGTTTTCCGCGAAACCGCCGCGCCGCGCCTCTGGCTCGATACGCTCCGCCACAACGCGCGCGCCGCGCATGTCTATGCCGGGCTTGGTTTCATCCAGGAAGGCGTCTTCCGCGAAGCCTATGAAATGCCCGACGGCGCGCGCGCCGACCGCATCGTCTTCTCGATCCTGCGGCGCGAATGGCTCAGTGCGTGACCGGCGGCAGATAGTCCCGCAGCAGCACGAAGCGATACCCCTTCGCCTTCAGGCCTTCCACGATCGCCGGCAACGCCTCGGCGGTATGCACGCCATTGCCGTTGATGTGGAAAATCAGCACGTCGCCCGGCTTCGTCGCGCTCAGCGCATAGCTCTCAAGTTTCGCCGCCGGGATATGCTTGTCGGGATCGCCCGAGGGCCAGCGCCAGTGGACGATCCGGTATCCCATCGCCTCCACGGCGGCGATCGTGCGCGCATCGGCGTTGCCGCCCGGAAACCGAAAGAAGCGCGTCACGCGCCCGGTCTTCAGGCCGATCTCCAGCTCCGCGAGCAGAACCTGTTTCATCACCTCCGGCGTCGACAGCTTGCGCATGTCGGCGGGATGGCTCCAGCTATGGTTCTCGATCTCCACGAAGGGCAGCGCGCCCAGCCTCGCGACATCCTCCGCGTTGTCGCGCGCGAAGCGGCCGCCCATGAAGATCGTGAACGGCACCTCATGCGCGATCAGCCAGTCGGCGACGCCGTGATCCAGATGCGTCACCGTCCCCGCCTCGCAGGCATCCAGCGTCAACGCGACGACCTTCTCGTCGGTCGGCAGGCGGGTCACGATTTCGGGGCGCGCGGATGACGACGCAGCGACGGCCACCGCCGCAAGAACAAGGCGAAGAAGAGCGTGCATGGGTGCGGCGGAATTCCGAATGGGTCGGCGTAGTTTACGCGCCCGCCGCGCCCGCCGACAGGCCGTTGACGATGGCCGGCGTCACGCGGGCGGCGGATTTACGCCGCCTGGGTCTCGCCGACCGAGTTGCGCACCCGCCAGAAGCGCATCACGCGCTGGGCGGCGTCCACCGGCACCTTGTCGTAAAGCTCCAGCAACTCATAGGCGGCGGACAGCGAGCGCGTCTCGTCGGCGCGGCTCAGCGCCAGGGTCGAGAAGGTCTGGCGGTCGAAGCGGCAGGCGCGCGAGGCGATCGCCAGCGCCTCGGGATTGGGATCGCTCAGAACCCGCTTGGAGGTCTGCAGATCCAGCTCGGCCAGACGCGCGAAGACGATCGAGGTTTCGGCAAGCCGCTTCTGCTTGGCGAGGTTCACCAGCATGCCCTCGGTCACGGGGCCGGATTTCGCCAGTTGCGCCATGAAGGCGTCGGCCTTGGCCTGTTCGGGGTCTTTCGTGACGCCGCGCATCTTCATGCGCCGCTCGGTCTGGCGGATCGCGCCATCCACCACCGACGGATCGAGGTCCGACATGCGGTTCATGATCACGCGCTTCAGCTCCGCCGAAACGGCGAAGAACATCTCGTTCAGCAGATGCGGCGGCAGGTCGGCGCGGCTCACCATCGGGCGACGCAGCGCTTCTACATTCTGCGCCTTGTCGGTCAGCGTCTCCATCGCCTGCTCCGACAGCTTCGCGCCGGCGTTCGACACCAGACGCACCAGCACCTTGTCGTCGCCGCGCGCCACGAGGGCGTCCGACACGGCGCTCGTCACTTCCTCGCGACCGGCGATGGCGTGCAGGTGGTCCTGGCTCTTCACCTTGGCCAGCGCCACGAGATCTGCTTCCAGCAGCACCTTGCTGCGCGTCAGTACGGGGGCGGCGACCGAAATTTCGTCATTCGCCAGCTGCACGATCAGACTGCGCGGCGCATTCGGCACATTGGCGAGCCGGGTGGCGAGATTCTGGCGAACCTCCATCTCCATCTCACGCGCCACCGTCCCCAGAATCTCGCCGAACTGATGGTTCGCCCCGTCCGAATAATCGGCAGGCGCCGACATGAACAGGTCGGTCATCTCGCGCAGAAGCTCGCGGCGCTTCTCGCTCGAAGGCTCGCGCGCCAGATCGACAAGGCGCGTCAGGTTTCCGTGATGTCCGGACATCTCGCTCGGCTCGAAAGATCGAAGTCCGGAAAATTTAGGTCATGTTTCTAAAGAAACTCTTGGAGCCTTCCTGAAAACTCGCTGTTTCCGGCGGAATTTCCCGCGCGCTTCAGCTTTCCTGAACCTCGACCCACTGGTCGGGATAAAAGCCGTTGAAAGCGGTCCGCAAGGCGCAGGAATAGGCCCCGACCATGCCGAACTCGATGTAATCGTCATCGGTCAGCGTGTGCGGCAGCAGGATCGGACGCGGCATCTTGTCCAGCGTGTCGCAGGTCGGTCCGTATATCCGGTACGGGCGGCGCGGCCCGCCGACCTCCACCACCTTGCCCGTGCCGGTGCGCATGAAGACCCGACGGGGATAGTCGATATTCCAGTCCGGCAGCGTCATCTCGTCGAACGAGCCATAGACGCCGTCATTGATATACAGCCGGTCGTCGCGGCGGCGGATCACCTGGGTGATGATCGAAATCCCTTCCGCGCACAGCGCCCGGCCCGGCTCGCAGAAGAACTCCGCGTTCCTGGTCAGCCGCAGCGTCTTGCGGGCCTCGCGAATGGCATAGAAATAGGCGTCCATCTCCGGCGCGGGCACGCCGGGATAGGGCGCTGGGAAGCCGCCGCCGACATCGAATCCGGCGATCTCGACGCCTGACGCCTCGACGGCGTCACGGCAGATCTCCAGGGCCTGCCGATAGGCCATCGGGCGGATGCACAGCGAGCCGACATGGAAGGTCAGGGCCGGAGTGAAACCGGCCGCCGCCACCTTCTTCAGCAGCTCCGCGCCCGCCGCATAATCGACGCCGAATTTCGACGACAACTCCAGGAACGCGCCGTCCACCGGGGTCGCCAGGCGGACGAAGATCTTCAGATTCTTGCGTTCCGACGGCAGGGTGATCCCCGTCTCCTCATCGATCCGCTTCAGCTCGCGCTCGTCGTCGATCACGAACGAGCGCACGCCATATTTGCGGTAGGCCTCGCCGGCCGTACCGCGAATGCGGATAGGCGCCATGAAGTGACAGGTCGCGTCCTTGAAGCGATCGGCGATCAGCTTCACCTCGGGCAGCGAGGCGGTGTCGAAATGCCTCAGACCGGCCTTGTAGATCAGGTCCAGCAGCGGCGGGGCGGGATTGGCCTTCACGGCGTACAGCGTCTTGCCGGG
>JAPUEF010000269.1:0-995 GCA_027492655.1 Alphaproteobacteria bacterium | reverse complement strand
TTCGGACCGCTGGGGCCGACCTTGTCGAGCTTCGCCAGAGCCGGCGCCGCCGCCACCTTTTTCGCCATCGCGCGCCCAATCTCCCTGAACAGGCCGTCAGCGGCCGCGACTTAAGCGTCATCCGCGCCGGATGCAATCGCCGCCGCATTGACGCTCGCGGCATGGCGGCTAGCTTCCCGCATGACTTCGGGGGATTCGCAACGCATGTCTACGTCCCAGGGCGAGCTCTCGCTCCGGCCCGGCCCGCTTTCGGGCCTTCGCGGCTTTCTGGAAAGCGCGCTGTTCCAGAACGTCATTATCGGCGTCATCCTGCTGAACGCCGCGACGCTGGCGCTGGAGACGGCGGAACAGACGGTCGGCGGCTACATGCCGATGCTGCGCGTCATCGACAATGTCTGCCTAGGCATCTTCGTGGTCGAGCTGCTCACGAAGCTCGCCGTCTACCGTCTCAATTTCTTCAAGAGCGGCTGGAACTGGTTCGACCTCATCGTCGTCGGCCTGTCGCTGGTGCCGGCGGCGGAATCGCTCTCCGCGCTCCGGGCGCTGCGCATCCTGCGCGTGCTGCGCATCGTCTCGATCATCCCCAGCCTGCGCCGCGTGGTCGAAGCCGGCATCCGCGCCCTGCCCGGCATGGGCTCGATCGTGCTGGTTCTGGTGCTGCTCTTCGTCATCGGCGCGGTCGTCGCGACCAAGCTCTACGGCGACACCTTCCCGCAATATTTCGGCACGCTGGGCGATTCGCTCTTCAGCCTCTTCACGGTGATGACGCTGGAAGGCTGGCCCGACCTGGCGCGCGAGGTCATGCAGGTCCACCCCAACGCCTGGGCGTTCTTCATCCCCTTCCTGGTGATCACCGCCTTCATGGTCCTCAACCTCTTCATCGGCGTCATCGTCAATGCGATGGAGGAGACCGCGCAGGAGGAGGAGCTGAAGCTGGAAGAGGTCGAGCGCGAGCTGAACGCCGCCCTGCTGGCCGAGATCCGCCAGCTGCGCGC
>JAPUEF010000268.1:3472-6580 GCA_027492655.1 Alphaproteobacteria bacterium | reverse complement strand
AGGCCCCGCCCCCGCGCCCGCCCCCCCCCCCGCGCCGCCCGCCCCGCCCCCGGCCCCCCCCCCGTCCCCCCGTCCGCCGACGGCGCCACGGCCGCCAGGTCGCGCGCATAGGCTTCCAGCGCCGGCTCGTCGGCGCTGGAGAGGATCAGCGCCGCGAAACGGCCATAAGGCGGGAAGCCCAGACGCTCGCGGTCCTCCGCCTCCAGCGTCAGGAAGGCGTCGCGGTCGCCCGCCGCGATCGCCCGCATCAGTCGATCCTCCGGCTGATGCGTCTGCAACAGCGCGCGGCCCGGCTTCTCGGAACGGCCGGCCCGGCCCGCCACCTGATGCAGCAGCTGGAAGGTGCGTTCGCGCGCCCGTGGATCGCCCCCCGACAGGCCGAGATCCGCATCGACCACGCCCACCAGCGTGAGGTTCGGGAAGTTGTGCCCCTTCGCGACGATCTGCGTGCCGATCAGGATGTCGATGCCGCCATCCGCCATCTGGGCAAGCGCGTCCTGGGTTTGCTTCGGCCCGTGCAGCACATCGCTTGAGGCGATGGCGACCCGCGCCTCGGGCCACAGATGCGTCACCTCCTCGGCGATGCGTTCGACGCCGGGACCGGACGGGGCGATGGAATTCTCCGTCTGGCATTCCGGGCAGACATGCGGCTTGGCGCGCTCATAGCCGCAATGATGGCAGGTCAGCTTGGCGCGGAAACGATGCTCCACCAGCCACGCCGAACAGTTCGGGCACGAAATCCGGTGGCCGCAGGCATGGCAGATATTCAGCGGCGCATAGCCGCGCCGGTTGAGGAACAGCAGCGTCTGTTCCTTCCGCGCCAGCGTCTCCGCGATGGCCGCTTCCAGCGGCGGCGACAGGAAGCGCTGCGGCGGCGGACGCTCGGCGCGCAGATCGATCAGCCGCACATCCGGCATCACCGCCACGCCGAAACGGCCAGGCAGCACGAGATGGCGATAGCGGCCCTGGCTCGCATTCACCCAGGTCTCCAGCGAGGGCGTCGCTGAGGCCATGACGATGGGGATGTCGCCCATCCGCGCCCGCATCACCGCCATGTCGCGCGCGTTGTAGATGACGCCTTCTTCCTGCTTGAACGCGCTGTCGTGCTCTTCGTCCACGACGATGAGAGCCAGATCGGCGTAAGGCAGAAACAGCGACGAGCGCGCACCGACCACCACCCGCGCCGTGCCTTCGGCCGCCGCCCGCCACACGCGCGCGCGCTCCGGCCCTTTCACGTCGGAATGGTATTCGCACGGCCGGCATCCGAAGCGCGCCTCGAAGCGGTCCATGAACTGATGCGTCAGCGCGATCTCAGGCAGCAGGATCAACGCCTGTCCGCCTTTGCGGATCACCTCCGCCACCGCCTCGAAATAGGTTTCGGTCTTGCCCGATCCGGTCACGCCATCCAGCAGCGTCGCCGAAAACCCCGCGCCCAGCGCCGCGATCATCTCGTCCGCCGCCGCACGCTGGGCGGGCGACAGCAGCAGATGCATATGTTCGGGGTCGGGCGCGGGCGGCGCCCCGAACAGCGGCACCTCCACCGCTTCCAGCGCGCCGGCCTCGATAAGCCCTTTCACGGTCGCCACCGACACCGCCGCCATCTCGGCCCAGTCCTGGGGCGTGCGGGCGAGGCCGTCAGCGGTGGCGGCCAGCACCTTCTGCCGCGCCGTCGTCATCCGCGCCGGCTCCAGCGCCCCGCGCCGGAACAGCAGTCTGGTGCGCGGCGGACCCAGATCGGCGGACCGCAGCGCCAGCGCCAGCACGCTGCCCCGGGGCGCGACGACATAACCCGCCATCCAGTCGACGAAATCGCACAGCAGCGGCGGCAGAGGCGGCGCGTCGTAAATCTCCGACACCGGCTTCAGCCGGTTATGCCCGACCTCGCCGGTGCCCGGCCCCCAGACCACGCCCACCACCTCGCGGCGGCCCAGCGGCACAGCGACGATATCGCCGCGCTTGAGGTCATGGCCCCCCTTCGCGTAATCGAACGGTCCCGGCGCGCCGCCGGGAAGCAGCACGCTGACGCTCTGCACAGTCATCGGGCTGTCGTCCATAATGCGCAAAATCGCGATCCGCCGGGCGCGAGGCAAGGGTGAAGCCATGAAGTTCTTCGTCGACACCGCCGATGTCGCGGAAATCAGGGATCTGGCCGCCACCGGCGTGCTGGACGGCGTCACCACCAACCCGTCGCTGATCGCCAAATCCGGCCGCAAGTTCCTCGACGTGATCGCCGAGATCTGCGCCGTGGTGCCCGGCCCGGTCAGCGCCGAGGTGACGGCGACCGATGTGGAGACCATGCTGAAGGAAGCGGCGGTGCTGCGCCGCATCGCCCCCAATGTCGCGATCAAGCTGCCGCTGACCTGGGACGGGCTGAAGGCCTGCAAGGCGCTGTCGTCGGAAGGCGTCGCCTGCAACGTGACGCTGTGCTTTTCGGCCAATCAGGCGCTGCTCGCCGCCAAGGCGGGCGCCGCCTATATCTCGCCCTTCATCGGCCGTCTCGATGATATCGGCGAGGACGGCATGCAGCTCATCCGCGACATTCGCCGCATCTACGACAACTACGGAGCGCTGAAGACCGAGATCCTTTCGGCTTCGATTCGCTCGAACGAGCACGTCAAACAGGCCGCGCTCGCCGGCAGCGATGTCGCGACCGTGCCGCCGGGCGTGCTGCGCGAGCTGGTGAAGCACCCTCTGACCGACAAGGGCCTCGACGCCTTCCTCGCCGACTGGGCGAAGAGCGGCCAGACGATTCTCTGAAGCCTAGCGCGCGCGACGCCCCAGCGCCTGCGCCGTCTCCAGATGGCGGCGTGCGGCGTCCGGCGTCATCGCTCCGGCCCCGCCGACGATCCAGCGCCGCACCGGCCTCAGGCCCGACAGTTTCAGGATGCCGCTTTCCAGCGCCCTGACGCCGACCGCGCCGAATATCAGCCGGTAGAGCAAAGCCGGCGTTCCCATCGTCACGATCACCCGCGCCGATCTGCCGCCCAGCAGTCCCTTGGGAAAGCGGTTCGTCGGCATCTCGCGCGGCAGCGCAAAGCCATAACGGAATGTCTGCTCCAGGAACGCCTTCAGCTTCGCCGGCACGCCGCCAAGCCACAGCGGAAAGAC
>JAPUEF010000268.1:2625-3457 GCA_027492655.1 Alphaproteobacteria bacterium | reverse complement strand
ATGTCGGCCTGCGCCGCCTGCAGCGCCGGCTCGGACGGAACGGCGGTAAACTCCGCCGCCGACGCGACATAAGGCACGTTCAGCGCGCCTACATCGATGCGCCTCACCTCATGTCCGCCCGCGACCGCCCCCGCCGCATAGGCTCCGGCCAGCGCCGCAATGAAGGTTTTCGCCGCCGGGTCGGGGTGGCCGTTGATGACGAGAATGCGGGTCATGCCGCCACTCTGCGGCATGCGGCCGGAGCCGGCCTTGCGCCAGATCAAGCCTTCAGCCCGCCTTAACCAGCAGCGCCCAGTGTCGCGCCATGCCGGTTCATGCGCTCTATACCGAATGGCTCACCTATCTCGCCAGCGAGAAGCGGGCGGCGCAACGCACCGTTCGCGCCTATGGCGATGACGTCGAACGCTGGCTCGATTTCCTGCAACGGCATCTGGGCGGCGCGCCCGACGCGGCGGCGCTGAAGGCGCTGACCGCCGGCGACCTGCGCGCCTTTCTCGCCAGTCGCCGGGCCGAGGGTCTGTCGCCGCGCTCGCTGGGCCGCACCCTCGCTTCGGTGCGCGCCTTTCACCGCTTCCTCGACCGCCGCAAGGGCATCGCCAACGCGGCGTTGATGCAGGTCGTCGCGCCGAAGCAGCCCCGTACCCTGCCCCGGCCGCTGAACGCCGAGGCGGCGCGCCAGACCCTGTTCGAGGCCGGCGCGACCGGACGCGGGCTTTCCGGCGAACCGTGGGAGCGGGCCCGCGACGAGGCCGTGCTGACCCTGCTTTACGGCGCGGGCCTGCGCATCTCCGAGGCGCTGAGCCTCACCGGCGGCGAGGCCGACACCGCCGCC
>JAPUEF010000268.1:0-2615 GCA_027492655.1 Alphaproteobacteria bacterium | reverse complement strand
GCTGCTGCCGGCGATCCGCGCGGCGCTCGCGCGCTATGCCGAACTTTGTCCGCATGCGATCGCGGCGACAGGCCCGCTCTTCCTGTCGAAGACCGGAAAGCCGCTCGGCCCCCGTCCGGTGCAGAAGCTGATGGAGACGCTGCGCATCCAGCTGGGCCTCGGCCCCAGCGCGACGCCGCACGCGCTGCGCCATTCCTTCGCCACCCACCTGCTCCAGAACGGCGGCGATCTGCGGGCGATCCAGGATCTGCTGGGCCACGCCTCGCTCTCGACGACGCAGCGCTATACGGCTGTGGACGAAGCGAAGCTGCTCGCCGTCTATGACGCGGCGCGCGGCAAGGCGGCCTGATCCATCAGGGCAGGCGGCGAACCGCCCAGAACGTCGCGCCGCAGGTGAGCGCCAGCGTTCCCAGCGTCATCATCTCGGCCAGCAGGCGCGACCGCGTATGGTGCAGGAAATTCGGATAGCCATCCGTAACCAGGTGATACCCGACGAAGATCACCAGACCGAAGGCCGCGATATAAGCAAGGATACGCATGAGCCGCATCGTCGCACGCGCATGCTCATGCCGGGTAAAGACGATAGGAACAATTTGAACGACCGGCAGTTTCCTGCAGGCCTTATCGCCCCCGTTCCCGCGCCCTCCATGCCTAACGCCTGGCAGGAAAGTTCCCGGCGCCGGCTCTATCTGGAAAGCAAGATCCAGCGCGACCCGTCCGACGTTCCGGTTTCGCGCTCTGAAAAGCCCTCGCGCGCGTAGAAGCGGCGCGCCCGGACGTTCTGTTCTTCCACCTTCAGCGACAGCGGCCCCTCGGCCGCCGCCGCCACGGTGTTGAGCAGCGCCAGGCCGATACCGCGCCCCTGCAAGGCGAAATCGACATACAGCGAATGAAGGAAGCTGTCGGGCTCATAGAGCGCCGCGAGGCCGACGATCCGGCCATGCTCCCACGCCAGCCACACGGTTTCGAACCGCGCCTGCTCCAGAAAAACCTCCGGCTCGAACCCGCCGGGCGGCAGCCAGTGCAAGGTCGCCTTGGCGACGCGGCTGTAAAGCGCCGCCGCCTCGGGCAGATCATGATGGCGGGCGCGGGCGATATGGAACGCCGCGCCGCTCATCACATCTGCATGATGCGGTTATCGACGCCCAGCGCCGCCTGACGCACCGCCTCGGTCAGCGTCGGATGCGGATGGCAGGTGCGTGCGATGTCTTCCGACGATCCGCCGAACTCCATCGCCACCGCCACTTCCATCACCAGCGTCCCGGCTTCCGGCCCGATGATGTGGCAGCCCAGCACGCGGTCGGTCCTGGCGTCGGCGATGATTTTCACGAAGCCGTCCTTCTCCGCGATCGTGCGCGCGCGCGCATTGGCGGTGAAGGGGAACTTCCCGGTTTTGTAGGCGACGCCCGCCGCCTTCAGCTCTTCTTCCGTCTTGCCGACGCTGGCGACTTCCGGGTGCGTGTAAACGACCGACGGAATGACGTCATAGTTCACATGCCCCGCCTTGCCGGCGATCAGCTCGGCCACCGCCATGCCTTCGTCCTCGGCCTTATGCGCCAGCATCGGACCCGTGGTCACGTCGCCGATCACCCAGATGCCCGGCACGTTGGTGCGGCCATGACCGTCGGTTTCGACCCGGCCCCGCGCATCCACCTTCACGCCGGCTTCCTTCGCGCCGAGGCCCTCGATGAACGGACGGCGTCCGATGCAGACCAGAACGACATCGGCGTTCAGCGTCTCCGCCGCGCCGCCGGCGGCGGGCTCGACCGTCAGCGTCACGCCCGTATCGCTCGCTTCCGCCTTGGTCACTTTGTGACCCAGCTTGAAGCTCATGCCCTGGCGCGTCAGCACCTTCTGGAATTCCTTGGCGACTTCGGCATCGACGCCCGGCGTAATGCGATCGAGGAATTCCACGACCTGCACTTCCGCGCCCAGACGCCGCCACACCGACCCGAGCTCCAGCCCGATCACCCCCGCGCCGATCACGATCAGCTTCTTCGGCACCTCGTTCAGCGTCAGCGCGCCGGTGGACGAGACGATGCGCGTCTCGTCGATCGTCACGCCCGGCAGCGGCGTCACTTCCGAACCGGTGGCGATGATGATGTTCTTCGCGGTCAGCGTCTGCTTCGCGCCGTCGGCGGCGGTGATCTCCACCTCCGTGGCCGAAACGATGCGGCCGGTGCCGAAATAGGGATCGACCTTGTTCTTCTTGAACAGGAACGAAACGCCCTTCACGAGGGCGTCCACCGTCTTCTCGCGATGCGCCTGCATGCCCGGCAGGTTCAGCTCCACCGCCGCGTTGATGCCGATGCCGGCGAAATGATCGCGCGCTTCTTCATACTGATGCGAGGCATGCAGCAGCGCCTTGGAGGGGATGCAGCCGACATTCAGGCAGGCGCCGCCGAACGCCACCGCGCCCTTGGCGTCGCGCTTCTCGATGCAGGCGACCTTCAGGCCCAGCTGGCCGGCGCGGATCGCGGCATTGTAGCCGCCGGGGCCGCCGCCGATGACGACGACATCATACGCATCGGCCATGAGATCAGACCTCCAGAACCAGACGCACGGGCTTCTCCAGCGCTTCCTTCACGCGCACCAGGAAGGTCACGGCCTCCTTG
>JAPUEF010000267.1:5497-6613 GCA_027492655.1 Alphaproteobacteria bacterium | reverse complement strand
GTCTTTCGGCAACGAGGTCGCGCAGGAGGTCGAGGATCTGCGCCTGCAGAACCACGTCCAGCGCCGTCGTCGGTTCGTCGGCGATCAAGAGTTTCGGATCGAGCGCGCAAGCGATGGCGATGACGACGCGCTGGCGCTGGCCGCCCGACAATTCGTGCGGATAGCGTGACAGCGGGAATTCCGTTTCCGGCAGGCCGACACGGTCGAGCATCTTGCGGGCGCGATCTTCCGCCTCCGCGCGGCTCACCTGCCGGTGCCAGCGTATGCCTTCCGCGACCTGCTCGCCGATCGTCTTGACGGGGTTCAGCGCCGTCATCGGCTCCTGGAAGACCATGCCGATCTGCCGCCCGCGCACCGCCTGCATCGCACGTTCGGGGCGCGCCATCAGATCGTCGCCGCCGAACCTGATTACGCCGCTCACCCGCGCCGCGTGCGGCAGCAGACGCATGATGCTGAGCAGCGTCATCGACTTGCCCGACCCGGACTCGCCGACGAGGCCGACGATCTCGCCGGGCGCGACATCCAGCGACACAGACGAGAGGATCGGCTTCTGCCCGATCGTCAGCGTCAGATCGCGGACCGACAGCAGGCTCATGGCCCGCCTCGCCGCGTACGCGGATCGGCGACATCGCGCAGGCCGTCGCCCAGCAGGTTCAGGCCCATCACCGTCGCGACGATGGCGAGGCCGGGAAAGACCGCGAGCCACGGCGCGAGCGCGAAATAGGTCTGGCTTTCCGAAAGCATGCGCCCCCAGCTGGGGGCGGGCGGCTGGGTGCCGAGCCCGACATAGGAAAGTCCGGCCTCAGCCAGCACACCCAGCGCAAACTGGATCGTCCCCTGCACGATCAGCACGCCGGCGATATTCGGCAGAATATGCTCCAGCGAAATACGCAGCCTGCCCTTGCCCGCGACCCGCGCGGCACGGATGAAATCGCGCGGCCACAAGGCCATCGCGCCGCCACGCGCCAGCCGGGCGAAGACCGGAATGTTGAAGACGCCGATTGCGACGATGGCGTTGAAGATGCCCGGACCCGCGACCGCCGTGATGAGAATGGCCAGCAGGAGCGCCGGAAAGGCGAACAGCAGATCGCTGCTGCGCGTCAGAATCTCGTCCAC
>JAPUEF010000267.1:0-5487 GCA_027492655.1 Alphaproteobacteria bacterium | reverse complement strand
GCGCGCCGCCGCAAGAAGACCCAGCGGCACCCCGCCCAGAACGCCGATCCCGACGGCGACCAGAGCGACGGCGATGGAATTCAGCGCGCCGCCGAGAACCATCGAGAAGACGTCGCGGCCCATCTGATCGGTGCCGAACCAATGCGCGGCGGACGGCGGCAGAAGCCGCTGCTCCATGACGATCAAAGCCGGGTCGTGCGGCGTCCAGACCAGTGACATCAGCGCCGCCGCCAGAACGATCGAGACGATCGCCCCGTCCAGTTTCAGGCTGAACGGCCACGCCGCGCCGCTCATCGCGCCGCGCTCCTGATGCGCGGATCGGCGATGGCGTAGGCCGCATCGACCACCAGCGTGACGGCCACCGCCGCCAGAACCAGCACCACGACCACGCCCTGCACGACGATCAGATCGCGCTGCGCAATCGCCTGAAAGACGAGACGCCCGAGCCCCGGCAGATAGAAGACGTTCTCGATGATCACGCCGCCGGCGATCAGAAAGGTGAACTGCAGGCCCAGAATGGTCAGCACCGGGATCATCGCATTGCGCAAGGCGTGATCGCGGATCGTCCGCCGTTCGCTGAGCCCCTTGGCGCGCGCAGTGCGGATATAGTCCTCCGACATCGTCTCGATCAACGCGCCGCGCGTCACCCGGGTCAGCACCGCCGCCTGCGGCAACGCAAGCGCTATCGCGGGCAGGATCAGCGCCTTGAACGCCGGCCATGCGCCTTCGTCCCATCCCGGAAAGCCGCCGGCTGAGAACCAGCGCAGGCTGGTCGCGAAGACGAAGACCAGCAGGATCGCCAGCCAGAAATTCGGAATCGCAAGGCCGATCTGCGCCAGGCCGGAAACGGCTGCATCCGCCGCCGTGGCGCGGCGGGCGGCGGCGAACATCGCCGCGGGAACGGCGATCAGAACCGATAGCGCCATCGACATGAGGGCGAGCGGAAGCGTGACGTTCATCCGCTCCAGGATCAAATCGGCGACCGGCACGCGATAGGTATAGCTGACGCCGAAATCGCCGGTCAGAAGGCCGCCGACCCATGCGACATAACGCAGCCAGAACGGCTGATCGAGGCCAAGCTCAGCGCGCAGCTGCGCCAGCGCCTGCGGATCGCCGGATACGCCCATCATAAAGGCGGCCGGATCGCCGGGCGCAAGGTTGAGCGCGACGAAGATCACCAGCGTCGCGGCGATCAGCGTCAGAACGACGGAGAGAAGACGCCAGGCGATGAACCGCATCAGCGCCCCTCCCAGTAAACGCCGGTCAGGTCGTTCGCCTGCACCGGGGAATCGGCCCACTGACCTTTCAGCCTGGCGTTCCACACGCCGATCTTGGGCAGCTGGAACAGGAATCCGTTGACGGCGTCATCCGCCAGCATGCGCTGCGCATCCTGCAGAATGCGCGTGCGCTCGGCCTCATCGCTCGCACGCTCCAGCGCCGCCATCAGCGCCTTGAACGCGGGATTGGCGTAGTGGAAATAATATCCCTCCTTGGCGTAGATGCCGATATCGCGCGGTTCGGTATGCGACACGATGGTCAGGTCGTAGTCGCCCTTGGCATAAACCTGATCCAGCCACTGAGCCCATTCGATATTCTCGATCCGCACGTCGATGCCGATGGCGCGCAGCTCCTGCGCGATCACCTCGCCGCCGCGCCGGGCATAGCCGACCGGCGGAAGCCTCAGCGTGGCGGCGAAGCCGTTGGCGTATCCCGCGTCGGCCATCAGCCTGCGCGCCGCCGCGACGTCGTAAGGGTACGTGCCGGTCAGGTCGATATAGGCCTTTTCATGCGGCGCGAAGTGGCTGCCGATCGGCGTTCCATAGCCTTCGGACGCGGCGAGGATGATCGCCTTGCGGTCCAGCGCATGGGCGATCGCACGCCGCACGCGGATATCGTCGAAGGGTTTGCGGCCGTTATTGATGGCGAGAATCGTTTCGCCTTCTGTCGTTCCGATCACGATGGCGAAACGCGGATCGTCCCTGATCTGCGGCAGCAGCTCGGCTGCGGGAAAATTCGGGAAGGAATCGACATCGCCCGCCAGAAGCGCGGCATAGGCCGCGGCGGGATCGGGCACGATCAGAAACACCGCCTTGTCGATTCGCGCAGGCGTTCCCCAGTAATCGGGATTGCGCACCAGCTCGATCTGCGCGCCGCGCAACCAGCGCGAGAAGCGGAACGGCCCGGTGCCCACCGGCGTCGTCGTGTTGGTCGCCGCCGTTTCGGGCGCGACGATCACCGCATCGCCCCATCCCATATCGCGCGGGAAATCCGCGACCGGGTGCGACAGCGTCACCCGCACCGTCGCCGGATCGATCACATCGACCGATGCGATCGGCTCGAACGCGCCCTTCTGGGCATTGGTCGAGTCCGGCGCGCGGGCGCGGTCGAGCGAGAACTTCACGTCGCTCGCATCGAAATCCGTGCCGTCGTGGAAATGCGCGCCGCGACGCAAATGGAACGTGAAGACGAGGCGATCGTCCGAAACCTCCCAGCTTTCGGCGAGCGCGGGCAGCACCTCGCCGTGCGCGCCGATCCGGGTCAGACCCTCGAAGACATTTGCGTAAACGATTTCGTCGGTCGCGGCGGCCGCGCCGGAGGTCGGATCGAGATGCGGCGGCTCCAGCGCAATGCCCAGGCGCACCACGTTCTGGTGCGCCGGCTTCTCGCCGCAGCCCGCGATCAGAACGGCGAACGCCGTCAGCGCGATGGAAAGACGCCGGCGCGCGTTCATCGGCCGCGCAACAGCTCCCGCGCCGCCAGCGCCATCACTTCGGCGGAACGCAGCATGGCGTCGATTTCCACATACTCGTCCGGCTGGTGCGCAAGATCGAGAATGCCGGGGCCGTAGGCGATGCAGTCGCGCAGCTTTCCGATGCGGTCGATATGCTTCTGGTCATAACTGCCGGGCGAGCAGATGAATTGCGGTTCGCGGCGCAGAACGCGGCGAATGGCGCGCGCCGCGGCCTGCGCGACGGGGGCCTCGCGGTCGGTCATCGACGGGATCACCTGAAAAAGATCGCGCAGTTCATAGCTGAAGCCGGCGCGGTCGCGCGCCAGTCCGTCCAGAACCTCGCGCACCTCGTTCTTCACCTCGTCGATATTCTCCTCGATGAGGAAGCGGCGGTCGATGATCATGCGGCAGCTGTCCGCAACGACCGGACTCGGCAGGCTGCCGCCCTGCGGCTCCGCCTGCCCGCCATGGAGCGAATTGATGTTGAGGGTCGATTCCCGCGCCCCTTCCGGCACCACCGGCATGCTTGTGGTCTTGCGCTTGAGGGCGGGGAATAGATCGCGCTCCAGACGCTCCAGCGCCGCACCCATATGACGGATGGCGCTGTCGCCCAGAAAGGGCATCGAGCCGTGGGCGATCCGTCCCCTGGTCTCGATCTCCGCCCACCAGACGCCGCGATGGCCGATGCAGACCCGGTCGACGTTCAACGGCTCGGGGATGATGACGTGATCGACCCGCGGCTTTGAAAACCAGCCCCGCTCGGCGAGATAGGCGACGCCGCCGAAGCCGCCGGATTCCTCATCGACCGTACCGGAAATCTCGAGAGCACCCGGCAGGTCCGGTTCGGCCTCGATCAGCGTTTCGGCGGCGATGATCGAAGCCGCGAGCCCGCCTTTCATGTCGCACGCGCCGCGGCCATAGACGCGGCCATCGCGGACGATCCCGCCGAAGGGATCGACGCTCCAGCCCTGGCCGGCCTCGACCACGTCGATATGGCTGTTGAAATGAACCGTGGGGCCGGGGCGCTTGCCTTCCCGGCGCGCGATGACGTTGATACGCGGGTGGGCGTCGCTGTCGCCCGGCGCGCCCTCGCCGCGCACATAGGAAATCTGGAAGCCGCGTTTGCGCAGGCGCTCGCCGATCAGCTCGGCGCAGGGCTGATAGAATGCGCCCGGCGGATTGACCGTGGGAATGCGGATCAGCTCCTGCGTCAGCGCGACGAGGTCGCCCTCGCGCGCCGCGATGCGCCCCCTCACATCCTGCAGGATGCGTTCCTCGCCGATATCGTCCGCTTTCAACGCCGTCATGGACCGAACTTCTGCACTGCCGCGACGCGGATCAGCTTAACGGAGGAATCCCGAAGCGGGCATAGTCTCAAATCACGGCGTGCGCGCTTTTATCCACTGCCATGTCGGCTCGAAAACCTCGGTGGCGGCCTGCTCGCCGACCAGAACATCGAGATGGCCGTATCGCTCAAGCACGTTCAGCGTGACGTCTTTCGATCCGCTATGGGCCGCCGAATAGAGCGCGTTGATCACCCAGTCGCCGCCCATGCCGGTACTGGCGAAAACCAGAATGGGCGTCTCGAACCTGCCCCAAAGATCGTCGAGATCGCTGTCCGGGGCGCCCGCCGGATCGGCCAGCGCCTTGCCGTCGATGTCCTGCACCGCCGGATACCAGCGGTCGTAGTCCTTCAGCAGCTTCGCCAGAACCACCGGCTTCGACACCCCGCCTTCGGGGTTGGCGAGCCCGCCCGGCAGCCATGCGGTCTGCAGCACATGCGCCAGCTGATCGCCGATCGTCTTGAATTGCGGGTCGGCGGCGGGGGCGTCGGGATCGGCGATCACCGCGCTCATCAAGGCCTGCCGGGCGTCCCACCCCTTCGAGCCGCCGACATCGCTCGCCCATTTGCCCGATGCCTCCAGATCGGCCAGCGAGGGCGCGCGGCCGAACGCGCCCGGCGTCAGCGCCTTGAAGGGGCCATCCAGAATGACGAGTCCCGCAATCGCCTGCGGCGCGCGGTTGGCGTAGGCATAGGCCAGAAACGCGCCCCGGCTGAACCCGGCGACGAAGACCTTGCCGTGCCCGCTCGTCTCACGCGCGAAGGCCGCCGCCGAAGCGATATCGTCCACGAAAACGGCGCTGGTCCACGGCTTCAGCGCGACCAGCTGATCGGCAGCCGCATCCGCCGGCACCGCATGGGTGCGATAATCGAGCGCATAGACCTCGACGCCGCGCGCCGCCAGATACAGCCAGAGATTGTATTTCTCGTCCGTCAGCGCCGCCGCACCGTTCATATTGGTGCCGGGCAGATACACCAGCGTCGCGACCGGCGCGTCCTTGCCGCGATAGCGATGAAGGCCGATGCGGTCGTAAGGTCCATCGCCCCGAACCTGCGTCCATACCGTTTCGCGGACAGGCGATCCTTCCGCAACGGCACGCTCTTCAGTGGCGAGGGTCCAGGCCCCGTCCGCCCGCGCCGCCGGCGCCAGCGCCGCGATCCCCACCCACAACGCCAGCCAGCGCATGCCCCGCATCGTTCCGTCCCGCCATTGTCCAGACCGGGCGCACGCTCGTTCAGCTCCCGCGCGGGCGCAACTTAATCGAGACTAAAGCGCAAGTCCGGCGGCGCATAGCCCGGCGGCCTCAGGCGCTTTTGGCGTACCGCTCGCGCAGCGCGAATTTCTGCATCTTGCCGGTGGGCAGACGCGGCAGCTCGGCCTCGAACGCGATACGCTTGGGCACTTTCACGCCCG
>JAPUEF010000266.1 GCA_027492655.1 Alphaproteobacteria bacterium | reverse complement strand
GCCGACAGCGGGCGTGTCGGGTCCGCCGAGTTCGCGGACCAGCGCGTCGTAACGCCCGCCGCTGGCCACGACGCGGCCCGCCGCATCGTCCACGCGGAATTCCAGCGCGGTATAATAGCCGAGCGGCGCATGCACGCCCGCGTCGAAGACGATGACGTCTTCGGCTGCGCCTGCGCGCGCGAGTTCGGCGGCCAGCGCGGCGAGCCGATCCGGCGCGCGGCTGACGACGCCATGCGCGGTGAAGAAACGCTCCAGCATCAGCGAGGCGTCCGTGAGGCCGGCTTTCAGCGCGAAGAACGCGGCGATGGCGGCGCGCGCTTTGGCGGGGATCGCCTCGGCGGAGGCGCGCCCGGCGCGGTCGGCAAGGCGCGCCGCGATGTCTTCCGGCGTGCGCCCGCCGGTGAGCGTCAGGCCGCCCGCCTCCAGCCGCGCCAGCGTGTCGGCGAGCGCCAGATCGCCGTCGAGCGGCGTCAGCTCGGGGCGCGCCCCTTCCGGCGGCAGATGGTCGGCCAGCGCCGAACCGTGCGCCTCGAACAGCCGCATCAGATGGGCCTGCTGGCGGCTCTCCAGATCCAGCCCCCGCACGAGATCGCCGAACGCGCCGGCATCGCCCAGCACGACGCGGGGCCGCGCGATGCCGCAGGCCGCCAGCGCGCTCAGGGTCAGCACGAGCATTTCGGTATCGGCTTTGGCGGCGTCGCGTCCGCCGAGGAACTCCGCGCCGGCCTGCGCGCTTTCGGTCAGCGCGCCCGCGCCGTCCTCGGCCAGACGGAAGACCGGCCCGGCATAGCGCAGGCGAAGAGAGGCCGCGCCGTCATAGCCGCCGGCCAGCGCCATCCGGCAGACCGGAATGGTGATTTCGGGGCGCAGGCATTTCTCCTCGCCCGTGCCGTCCTCGAAGAACGAGGTGAGACGGCGGAAGCGTTCGCCAAGCCGCTCCAGAAAGATTTCCGCCGGCGCGACGATCGGCGGCTCGACCGGATCGTAGAGCGCGGCCGCGAAGACGGCGGACGCCGCCTGACGCGCCGCATCCAGCTGGACGCTCATGGTGCGATGTCGGCCAGCATGGCGCGCACCGTCGCCGCCATGTCCGCGCGCGCGACCGTGACCTGCGCCTTGGCTTTGGCTTCGGCCTTGAAGTCCTCGTTGGTCGTGGCGCCGGCCGCGACCTGCGCGCCCAGAACCAGATTCTTGATCGAGACCGTGCCGGCCGCGAACTCGTCGCCGCCCGCGATGATCGCGACGGGCGAACCTTTGCGGTCGGCATATTTCAGCTGCGGCTTCATGCCGCCGGTACCGAGGAAAATCTCGGCTGGAATAGCCGCGGCGCGCAGCTCTTCGGCGATGCGCACATATTCCGCCATCTGGCCGCGGTCGAAAACCACGACCAGCACCGGGCCGGCCGCGGCGTTGGCGTCGAGCCGCCCCGCCGCGTCCAGCGCCGCCAGAAGCCGATCGACGCCGATGGAAACGCCGGTGGCCGGCAGTTCGCGGTCGAGGAAGCGGCCGACAAGTCCGTCATAGCGTCCGCCGCCGGCGACCGAGCCGAACTGGCGGGTGCGCCCGTCCTCGTCCCTGATCTCGAACGTCACCTGCGCTTCCAGGATCGGGCCGGTGTAATAGCCAAGGCCGCGCACGATGGCGGGATCGAAGGCGACGGTCTCATCGCTGAGGTTCATCGCGGAAAGAAGATCGGCGATTTCGCGCAATTCCGCGACGCCCTCCTCGCCGCGCGACGCGCCGCGCACCGCGTCCAGCAGCGCGTCGCAGGTGGCGAGACGCGAAGCCTGGCCGGCGGCCATGAAGGCGAGGATCGTGTCGGCGGCTTTGGCGTCCAGCCCCGCGCCCTTGGTGAAGTCGCCGCTCTCGTCCTTGCGCCCGGCGGTGAGCAGCAGCTTGACGCCCTCGGGGCCGAACTTGTCGAACTTGTCGATGGCGCGCAGCACGGTGACGGCCTGAAGCCCGCCCGTTTCGACGCCCGCCTTCTCCAGCACGCCGTCGAGGATCTTGCGGTTGTTGACGGCGATGCGAACCTGTCCGCCGAGGCCGAGGGCCTCGAGCGAACGGGCCAGCACGGCGCAGTTCTCGGCGTCCGCCACCATCGAGGCGCTGCCGACCGTATCGACGTCGAACTGGGTGAACTCGCGGAAGCGGCCCGGCCCCGGCTTCTCGTTCCGGAACACCGAGCCGGTCTGATAGCGGCGGAAGGGCAGCGGCAGCGTGTTGATGTTCTGCGCGACATAGCGCGACAGCGGCGCGGTCAGGTCGTAACGCAGCGCGATCCACTGCTCGTCGCCGTCCTGCAGCGCGAAGATGCCGGCGTCGGGCTGGTCGCTTTCGGGCAGGAACTTGCCCAGCGTCTCGACATATTCGACCGCCGGGGTCTCCAGCGCCTCGAAGCCGAAGCTCTCATAGACTTGGCGCACCGTCTCGATCATCCGCCGCCGGGCATGCAGGGACGCCGCCGGCGCGTCCTTGAAGCCTTTGACGATGCGGGGAACGAGACGGGACATGGCGGAAAAAAGCCTTCTGGGGCCGGAATGGCGCGGGTTCTCTAGCCCCTTAAGCCCCCATCGGACAACAGGCCGCCGGCCGATGTCGGCGTCGCTATGGATGCGTATGCGATTGACTCGCAGCCGCTCCATCCGATATAGCGTCTGCGACGCGCTCGCAAGGCGGGCGTATTTTTGGGGTTCAGATGTTCGTCTGCAACTGCAATGGCGTCCGGATGCGCGACATGAGCGCGGCTGTCGATCACGTCGCGGGCTGCGGCGCACCGACGGTCGCGGCGGTTTATGCGCAATGCGGCGTCGCCCCCAAATGCGGCCGCTGCAAGGTCGATATCCAGCGTATGCTGGACGATGCGATGCGCCCGGCGCAGGCGATGGCGGCCGAGTAGTTTCCTGCGTTTGTCTCTGCGAAGCAGGCGCGGCTAAATCGCTTTTTTTCGCGCCTTTCATGCGGCAGGGTACGCGCGCTCGCTTCACGCGATTCAATGTTTTGAAAAGGCTGCTCCATGAAGGGCGAACCTGCGGTCATCGCGAAACTCAACGCGATCCTCACCAACGAACTCACCGCGGTGAACCAGTATTTCCTGCATGCCCGCATGTACGAGAACTGGGGCTTCAACAAACTCGGAAAAAAGACGTACGAGGAATCGATCGGCGAGATGAAGCACGCCGATCTGCTGATCAAGCGCGTGCTGTTCCTGGAAGGCCTGCCGAACCTTCAGGATCTGGGCAAGCTGGCGATCGGCGAGACCGTGCCGGAAAGCCTGTCGGCGGATCTGGAGCTTGAGAAGCGCGGCCGCACCACGCTGATCGAGGCGATCCAGCTGTGCGAGCAGGCGCGCGATTACATCAGCCGCGAGATCGTGAAGCAGATCCTCGACGACACCGAGGAGCATATCGACTTCCTCGAAACCCAGCTCTCGATCCTCGACAGCGTGGGCCTCGACAACTACCTGCAGCTCCAGGCCTATCCGGCGAACGAAAAGTAAGACTTCGTTTACCGCGCCGCCTTCATTCCGCCACCTCGTGGTTGTTAGGGAGGGCGTATGTCCCGCTTCGCCGTCATCGCCGCCGTAACCGCGCTGCCGCTGGCCGGCTGCGCGACCGACATTCTGCCCTCGACCTCGAACGAGACGGCGGGGCCGTTCCAGAGCTACGAGATCGCGGAAACCGCCTACAAGATCATCCAGCCGGGCGTGACCACGACCTCGAAGCTGCGCGAGTTCGGCATCGATCCGAAAACGACGCCCAATCTGCGCGTCATCAACTATGTCGATGTGATGCGCGTCTTCATGCCGACCGACTCGGTGCAGATGGCCGATCTCGACCCGGCGGTGCAGGGCTGCATCGGCGCGCGCAATGCCTGCGTCGGCTATGTCATGGCGCCGGAGATGAGCGAGACCCAGCGCACCGGCCATATCTCGCTGGACGTGCTGGGTTTCCAGCGCAAGACCGAGGAGACCGGCTGGTCGGCCTCGATGCTGCTGCTGATCGTGGACGATGTCGTGGTCTACAAGCTCTGGTCGGGCACGCCGCAGAAGGACCAGCGCAACAAGGAAACCAACCCGCTGGGTCCGGCGCAGGATCTGTCGGGAACCGCCAAGGACGCCATCGGCGGGGCGATTCCGAAACCTTGATTTAAGCGCGGCGCTGTAGGATCGGCCCGTCTTCGTGTCAGGATGGGCCATGCGCCGCATTGTACTCGCCGTTTCCCTCGGTTGCCTCCTCGCCGTTCCCGCGCTCGCGGAAACCGGCGCACCGCTATCGGGCGAGCCGACCTACAGCGCCGGCGCGTATCTGGCGGATTTCGAGCAGGTGAAGCGCGAGATTGCGGCCCGCGCCCCCAATCTCGACTGGTCGGTGGCCGAACGCGGCCTCGATCTGAAGACGCTGGCCACCGACGCCGAAACCGCGATCCGCGCCGCCACCTCGGACGCAGAAGGCCGCGCCGCGCTGCGCAACTTTCTGATGGCCATGGGCGATGGGCATATCTCGCTGGAATTCCCGGACGAGAAGATCGAACCGGCCCAGATCTGGGGCACCGCCTCGATCTGCCGGGGGCTTGGCTATGAGGACGAGACGCGGCCCGCCGGCCTGCCCTTCGACCGGCTCGGGGCGCGGACGGTCGATACGCCCGATAGTCCGACCTTCCCGATTTATGTCGCCGATCTGCCGGGCGGAAAGCTGGGCATCCTGCGCATCCCCTCGTTCTACGAGTGGGGCTATTACGAATATTGCCCGCTGGCGGTCGCCGAGATCGGCCTGCCTGAAGACGGCGAATGCGACGAGACCTGCGGCGCGTCGATCGGCCAGAAGGCGGCGCAGTTGCTGACCGAGGCGGTCGCCCGGCAGATCCAGAAGCTGAAAGCCGAGGGTGTGACCGCGCTGGCGGTCGATATCACCCAGAACGGCGGCGGCTCGTTGTGGCTCGACCCGGTCGCGCGGATGCTCACCCCGTTGAAGCTGAAAGCGCCGCATCTCGCCTTCACCCGCACCAAATCGTGGCGGGATTCGCTGGGCTCGAACCTTGCGGCGGTGGAATCCGATCTCGCCAACCCGGTCATCGGCACCGCCTATCGTCCGACCCTTCAGGCTGCCAAGGAAACGCTGATCAAGGCCCTGGCCGAGGCCAACACGCCCTGCGACCGCACGCGCGTCTGGCAGGGCGAAACGCCCGACTGCACGCTTCTGGCCCCGCCGATGCTGTATGCGACCGGCGTGCTCGATTACGCGCCGCCCGGCGAATACACGCTGCTGTCCTCGGGTTATGCCCTCTTCTTCTCCTCGCTTTATGCCTACGAGGAAGGCCTTTGGTCCGGCCCGCTTTATGTCTTCATGGACGAAGGCTCGGCCAGCGCCGCCGAACATTTCGTCACCCTCCTGAAGGACAACCGCGCCGCCATACTGATCGGCGAGCCGACCTTCGGCGCGGGCTGCGGCTGGATGTCGGCGGGCGATACGCCGGTGATGCTGAAGGAAACGCGCGCCGAACTGCATATTCCCGACTGCGTCTGGACCAATGTGAAGGGCGAGAACGAGGTCGCGGGCGTCGAACCCGACGTCACCGTACCCTGGCGCTTCTATGACAATGCTTTTCAGAAGGGTCGCCGGCTGATGACGGTGCTGCAGACGCTGGACTTCAAGGCTTGGCCGCCGGGACAGCCCGCTCCGCCCTCGCTCGGTAAAACAAACCAGCGCTGAGCCGCTCACAAATCCAGCGGATGTGACGACTGACACATGACGCGCGCCGCGCGGCATGGCGTCATGTCCTCACCAAACCGCCGGGGAATGCGCCATGTCCGCACTGTCACGCAGCGTCTGTCTCGCCGCTCTCGTCGGGCTGATCGCCATGCCGGCCTTTGCGGCGGGCGAGGTGAAAGGCCCGGTGCGGATTTCAGCCAGCGGCGTCCAGGATTTCAACGGCGATCAGGAGGCATTCCGTGCCGCCATGGACGCGGACGAGCGCAACGACGCGCAGCTGATCGCCGCCAGCGACGCCCGGATCGTGATCCACAGCGCCCATAACGACGCCGTCGCCGAACTTCAGCACGAAGCGCGCCGGGTCGCCGCCGAAGCCCGCGCCGAAGCGCGCCGGGTCGCCGCCGAAGCCCGCCGAATCGCCGACGAAAGCCGTGACGAGGCGCGCCGCGCCGCCGATTGCGCCCGTGAGGCTGCGATGGATGCGGCGCGCGAGGCGCGTATCAACGCTCGCGAGTTGGCCGACGCCGCGCGCCTTTTCGCCCGCGAAGCCGCTCGCACGGCGCGCTCTGCGGCGCTGGTGGCCGCCCGCGACGCCAATCGTGAAGCCCGCCGGGCGATAATCGAAGCCCGCGTCGCGATGCGCGCCCATGGCCGCGAACGCGCCCGGGTGATCATCAATCATCGGCGCGGCGAGATCATCGAAATACACAACGGACAGATCGTCCGTTGCTCCAACCCGGAAAATCACCCGGGCACCGGCTGCGCCCCGTTCAACGAGACGGAAAAGGCCGATCTGGCCGAAAACGCCGGCAAGGCTGGCCTGACCGCCGGAGAAGCGCTGAACAAGGCTTTGGAAGCGCTGGAAAGCTTGCGCGACATCCGCTGAAAATCCGGCAAAATCCGGCAAAATCCGGCAAAATCCGCCAAAATCCGCCAGTAATCCCCCTGGAAGGGCGGCCCGCTTGCGAGCTGTGAC
>JAPUEF010000265.1 GCA_027492655.1 Alphaproteobacteria bacterium | reverse complement strand
TGGTCGAGGCGCTGCGGCTGGCCGGCAAGCCGAACGGCCTGACGGTGAAGATGAGCGATGCTTCGGGCGAAACCGATTTCGGCACGGCGTCGGGCATCGTCGCGGTGAAGGCCGGCAGGTTCGCGGTGGATACGACCGCAAGGGGCGCGCTGTATCTGCACTTCACCGGACACGAGCCGCGCCGCCGGATCAGCGCCGGAGATGTCGTTAGCGGCAAAGCGGACCTGACGCGCGTGAAGGACGCCATCGTGTGGATCGGATCGAGCGCCGCCGGGCTGAACGATCTGCGCACGACGCCGCTGGAGGCTTCGGCGGTGGGCGTGGAAATCCAGGCGCAGGCGACGGAGACCGCTCTGCTGGGCGCGGCGCTGAAGCGGCCGGACTTCGCGCGCGGCGCGGAGATCGCCTTCACGCTGGCGCTGGGGCTGCTGATCGCGGCGCTGGCGCTGCGGGCGAGCGCCTACTGGATCGGTCTGCTGGCGGTGGTGGCGGTGCTGGGCGCGGGCGGGATTTCGTGGTGGGCGTTCTCGTCCGAACGCTGGCTGCTGGACCCGGTCGGCCCGTCGATCGCCGCGTTCGCCGCGTTCGTGGTCGGCGCGCTGGTGCGGTTCGGCGAGACCGAAGGCGAACGCAGCCATATCCGCCGCGCCTTCTCGCAATATCTGTCGGAAGACGTGGTGCGGCGGATCGCCGACGATCCCGGGCGGCTGAAGCTGGGTGGCGAAGCGCGGATGGTGACGGTCATGTTCTGCGATCTGCGGGGGTTCACCTCGATCGCCGAAAGCTATCGCGCCGATCCCGCCGGCCTGACGCATCTGATCAACCGCATCCTGACGCCGCTGAGCCGCACGGTGATCGCCCACCGGGGAACGATCGACAAATATATCGGCGACTGCGTGATGGCGTTCTGGAACGCGCCGCTGGACGATCCCCATCACGCCGCCAACGCCGCCGCCTGCGCGCTGGCGATGCTGCGCGAGATGGACGCGCTAAGCGCCGAGCTGCAGGCCGAGCGCCCGGATGCGCCGGCGATCCGGGTGGGGATCGGCATCAATACCGGCACGGTCGTGGTCGGGAACATGGGATCGGACCTGCGCTTCGATTACTCGGTGCTGGGCGATGCAGTGAACCTGGCGGCGCGGGTGCAGAGCTATTCCGGGAATTACGGGATCGACATCGTGGTCGCCGAAGACACAGCGAAGGCGGCGCCCGATTTCACCTGGCTGCGCGTGGACCGCATCGCCGTGAAGGGCAAGGCGCATCCCGCCGACATCTTCGCGCTGGCGGGGGACGCGAGCATCGCGGAGACCGAAGTCTTCAAGCGCACGGAAGCGGTTCACGCCGCGCTGTTCGACGCCATGCGGACGCGCGGCTGGGACCGGGCGGAAGCGCTGGCGCGCGACGCGGCGGCATGGAGCCCGCTGGGCGCGACGCTGTATCGGCTGCATCTGGAGCGCATCGCGCACTGGCGGCGGGAACCTCCGGCCGCGGGCTGGGACGGCGAGTGGCGCGCCGACGCGAAGTGATCGACACGAATCGGCCGCATCTTTACCCTCCCGTCCCGACATGAAGGCGATCCGAACCCTGATGCTGGCCGCTGCGCTGGCCCTGCCTGCCGCCGCGCAATCCGTCGCCGACGACCCGGCGGACGACTCCTCGGTCGAGGAAACCGGCACGGCAGGCAAGGCCTATGACGCCTTCCTGAACGGCCGCTATGAAGAGGCCATCGCGATCTGGCTGCCGCTGGCCAATTCCGGCGACGCCGCCGCCCAGTTCAATATGGGCGTGATGTACGCCAACGGGCTGGGCGTCGATCGCGACATGAGCGTCGCGATGGACTGGTGGGAGGCGGCGGCGCGTCAGCTGCATGTGCGCGCCGCGCATAATCTGGCGCTGGCGATGCTGGCCGGCGAGCCGCATAACGGCAGCGAGAAAGCGGAGACCGACTACACCGCCGTGCTGCGCTATCTGAAGATCGGCGCGGATGCGGGGTATCCCAATTCGGAATACACGCTGGGCAAGCTGTATGCCGAGGGCGTGGGCGTGGAGAAGGACGAACGCCGCGCCGCCGAGCTGTTCCTTTCGGCCAGCATCAAAGGCTTCGCCAAGGCACAGTACAATCTGGGCAAGGTCTTTCGCGACGGGGTCGGCATGAAGGCCGATGCGGGCCTGTCGCTGTTCTGGTTCGCGGAAGCGGCGGAGCGCGGCCATCCCCGCGCGCAGGATCGCATGGCGCATCGGCGGTTGAACGGCGAAGGCGTGCCGAAGGACGAGATCGAGGCGCTGAAATGGGCGATCCTGGCCGCCGCGCAGGGCGTCGAAAGCTCGCAGAAGCTGCGCTTCCAGCTGACGACGCAGATGACGGAACCGCAGATCGCCGAAGCCGAAAAACGCGCCGCCGGTTTCGCGCCGCGCAAGGGGCCGGTGCTGAACCTGCCGCGCGCGCCGGGGAATTGATGGCTCCGCGCCTGACCATCCGCCGCGAGAGCTGGCCGCTGGAGAAACCGTTCGCGATCTCGCGCGGGGTGAAGACCGCCGCCGAGGTGATCGTGGTCGAAGCCGCGGAGAGCGGTCATGTCGGGCGCGGGGAATGCGTGCCTTACGCCCGCTATGGCGAAACGCCGGCCAGCGTGGAGGCCGAATTGCGGGCGGCGCAGGGCCTAGGCGATCTGAGGCCGGGGGCGGCGCGCAACGCGCTGGACTGCGCGGTGTGGGATCTGCGCGCCAAACGCGAGGGCGTGCCGGCATGGAAGCTGGCCGCCCTGCCCGCGCCGAAGCCCGTGACCACCGCCTACACGATCAGCCTGGGAACGCCCGACGCGATGCGGGCGGCAGCGGCGGACGCGGCGGCGCGTCCATTGCTGAAGGTGAAGCTGGGCGCGGACGATCCGGTCGGGTGCATCGCGGCGGTGCGGGCGGGCGCGCCCGTGTCGCGGCTGATCGCCGACGCGAACGAAGGCTGGAGCTTCGCGCAGCTCGCGGGGATCGCGCATGAGCTGGCGGCGCTGGGCGTGGAGCTGATCGAGCAGCCGCTGCCGGCCGGCGAGGATGCGGCGCTGGAGGGATGGCGCAGCCCGCTGCTTCTCTGCGCCGACGAAAGCTTTCACGTCGCCGCCGACATCGACGGACTGTCGCGGCGCTACGGCGCGGTGAATATCAAGCTGGACAAGGCGGGCGGCTTCACCGAGGCGCTGGCGTGTCTGCGCGCCGCCGAGGATGCGGGCCTGAAGATCATGGTCGGCTGCATGGTGGCGACCTCGCTGGCGATGGCCCCGGCGGCGCTGCTGGCGGGCGCGGCGGACTATGTCGATCTCGACGGGCCGCTGCTGCTGAAGGAGGACCGGGCGGGCGGTCTGCGCTTCGACGGCAGCCTGATGCATCCACCGTCGGCGGCGCTTTGGGGGTGAAGCCCGCGCGGCTTTCGCCGCGCTCCCCGTCGCAAAATCGTTATCGACGGGGCTTGCCAATATGCCGATGAGGCGTATCCTTTTTCAGGTCATCAGAGGAGAGGACTCCCATGCAGCAGAAGAAATCCTGGGCGAAACCCAAGGCGGTCGAGACTCACGCGGCCATGGAGATCAACTGCTACGTCTCCTGCACGCTGAAGAAATAGGACAGCGGAGACAGTCAGGTATCCTTCATGCGGCTACTGGTCCTCGGGTCGGGGGCCGGCGGAGGACTCCCGCAGTGGAATGCGCTCAATGAGAACGGGCGGGCCGCCTTCGGGCGCGACCCGCTCGTTCCGTTTCGGAGCCAGTGTTCGCTGGCCGTCAGCCTGAACGGCGACGAATGGGCGGTCCTGAACGCCGCGCCCGACCTTCGACAACAGATCATCGACAATGTGGCGCTGCACCCGCAGACAGGGCCGCGCTCTTCGCCTGTGCGCGCGGTGCTGCTGACCGGCGCGGAGATCGATCAGGTGACGGGGCTGCTGACCTTGCGCGAGCGTCAGCCGTTCGATCTGTGGGCGAGCGCGCCGACGCTGGCGGCGTTGGCGATGAACCCGATCTTCGAGGCGCTGTCGGCGGACTCTGTGACGCGCCGCGCGGTGACGCCGGACAGCGCGTTCGAGCCCTTGCCGGGCCTTCGTGTCACGCCGCTGGACGTACCCGGCAAGGCGCCGCTGTATCTGGAGCGGACGCGGCCCGATCCGACGATGAGCGAGCCGGGCGACAGCCTGGCCTTCGTCCTGGAGAGCGGGGGTAAGCGGGCGCTGTTCGCGCCGGGCGTCAAAGAGGTGACGCCTGCCCTCGCCCGCGCGGCGGACGGCGCGGATGCCGTGTTCATCGACGGGACGCTGTTCACGGACGATGAAATGATCCGCGCCGGTGAGGGCGCGAAGACCGGGCGGCGGATGGGGCATCTGCCGATGACCGGCGAAGGCGGCATCGTCGAGGCCTTTCGCGCCCTGTCGCCCCGGCGCAAACTCTTCATCCATATCAACAACACCAATCCCGCCGCGCGGCGGGACAGCCCGGCCCGCGCCACGCTGGCCGAGGCCGGGTGGGAGATCGCCGAGGACGGAATGGAGCTTTGCCTGTGAGCGCGCTGATGACGCCCGCCGAACTGGAGGCCGCGCTGCGCGCTGTGGGGGCGGCGCGCTATCACGACAAGCATGCGTTTCACCGCCTGCTGCATGCGGGCGAGCTGTCGCGCGGCCAGGTGCAGGCCTGGGCGCTGAACCGCTATGTCTATCAGGCGCATATTCCGATCAAGGACGCAGCCCTGGTCGCACGCTGTCCCGACCGCGACCTGCGCCGCGCCTGGCGCTCGCGCCTCGCCGATCACGACGGCGACGACAAGCGCGAGGGCGGCATCGCGCGCTGGCTGCGCATGACGGCGGCGCTGGGGCTGGATGAGGCCGAAGTCACCTCGATGCGCGCCGCCCTGCCCGGCACGCTGTTCGCGGTGGAGGCGTATGTGCGCTTCGTCAGCGAGCGCACGCTGCTGGAGGCCGTGGCGTCCTCGCTGACCGAATTGTTCGCGCCGAAGATCATCGCCGAGCGCGTGGAAGGCATGCTGGCGAACTATGATTTCGTGGACAAAGAGGCGCTCGCCTATTTCACGCCGCGCCTGACCGAAGCGCCGCAGGACTCGGCCTTCGCGCTGGATTATTGCCAGCGCCACGCCGACACGCCGGAGAAGCAGCGCCAAGTGATCGGCGCGCTGGAATTCAAATGCGGCGTGCTGTGGTCGATGCTGGATGCGCTGCAGGCCGCCTATGTGGCGCCGGGCGTCATTCCGCCGGGCGCATTCGTGCCCGCGCCATGAGCGGCCCCGGCTTCCGGCCCGGCGTGCGGCTGCATTACGACCGGGTGCGCGACCGGCAGGTGCTGCTGGCCCCCGAGCGCGTGGTAGCGCTGGACGACGCCGCGCACGCTATCCTCAGCCGTATCGACGGCGCGACGCCGCTCAGCGCCATCGCCGAAATCCTGGCGGCCGAATACGACGCGGATGCCGGCGAGATCGCCGCCGACGCCGAAGCGCTGATCGGCGATCTCGCGCTCAAAGGTTATGTGCGCGCATGAACGCGCCCGCACCCGTCGGATTGCTGGCGGAGCTGACGCATCGCTGTCCGCTGGCCTGCCCCTATTGCTCGAACCCGCTGGAGCTGACGCAAGCGGCGGACGAGATGGATGCGGGCGCATGGGCGCGGGTGTTCCGCGAGGCGTCCGATCTGGGCGTGCTGCAGCTTCATCTGTCGGGCGGCGAGCCCGCCTCGCGGCGCGATCTGGAAGAGATCGTCGCGGCGGCGCGCGCGGCGGACCTTTATATCAATCTCATCACCTCCGGTATCGGGCTGACCGAGACGCGGCTGGCGGCGCTGGCGAAAGCCGGGCTCGATCATGTGCAGCTGTCGGTGCAGGACACCGACGCGGAAGGCTCCGACCGGATCGGCGGCTATCGCGGCTTCGCCCGCAAGATGGAGGTGGCGCAGTGGACGCGGGCGCTGGGCCTGCCGCTGACGCTGAACGCGCCGGTGCATCGCGCGAACGTGCAGCATGTGCCGGCCTTCATCGAGATGGCGCTGGCGATGGAGGCCGGGCGCATCGAGATCGCGCATGTGCAGTATTACGGCTGGGCGCTGGCGAACCGCGCCGCGCTGCTGCCGACGCGGGCGCAGCTGGAGGAAACGATCGCCGTAGTGGACGCGGCGCGCACGGCGCGGGCCGGGCGGTTGGTGATCGATTTCGTGCTGCCCGACTATTATGCCGAGCAGCCCAAACCCTGCATGGGCGGCTGGGGACGCGAGGTGATCGTGATCGCGCCCGACGGATCTGCCATGCCGTGCCATGCGGCACGGTCGATCCCCGGCATGGCGTTCGAGAATGTCCGCGCGCAGCCGCTCGGCGAGATCTGGTCTGCGAGCGCCGCGTTCAACGCCTATCGCGGCACGGCGTGGATGAAAGAACCCTGCCGGGGCTGCGCCAACGCGGAGATCGACTGGGGCGGTTGCCGCTGTCAGGCGCTGGCGCTGGCCGGCGATGCGGCGGCGGCCGATCCGATCTGCGGATTGTCGGCCCATCACGCGAGCGTGGCGGCGCTCGCGCTGGCGGAGGCGGATGCGCCGCCCCCGCCTTATCGTTATCGACGCATGCGTTGAAGCCGGGGGCCGACATGGGTGAACGCAAACGAGCCGCGATGGCGCGCGCAGGCCCGTACCTGCGCTGCGTGGCGCAGCAGCGCCGCGCGCTGA
>JAPUEF010000264.1 GCA_027492655.1 Alphaproteobacteria bacterium | reverse complement strand
GCTGTCACCCCTGCAAACGGCGCGGATTTCCGCCCGTTTTTATCGGGATGTTCCCCTTTCAGACCATCGCCATGCCGCCATTGACGTGAATCGTCGCGCCGGTGACGTAGGCGGCTTCCACGCTGGCCAGATAAACGACGGCGGCGGCGATCTCCTCCGGCGTGCCCATGCGGCCGGCCGGAATCTGGTCCGATACGGCCTTCTTCTGGTCGTCGGTCAGCGCCTCGGTCATCGCGGTGGCGATGAAGCCGGGGGCGACGCAGTTGACCGTGATGTTGCGGCTGGCGACTTCCTGGGCCAGCGATTTCGACATGCCGATGAGGCCCGCCTTGGCGGCGGCATAGTTGCCCTGCCCCGGATTGCCGGTGACACCGACCACCGAGGTGATCGAGACGATGCGGCCCCAGCGCTTCTTCATCATGCCGCGCAGGCATGCGCGGGCGAGGCGGAACGCGCCGGTCAGGTTCACGCGGATGATGTCATCCCACTCCGCGTCCTTCATGCGCATGAAGAGATTGTCGCGGGTGATGCCGGCATTGTTGACGAGGATGTCCACCCCGCCCAGCGCCTTCTCCACCGCCGGCACCAGCCCATCGACCGAGGCCGTATCGGCGAGGTCCGCCGGGAAAATCTCGGCCCGCTCGCCCAGTTCGGCCTTCAGCGCCTCCAGCTGCTCCACGCGGCGGCCCGACAGCGCCACCGTCGCGCCCTGGGCGTGCAGCGCCCTGGCGACCTGAAGCCCGATCCCGCCCGTCGCACCCGTCACCAGGGCGACCTTGCCTGAAAGATTGAACATGGGCCTCTCCTCAAACGCTCTTCAAAAACGCTTCGATATCTGCCGGTGTCTCCAGCGATACCGGCTCGACATCGGTTGTGATGCGCTTGGCCATGCCGGTCAGCACCTTACCGGCCCCCGCCTCGACCACTTTGGTCACGCCCAGACCCGGCAGCGCGGCGATGGTTTCGCGCCAGCGCACCCGCCCCGTCACCTGCTCCACCAGAAGCGCACGGATCTCGGCCGGGTCGATCACCGGCTTCACGGTGACGTTGGCGATCACCGGCAGCGACGGCGTGTTGATCGTCGCGTCGCCCAGTTTCTTCGCCATCTCCTCGGCGGCGGGCTTCATCAGCGGCGAATGAAACGGCGCGCTCACCGGCAGCGCCATGGCGCGCTTGATGCCAAGCGCCTTCACATGCTCGGCCGCGCGGTCGATCGCCGCCTTGTGGCCGCTGATCACTACCTGGCCCGGCGCATTGTCGTTCGCGACCGCCGCGATCTCGCTGGCTGAGGAGATCAGTTTACACAGCTCCTCGGCCTGCGCGATCTCGGCACCCAGCAGGGCCGCCATCGCGCCGACGCCGACCGGCACGGCCCGCTGCATCGCCTGCCCGCGCGCCTTCAGCAGCTTCGCGCCATCGCTCAGGGAGAACGCCCCGGCAGCGATCAGCGCCGAATACTCGCCCAGCGAATGCCCGGCGACGTAAGAACACCGCTCCGCCAGCCTGAAGCCGCCCTCGCGCTCAAGCACTCGCACGATCGCCATGGACACGGCCATCAGCGCCGGCTGCGCGTTCTCGGTCAGCGTCAGATCGCCCTCCGGCCCCTCGAACATCAGCTTCGAGAGGTTCTGCGACAGCGCCTCATCGACTTCGCCGAAGACGTCGCGCGCCGCGCCGAAAGCGTCGGCAAGCGCCTTGCCCATGCCCGGCGCCTGGCTGCCCTGGCCGGGGAACGTGAATGCGGTGGTCATCTCGCCCATCCCTGTTGTTGACGGGGTGAGACACCGAAGGCGGCGGACCTGTCAAGGAAAGCCCGGCGACCCCGCCGGCGCTTCATCGGAGGTTCAGGCGGGCGGGTGCGTCATGCGGCGCATTGGCGCGTAGCGGCCAGGCCTTCACCCTTCTAGGGTCCGCCCAGGCCCGCTGCGGTCATTTCTGGGAGAGTTTTCGATGTTGAAGCATGCACTGGCTGGACTTGCGGCCGCTCTAACGCTGATGGCCGTCACCTCCGCTCGCGCGGACATCTTCGAATCCGTCAGCGTGCCGGGCATGTGCATCAACGCCTCCAGCGGCGGCGTTTCGATCCAGCCCTGCGACGGCGGCCCGAACCAGGATTTCGCGACCAAGTCGATCGGCGGCGGCCGCATCATCGTGGCGGGCGTGCGCTGCCTGCAGATGGCGGGCGAGAACAACATGCCGAACCTCGTGCAGTGGTCGCCCTCGTCCTGCACCAAGTTCAGCTTCGGCAATAACGGCCCGGTCTCCGGCGACGGCCTCTGCCTCGACATCAAGGGCGGCGGCTCCAAGGTCGGCACCAAGATCATCGGCTGGCGCTGCAACGGTCAGAACAACCAGCGCTGGCTGCGCACCAGCACCGGCAAGACCGTCTCCGACAACGTGAACGACGTCGGCGACAACGCGACGCAGGGCCGCCTGTCTGCCAACCACGCGCCGAACATGTGCCTCAACATCGCCGGCAACCGTGTCGAGTTGCAGCCCTGCGCCTATGCCACCCCGTTCAAGCTGGCGGTCGGGGTGCCGGCGACGCCGATCCGCGGCCCCGGCGGCAAGTGCCTCGACGGCAACGGCTCGCAGGGCGATCAGGTCCGCGTCATCACCTGCCCGTCGGGCATGGCCTCGGCGCAATGGACCTTCACCACGAACGGTCTGCTGCGCTCGGCGAACGGACTTTGCGCCGATGTCGACGGGGCCAGCCGCAAGGCCGGCACGCGCGTTATCTTCTACAAGTGTTCGGGCAATCCGAACCAGCGCTTCACGCTGACGCCGTAAGCGGCTTCAGCTCCGGTTCAACACGGCGGCGCGACACGTCTGCGTGCGCGCCGCTTGAGCGAAGCATCCCGCCTGTGCCAGCGTCGCAGGCGGAATGGGAGGGGAGATCCGACGAATGACATCCTTGCGCTCGCTTCTGGGAGGGCTCGCTGCCCTTGCCGCCGCCGCCCTCTTCGCGCCCACGGCCGCCGCCGACGCGCTTGAGGCCGGCCATGCCCGCGGCATGTGTCTGGATTTCGCGACCGGGCGGGGCATCATCGCCAAATGCTCGGGCCAGAATCCGCAGGATCTGCGCCTCCCCAATTACGGGGCCGACTTCCTGAAAGTCGGGCGCTATTGCGTCACCGCCGGTCGCGAGGGCGAGCAGCTCTATGCGAGCAACTGCAAGAACCGCTCCGATCAATACTGGACCTACAGCCAGAACGGCACGCTGGTGAACGGCACCGGCCTTTGCGCCGACGTGGAAGGCGCTTCGAAATATAATGGCGCGCGGGTCATCGCCTATCGTTGCTCGGGCAAATCGAACCAGCGCTTCGCCGTATGGCAGGGCGGCTACGATCCGGGCTATCCCGGCGGCGGCTATCAGGTTTCGGTCCTGCTCTCGCCCCAGCACGCGCCCGGCATGTGCCTCGACCGCGACAAAAGCTCCAGCCAGATCATTCTCTTCGGCTGCCACGGCAAGTCGAACCAGGTGTTCAGCCTGTCGCAGAACGGCCGCACCGAAATCCGCGTGAGCAATGGCTGCCTCACATCCTCTGGCTACAGCCGGGGGCCGGTCTATGCCGCCAGCTGTAACGGCCGCCCGGAGCAAAGCTGGGTGCTGATGCGCGACAACACGATCCGCAACGATTCCTCGGGCCTCTGCCTCGATGTCGATGGGGCCAGCCGCCGCGAGCGCACGCAGATCATCACCTTCAAATGCTCGGGCAAGTCGAACCAGCGTTTCAATCTCTACCAGCGCTGAGCGGATGGGCTTCGGCTCACGCACGATAGCGGGGGCGGCTTCGGCCGCCCTCTTGCTGTGCGCCGCGGGGGCGGAAGAACCAGGCTGGAAACGCCTGCCCGAGATCACCCTGCAATATGACGACCTGCCAGGCATGTGCGTGACGGTCGATGAGGGCGGCGTCGCCGGCAACCGCGCCTGCACGGGCGCACCGAACCAGCGCTTCCGCGCGCCCGGCCCGGATGGCGGCGTTCTGCGCTATGGCGATCTGTGCATGTCCGCGCCGGATGAGGGCAACTATCCCGAACTGCGCACTGTTCCATGCGGTTCGGGCGGCGATCACTACTGGATCGTTGACCACAAGGGCCGGCTCGCCAATAACGCCGGGCGCTGCCTTCAGGTTCTGGGCGGCTCGTCGCGCGAAGGCGAAGTCGTCTTCGGCGCACGCTGCCTCATCGACGACCCTTCGCCGAAGACCTGGCGCTTCATGCCTCCGGACGAGACATGGGAGTCACGCACCGACACGCGAATTCTCGCCGGCGACCAATGCCTCGCCTGGCAGCAGAGCGGCAACTATTTCAAGGCCGCGCCCTGCGACACGCCCGGCCTCCTCACCTACAGCTACGCGGTGAACCGCCCCAGCCAAATCCGCGCACGCAGCGCCTGCCTCAGCACGTCGATCCCGGGCTCACCGCTGACGCTGGGCGACTGCCACGATCTGCCATCGCAAATGTGGGCGCTCGAGAACGGCTGGTTGCGCAATGGCGACGGGCGCTGCGCCGCCCCCGATGACGAGGGCGTGCTGCGCGACGAAGTCTGCCCGACTGCGATCGGCTCCTTCGCTTTCGCACCCTGACCGGCTCTGGCGCGGCGGGCGGCGTCTGCTAGGTTCCCACCGCACAAGAACACAGCCGCCACAGGAAACGTCCATGTCTGAACCGCAAGTCCACGGCTTTTGCGATCCCCGCTTCACCGCCGCGCGTGACGCCTTCGCTGCGAACTTGAAGTCAGGCGCAGATGTCGGCGCATCCTTCGCCGCCACCCTGAATGGCGAATTCGTCGTCGATCTGTGGGGCGGGTTTTCCGACGCCGCCGGAACGAAGCCATGGGACAAGGACACGATCGTCAACGTCTATTCGACGACCAAGACGATGTGTGCCCTCACCGCCCTGCTCTGCGCCGATCGCGGATTGCTGAAATTCGACGCGCCGGTTGCGACCTACTGGCCCGAATTCGCCCAGAACGGCAAAGAGCGCATTACTGTTGCGCATCTCATGAGCCACACCGCCGGGCTCTCCGGCTGGGAAGGCAAGCTCAGCGTCGAAGACCTTTACGATTGGGACGCCGCCTGCGCCCGTCTCGCCAGGCAGGCCCCATGGTGGGATCCCGGAACGGCTTCGGGCTATCACGCCATCACCCAGGGCTATCTCGTCGGCGAGGTGGTGCGGCGCGTTTCCGGCGTATCGCTCGGCACGCTGTTCCGCACAGAAATCGCTGAGCCTCTCGGGGCCGATTTCCATATCGGCCTGCCGCCCGAGCACGATGCCCGGGTCGGCGAGCTGATCCCACCCGAAACCCTGCTCGGCGCCAACGCCACCCAGAACGACATCGCCCGCCGCACCTTCGCGGCGCTGACGTTGGATGCGACCGAACCGCGTACGACAGGCTGGCGGCGCGCCGAAATCCCTGCGGCCGGCGGCATCGGCAATGCCCGCTCCGTGGCGCTGGTTCAGTCGCTGCTCGCCAATGGCGGCGAGGTACAGGGCAAGCGCATCCTCTCCGAGGCAGGCGTTCGCCGGGCGCTGGAGCTTCAGATCGACAATACCGACATGGTCCTTGGCGTGCCGGTCCGTTTCGGCCTCGGCTATGGCCTGCCCAGCGCCATCGCGCCCTTCCCCAATGCGAACACCGCCTTCTGGGGCGGCTGGGGCGGTTCGCTGATCGTCGCCGATTTCGACGCCCGCCTCTGCTTCTCCTATGTGATGAACCGCATGGGCAGCACGACGACCGGCGACGCCCGCGTCTCGGGCCTGTTCGGCGGCATGTATGCCGGCCTGATGGCGGCGGCCTGACGCGTGTGAGCAAGAAGCTGCTGCGCGTCAACATACTGGAAAAGGTCGAGAGCGATTACGGCGAGATCACCGTGGCGCGCGTCACAAAGACCGGCGCGCTCATCTATCGTCAGGGCGATTGCCACCAGAGCGAAAGCGACGGACGCGGCGTTTCGCTCTCCACCTATATCCACGCGCTCTACGGCTTCATGGCACAGGCCGGCGCGCGCAACGTGCTGATGATCGGGGTCGGCGGCGGCACGCTCGCCGACATGCTGTCATCGCAGGGCGCGCGCGTTACGCTGGTCGATATCAACCCGATGTCGTTCGAAATCGCGCGGCTCTATTTCGGCCTGCCCGACAGCCTGCCGCGCCATGCCGAGGACGGCCTCGCCTTCCTGAAACGCGGCGCTGCGAAGTTCGACGCCATCGTGCTCGACGCCTATCACGCCAGCGAAATCCCCGAGCACCTGACGACGCCGGATTTCTTCGCCGAAGCGAAACGCCGCCTCACGAAGAACGGGCTGCTGCTCGCCAATGTCTTCGTCCGCAACGACGCAGACGACGCGGCCCGCAAACTCGCCCGCACGATGGCGGAGGTTTATCCTTCCGTCCGCACCCTCGACACCCCCGACGAAATCGACCGCAACACCATCCTCGCGGCGGGCGAACCGGCACTCACCGCAAAGCTCCAGCCGCCATGGCTCATGCTCAAGCCCCGCACCGGCGTGGAAGACGTGCGCGAGGAGCTGAAGAAAATGCGCTTCGTCACGCCATGACAAGCCACACCACCCTTGGTCCTCATCCTGAGGAGGCGGCAAGCGAAGCACGCGAGAGCGTGTTCGCCCTGGAAAAACGTACGCCTAAGGATCCTGACGCGGAAAGCGATCAAGCGATGAGAAGGGCATTTGGTGGATGCC
>JAPUEF010000263.1 GCA_027492655.1 Alphaproteobacteria bacterium | reverse complement strand
CTGCTCGACCACGCCGCCGAGCATGACTACGGCCTGCCCGCCTTCAACATCAATAATATGGAGCAGGGCCTCGCGATCATGGAGGCGGCCGAACAGGTGAACGCGCCGGTGATCATCCAGGCAAGCCGCGGCGCGCGCTCCTACGCCAACGACATCGTGCTGGCGCGGCTGATCGATGCGCTGGTGGAAATCTATCCCTCGATCCCCGTCTGCATGCATCAGGACCACGGCAACAGCCCGGCGACCTGCGCGACCGCGATCCAGTACGGTTTCACCAGCGTGATGATGGACGGATCGCTGAAGGCCGATGGCAAGAGCGCGGCCGATTACGACTACAACGTGGACGTCACCCGCCGCACGGTGGAGATGGCGCATGCCTGCGGCGTTTCGGTGGAAGGCGAGCTGGGCGTGCTCGGCAATCTGGAAACCGGGATGGGCGATAAGGAAGACGGCCACGGCGCGGAAGGGAAGCTGGACCACTCGCAGCTTCTGACCGACCCGGACCAGGCGGTCGATTTCGTCAACACCACGCAGGTCGATGCGCTGGCCGTGGCGATGGGCACCAGCCACGGCGCCTACAAGTTCAGCCGCAAGCCGGACGGCGCGGTGCTGGCGATGAACGTGATCGAGGAAATCCACCGCCGCCTGCCCAACACGCATCTGGTGATGCATGGTTCGTCTTCGGTGCCGCAGGAGCTGCAGGACATCATCAACGAATACGGCGGCAAGATGCCCCAGACCTGGGGCGTGCCGGTGGAAGAGATCCAGCGCGGCATCAAGCACGGCGTCAGGAAGATCAACATCGACACCGACAACCGCATGGCGATCACCGGGGCGATCCGCAAGGTGTTCGCCGAGAAGCCGGGCGAGTTCGACCCGCGCGCCTACCTCAAGCCCGCCAAGGAAGCGATGCGCAAGGTATGCATCCAGCGCTTCCAGGAATTCGGCGCAGAAGGCATGGCCGACAAGATCAAGCCGCTGTCGCTCGCGACCATGGCCAAGCGCTACGCAGCGGGCGAGCTGAACGCCGTGATCGGCAAGGCGCGGGCCGCGGCGGCGGAGTGACCGACGATTTCCGCTGCCGCCTTTATCTCATTACGCCGCCGGCTTTCGAGCCGGCGGCGTTTGCGCCTGTGCTGGCGGATGCGCTGGCGGGCGGGGATGTCGCCTGCGTGCAGTTGCGGCTGAAGGGCGCCAGCGACGATCAGGTTCTGGAAGCGGGCCGTCTGCTGATGCCGATCGTGCAGGATGCGGGCGCGGCGTTCATCGTGAACGACAGGCCCGATCTGGCGAAGGCGCTGAACGCGGATGGCGTGCATGTCGGGCAGGAAGACGCTTCGTATGCCGAAGCGCGGCGGATCGTCGGGCCGGACTCCATCGTGGGCGTGACGTGTCACGACAGCCGGCATCTGGCGATGGAAGCGGGCGAAGCGGGCGCGGATTATGTCGCGTTCGGCGCGGTGTACCCGACCACCACCAAGGATGCGAAGACCAGCGCGCCGCTTGAACTGGTCAAATGGTGGGGCGAGGTGATGACGACGCCGCTTGTGGCGATCGGCGGCATCACGGTCGAGAACGCCGCGCCGGTGATCGCGGCGGGGGCGGATTTCATCGCGGTGAGCGCGGGCGTGTGGAGCCATCCGCAAGGTCCGCGCGCGGCTGTCGCCGCCTTCAACGCGCTGTTCGACGCGGCATGAGACGCGGCACGAGACTGGCCCTCGCCTTCGCCGCGTGTTCGGCGTTCGGTCTTGGCGTCGCCGCCGCAGAGCCGGCCGCCGACGAACGTGCGCGCACCCAGGCCGAGGCCGACGCGGGCGATGTAGAGGCGGCGTTCATGCTGGGCCGTATGTATCGCGATGGCGTGGGCGGGGCGGAGGATGCGGCCGAGGCGCGGGTCTGGCTGAAGACCGCCGCCGACAAGGGTCATGTGCGCGCCAGCGTGCTGCTGGGGCTGATGCTGATGGCCGGGCAAGGCGGCGACGCGGACTTTCCGGCGGCGCGACCTTATCTGCTGTATGCCGCAGCAGCCGGCGACGAAGACGGGCTCTACGCCATGGGGCTTCAGTTCATGGAGGCGCCGGCCAGGACCGCGGCCCCCGACCCCGGCCGGGCGATTTTCTGGTTTCGGCAGGCGGCCGCCGCAGGCAGCATCGATGCGGTCTACAAGCTGGGCTTTATGAGCCTGAGAGGCATCGGCACGCCGGCCGATCCGGCTGAAGCCTATGGCTGGCTGCTGAAGGCCGCCGAGGCCGGCGATGCTCAGTCGCAGATCATCGTCGCGACCATGCTGAACGAGGGTCAGGGCACACAAAAAGACCCGAAAGCCGCCCTTGTCTGGTATTATCGGGCCAAGGCGAACGGCGTGGTGGACGACGATCTGGAGGTCGAGCTGTTGAAGCAGGTCTCCGAAGACGACGCCAGGGCCGCCAGGACCGAGGCCGACGCCCTGCCCGGCGGTTGAGGCGCGGCCTCGCGCCTGCTAACAACCCCGCCCTCCCGAACCTTTGCTACTGAAGACATTATGGCCACCCTTTCCCCTGCGCTGAACGTCATGGTCGCCGCCGCCCGTAAGGCCGCCCGGCAGATCCGGCGTGATTTTAATGAGGTGGAGCAGTTGCAGGTCAGCCGTAAGGGCGCGGCGGATTTCGTGAGCCAATCGGATATAGCCGCTGAGAAGATCCTGCGTGAGGAACTGGCTAAAGCGCGTCCGGATTACGGGTTCGTGCTGGAAGAATCGGGTGAGATCAAAGGCAAGGACGCCGAGCATCGCTGGCATGTCGATCCGATCGACGGGACCACGAATTTCATCCACGGCGTGCCGCATTTCGCGATCTCGATCGGGCTGGAGAAGGCGGGCGCGCCGATCGCCGGGGTGATCTACAACCCCGTGACGGACGAATTGTACCATGCCGAGCGCGGCAAGGGCGCGTATCTGAACGACAAGCGGCTGCGCGTTTCGGGCCGCCGCGAGATGGGGTCCGCGCTGTTCGCGACGGGCCTCAATCTGGGCCCCAACGGCAATCCGCCGCTGTTCTTCGCGCAATACGCGGCGCTGACGCAGGTGTCGGCCGGCATCCGCCGCTTCGGTTCGGCGGCGCTGGATCTCGCCTATGTCGCGGCCGGCCGTTACGACGGCTTCTGGGAGATCGGCCTGAACTCGTGGGATACCTGCGCCGGCATCGTGATGGTGCGCGAGGCGGGCGGCCAGGTCACGGACATGACCGGCGGCGGCGACGTGCTGGGATCGAAGGGCATCGTGGCGGGCAATCAGGAATTGCACCCGGCCCTGCTGAAGGCGTTGAGGGCGGTGCGAAACTAACGCCCGGCGGGGGTGCATGGCGCGGTTACTATCGGTTTTCGTGCTGGGTCTGGCTCTGATCGCCTGCGATGACGCGCGTGACCGCACCTACTATGAGGCGCATCCCGACGAGGCGAAGGCGAAGGTCGCCACCTGCTCGAAAGAAGAATTGAAGTCCGACCGCGAATGCACGGCGGCGGCCGACGTGCGCGCAACCATTCTGATTGAAACCCGGCGCGCGATGATCGAGCGCGTCTGCGGCCTGCTGACCGATGCCGAGGCCGCGGCATTCGTCGGCGTCGACGCTGCAGGACGTGGAGCCGCAACCCCCGAGGTCGACACATCGGAGTGCGACTGGGGGCCGGGCGTCGATCTCTTCGTCCATATCGAAATCGCGGGGCCCAGGTCGTTCGCGCCGGATACCGCCGCCAAGGTGTTCGACGACCTGGTCGAGAGAGCCCGGAGGCGCGGCGTCAGGTTCGAAGAATTTCCAGACATCGGCGACAAAGCGATCCTGGTTGTCGATGGCGGGGGCTTGCTGATCGAAGACGCGTCACCGACCATTATGGCCCTGACCATCCTGAAGCGGGATTTCTGGGCGTTCGTCAGAACATATGGCCTGAGCCGCGAGCAGACGATCGAAGCGGCGCGAATCGCCGCCAGTCGTCTCTGAGACCGCCCCCCTGCCGGGACGCAATCCGACGCACTCGTGATGACCGTCGCGCCGGTATGGATGGAATGGCGTTTCCATCCCGCAGGATAGCGGCTTAGTCTTCATCGAAGCTTCAGCCTCGCCACATCTTCGCCTTGATCGGGACGAAGTCTCGGTCGATCCGCGTCATTTCCGCGATTTCGATGAGGAGCCGCTTGCATGGCCCGTGTGAGATCCACTGCGTTCTCCACCCTTCAACTCGCGCCCTATCTGCTGCGCATGACGGTGTTTCTGGCGCTGGCGGGCGTGGCGGTGGCGTTCATTCTGCCGCAGCTGATCGAGGCGTTCACGACCAATCCGTTCCTGAACGGGCTGATCCTGCTGGTGCTGATGGTGGGCATCCTGAACGCCTATCGCCTGGTCTGGCGGCTTCTGCCGGATATCGGATGGGTGTCGAATCTGCGCCGCACCGATCCCTCGATGTCGCCGGTGACGAGCACGCAGCCGGTCCTGCTGGGACCGCTGGCCAATATGCTGGCGGAAAGCCGGGGGCGGCTGAACCTTTCCGCGCCCGTCGCGCGCTCGATCATGGACGGCGTGCAGTCGCGGCTGGACGAAAGCCGCGACATCGCCCGCTACATGACCGGCCTGCTGGTGTTTCTGGGCCTGCTGGGGACGTTCTGGGGCCTCATTCTGGTCGTCACCTCGGTCGCCGATACGATCCGCGCGCTGCCCAGCGGGCAGGAAGGCGCGATCGCCTTCGACCAGCTGCGGGCCGGCCTCGAAGGGCCGCTGTCGGGCATGGGCACGGCGTTCTCGTCCTCGCTGTTCGGCCTCGCCGGGTCGCTGATCCTCGGCTTCCTCGACCTGCAATCGGGTCAGGCGCAGAACCGCTTCTACAATGCGCTGGAAGAGTGGATGTCGACCGTGACGCGGCTGGGAGCCGGCCCTGCCGCCGTGGCGATGGACGGCGAAGCCTCGGCCCCCGCCTATGTCACGGCGCTGCTGGAGCAGACGGCGGAAAATCTGGAAAATCTGGAGCGCACGCTGATCCGGCTGGAGGAGCGGCGGCAGTCGTCCGGCGACGGCTCGGCGGAGATCGCGGCGGCGATGCGCGGCGTCGAGCAGGCGATGCGGTCGCTGGCCAGCGAACAGACCGCCAGCCGCGACGCCTTCGTCGATGGCATGCGGCAGGAAGTGAAGCTGCTGGGCCGCACGCTGGCGGCGATGACCGAAAAGCAGAAGGCATAAGCGCATCATGGCGGCGCGCGCCCGCTCGCGGGGCATGTTCGATTACTGGCCGGGCTTCGTCGATGTGCTCTCGACGCTGCTGCTGGTCATCACCTTCATGCTGTCGATCTTCATGCTGGGGCAGTTCTATCTGGGCCAGCAGCTGACCGACCGCGATGCGGCGATCGTCAATCTGCAGGCGCGCATCGCCGACCTCGCCAACCAGCTGGGCCTCGCCAGGAAGGCGGAGGGCGACGCGGCGGCGGAGCTGGAGAAGCTGCGCGCCACGCTGGCGGCGGCGGAGGCGCGGGCCGCCGAGGGCGATCAGGCGAAAGCCGATCTGGCGACGAAGCAAGGCGCGCTGACCGATGCGGAATCGCAGCTGGTGCTGCTGAACCAGCAGGTCGAGCAGCTGCGCCTGCAGCTTCTGGCGCTGCAGGAGGTGCTGCAGGCCACGGAAGCCAAGAACAAGGACGCGCAGGTGCAGATCGAGGATCTGGGGCGCAAGCTGAACGAGGCGCTGGCCGAAAAGGTGAAGGAGCTGGCGGACTACCGCAGCGAGTTCTTCGGCCGGCTGAAGCAGATTCTGGGCGACCGCGCCGACATCAAGATTTCCGGCGACCGCTTCGTCTTCCAGTCGGAGGTGCTGTTCGCGGTGAATTCGGCCGAATTGTCGGAGCAGGCGCGGGTCGATCTTTCCGTGCTGGCCGAGGCGCTGAAGGAAATCATGGGCGAAATCCCGGACGATATAGACTGGGTGCTGCGGGTGGACGGGCACAGCGACAAGCGGCCGATCTCGACGCCGCAATTCCCTTCGAATCTGGAGCTGTCGTCGGCCCGCGCGGTGTCGGTGGTGAAGTTCCTGATCGCGATGGGCGTGCCGGCCGAACATCTGGCGGCGACCGGCTTCGGCGACAAACGCCCGATCGATCCGGGCGACACCGCCGAGGCCTATGCCCGCAACCGCCGGATCGAGTTCAAGCTGACGGAGCCCTGATCAGTCCTGCGGCGGCGCGTCGGGCGGGGTCGGGGCGGTCCAGTCGCAGAGCAGCAGCTTGGGCTCGAACACCGCGCCCGCGAGGAAGCGCGTCACGCCGTCCGCGCCCTTGAAGCTGGCGGCTGCGCTGACGCCGGATATCTCCGCGCCCTTGTCGGTGTAGAGGGTGCGCGCCGCGCCGCCGGCCTGCGGTTCGATGCGCAGGATCTGGCTGGGCGAAAGCTGCCCCGCGTCGCCGGCGTGATACAGGAAATCGACCATGCGCGGATGCGCGCCGATCCACAGCGCGCCATCTTCGGCGATGTCGATATTGTCGAGGCCGGTGCCGAAGAAGCCGTCCTGCTTCAGCGTCAGCGCGCCGGTGGCGGCGTCGCGATCATAGGCGCTGAGGCGGCGCGCGCCGGTTTCCGCGACATAGACGGTCTTGCCGTCGGCCGACATGGCGACGCCGTTGGCATAGGCGAGACCTTCCACCGCGCGGGTCATCTTCGCGCCGTCGAAATACAGCAGCGACGCGCGTTTGAGATTGAAGAACGCCTCCAGCGCCGTGCCGATGCCGCTGACCGAAAC
>JAPUEF010000262.1 GCA_027492655.1 Alphaproteobacteria bacterium | reverse complement strand
TGGTGTTCGAGCGCTTCCTCAATCCCGAGCGCGTGTCGATGCCCGACTTCGATATCGACTTCTGCCAGGACCGGCGCGGCGAGGTGATCCGCTATGTTCAGGGCAAGTATGGCGAAGACCGCGTCGCCCAGATCATCACCTTCGGTACGCTGGCGGCGCGCGCCTGCCTGCGCGATGTCGGCCGCGTGCTGCAGATGGGCTTCAATTTCGTCTCGCGCATCTCGAACATGGTGCCGAACCAGCCCGGCAAGCAGGTCACGCTCAGGCAGGCGGTCGATGGCGATCCCAAGCTGAAGCAGATGATCCGCGAGGAGGAACAGGTCGCCCGCCTGTTCGAGATCGCCGAGAACCTGGAAGGCCTCTATCGCAACGCCTCTACCCACGCCGCCGGTATCGTCATCGGCGACCGTCCATTGCCCGAGCTTGCGCCGCTCTATCGCGATCAGAAGGCCGATCTTCCCGCCACCCAGTTCGACTACAAGGACGCCGAAACCGTCGGCCTCGTGAAGTTCGACTTCCTCGGTCTCAAGACGCTCACCGTCATTGCAGAGACCGAAAAGCTGCTGGAGGCGCGGGGCGTCCACATTCGCACCGGCGACGAGACCAAGTTCGACGATCGCAAGACCTACGACATGCTCTCGAAGGGCGAGACGATCGGGGTGTTCCAGCTTGAAAGCCAGGGCATGCGCGATCTCATCCGGCGTCTGAAGCCGGACCGGATCGAGGACATCATCGCGCTCGTGGCGCTCTACCGGCCGGGGCCGATGGACTCGATCCCGCGCTATATCGCCTGCAAGAACGGGCGCGAGCCCGTCACCTACACCCACCCGATGCTGGAGCCGATCCTCGCCGACACCTACGGCGTGATGACCTACCAGGAAGACGTGATGATGATCGCGCGCGAGCTGGCGGGCTACTCGCTGGGCGACGCCGATCTTCTGCGCCGCGCGATGGGCAAGAAGGACAAGGCCGAGATGGCGCGTCAGCGGGCGCGCTTCATCGAAGGCGCGGGCGAACGGGGAATCCCCTCGGGCGTCGCCGACGACATCTTTGAACAGGCCGACAAGTTCGCCGGCTACGGCTTCAACAAGGGCCACGCGGCGGCTTATGCGCAAGTCGCCTACCAGACCGCCTATCTGAAGGCGAACTATCCCGCCGAATTCCTCTGCGCCTCCATGACGCTCGATATGGGCGACGTGACCAAGCTGAATATCTTCCGGCAGGAAGCCGAAGGTCTCGGGATCAAGGTGCTGCCGCCGGATGTGAACCATTCCGGCGCGGTCTTCACGGTCGAACCCGACGCCGACGGCAAGCCCTCGATCCGCTACGCGCTGGGCGCGATCCGCAATGTCGGGCGGCAGGCGATGGAGCGGGTGGTCGAAGCGCGCAAGGACGGGCCGTTCCGCTCGCTGTTCGATTTCTCGCGCCGCGTCGATGCGAAGCTCGTGAACAAGCGCGCCGTCGAAAACCTCGCCGCCGCCGGCGCGTTCGATACCATTCTCGCCAACCGCGCCCAGGTTTTCGCCGCCGCCGAAATGATGCTGTCGCACTCCGACAGCGCCAATCGTGAACGCGAGAGCGGGCAGACCTCGCTGTTCGGCGGCGCCGGGGACGCCAAAGACCCCGCGCTGCCGCTGAAGGCCGTGTGGGATTCCAGCGAGCGGCTTCAGCGCGAATTCGATGCCGTGGGCTTCTATCTCTCCGGCCATCCGCTCGATGAGTATGCGCTGGCCCTGAAGCGGCTCGGCGTGAAGAGCTGGGCCGAGGTGGCGCGGGCAGGGCGGCGCGAGGCCACCACGGTCAGCGTCGCGGGCATCATTCTCGACCGCAAGGACAAGCGGCCCCGCGAAGGCGATCGCATTTTCTCGTTCATTCGGGTGTCCGATCAGACCGCGGTGTTTGAAACCACCGTCTTCAGCGAGCTGCTCGCCGCGAACGACGAGCTGCTGCGCCCCGGCAACGCCGTCGTCTTCACCGTGTCGGTTGAATGGGAAGAAGAGCAGGCGCGCGTCCGCACCCACGGCGTCAGGTCGCTCAACGACGCCGCCAAGTCGGCAAGCGCAGGCCTGCGCATCACGCTCGACTCGCCGACCTCGCTGGTGCCGTTGCGGAACCTTCTGGACACCCGCAAGGGCAAGGGGCGGATCAGTCTTTCCCTTCTCGTCAACGCCACCCGCACAGCCGAGGTCGAGATCGGCCGCTACGCCGTCACGCCCGAACTCCGCCGCGCGGTGCGCATGATGCCGGGCGTCGTCGAAGCCGAGGAGGTCTAGGCGTTGAGTGCGTCGCTCAGGCGGGCGAGGGCGGTTTTCAGTCGCTCCGGGTTCTGCGCGAAGCAGAGCCGCAGATAGCTCTCGTCACGCCCGTCGCCACAGGCGAACGCCGCGCCGGGGGCGACCCCGACGCGCGCGGTCTTTACCAGGTCTTTCGCGAAGCCCAGCGAATCCGTCAGCCCGTCCACATGCAGATAGGCATAGAACGCGCCCGCCGGCTCCACCCAGCTGACTCGGTTCGTCGCGGCCACGAAGTCCCGCACGATATCCCGCCCGGCACGGCACCGATCCACCATCTCCGCAATGAAACCATCGCCCTCACGCAACGCCGCAACGGCCCCGGCCTGCGCGAAAACTGTGGTCCCGGTATTGTTGCTGACCGCCAGCTGGGCCATCGCGTAGGACAGTCGCTTGGGCGCGACGACCCAGCCGATCCGCCATCCCGTCATCGCCCAGGCTTTGGAAAAACTGTTTATGATGAAGACGTTATCGGCATCCGTTGCGTGATCGAGAAAGGACGGCGCGCGCTTTCCCGCGTAATACATCACCGAATAGACCTCGTCCGCGATGATCGCGACCCCGCGCCGCCGGCTCAGCGCCACCAGCGCCGCGATCTCGGCGTCGGACGCCACCCAGCCGGTCGGATTGCCCGGAGATCCCACGAAAATCGCCTTCGTGCGAGGTCCGATGGCCGCCTCCAGCTTGGCGAAATCCAGCCGCCACGCTGTGCCTTCATCCTCAAGCCGTGCGAAAATGGGTTTTCCGCCAACGGCTTGGCAGGCCTGGCTGATATTCGGCCACATCGGCCCGATGACGATGACCTCGTCCCCCGTCTCCACACAACACTGCAACGCCGTCACCACACACAACATCGCCGCCCCGGAGACCCATACCCGGTCGAGGTCGGGTTTCACGCCGTACCACCGCTCCGTCCAGTCCCGGATCGCCTCGCGCAATGCGGGCGTGCCGCCCGAAAACGTGTAGAATGTCTGTCCGTCATCCAGCGCCTTCTTGGCGGCATCACGGATGAATTCCGGCGTCACGAGGTCGGTTTCACCAAACCATAACGGGATAAGATCGCGGTCTCCGAGCCCCGTGCGGGATACCTCGCCGATGGCGTTCGGGCGCAGCGAAAGAATGGTCTCGCGGATCGGGTCGCGTGCAGACACGGTGTTACCCTGTTGTTTATGCTGTAAAAATAGCGCCAAAGCCCGGGCTTGCGCTTGCCGGGCGAGAGCCCTATAAGCCGCGCCATCTCACACGCGGTCAAGACGCGGCGGCACCTTCATCGGCTCTGCTTCGTCCACCTTCCGGTGCCCGGTTTCGGCCGGTCATTTCAGGGCCGCGGCGGAAACAACCGGTCAAGGAGTTACGGCACATGGCATTGCCGACGTTTTCTATGCGCGATCTGCTCGAAGCGGGCGCCCACTTTGGTCATCAGACCCACCGCTGGAACCCCAAGATGGCTCCGTTCATCTTCGGCGCCCGCAACAACATTCACATCATCGACCTCGCCCAGACGGTGCCGTTGCTGCACCAGGCCCTGCTGCAGGTGAAGAAGACCGCCGCCGCCGGTGGCCGCATTCTCTTCGTCGGCACCAAGCGCCAGGCGTCGGAGCCGATTGCTGAAGCCGCGAAGAAGTCGGCTCAGTACTACGTCAACCACCGTTGGCTCGGCGGCACGCTGACCAACTGGCAGACGATCTCGAACTCGATCAAGCGCCTCCGTCAGCTGGAAGAGACGCTGGACTCGGGTGCCGTCGGTCTGACCAAGCGCGAGGCGCTGGAGCGTCAGCGCGACCGCGAGAAGCTCGAGCGTTCGCTGGGCGGCATCAAGGAAATGGGCGGTCTGCCGGACCTGCTGTTCGTGATCGACACCAACAAGGAATCGATCGCCATCGCGGAAGCCCGCAAGCTGGGCATTCCGGTCGTCGCGATCCTCGATTCCAACTGCGATCCCGAAGGCATCAACTTCCCGATCCCGGGCAATGACGACGCCTCGCGCGCGATCTCGCTGTATTGCGACCTCGTCGCCCGCGCGATCATCGACGGTTTGTCGGAGAGCCAGGGCGCCTCGGGCGTCGATCTGGGCGAGTCGGAAGTGGCTCCGTCCGAGGATCTGCCGGCCGAAACCGCCGCCTGACGAGTATGGATTTCGTTCGGGCGGCCGCGTCGCTGGATGCGGCCGCCCGATTTTTTGAGACACGAGAAGGATAGTGCGATGACTGCGATCACCGCCGCGATGGTGAAAGATCTGCGCGATAAGACCGGCGCGGGCATGATGGACTGCAAGACGGCGCTGGCCGAGACGAATGGCGACATCGAGGCCGCCATCGACTGGCTGCGCAAGAAGGGTATCACGAAGGCCGCCAAGAAGGCCGGCCGCACGGCCGCCGAAGGCCTCGTCGCCATCGCGGTCCAGGGCAATAAGGGCGTTGTCGTCGAGGTGAACTCGGAGACCGACTTCGTCGCCCGTAACACCGAATTCCAGGAAATGGTCACGACCATCGCCACCGTCGCGCTGACCACCGGCGCGGACGTCGATGCCGTGAAGGCGGCCGCCTATCCGGGCGGCGGCACCGTGGACGACAAGATCCAGGCGACCGTCGCCAAGATCGGCGAGCACATGGCGCTGCGCCGCGCGGCGGCCATCGCAGTCAGCCAGGGCGTGATCGGCTCGTACATCCACACCCAGATCATTCCGGGCGCAGGCAAGATCGGCGTGATCGTCGGTCTGGAATCGCCGGGCAACGCGGACGAACTGGTTGTTCTGGGTCGTCAGATCGCGATGCACATCGCCGCGTCGTCGCCGCTCGCGGTCGATCCGTCGGGCGTCGATCCGGCTGTCGTCGAGCGGGAGAAGAGCGTTCTGACCGAGAAGGCCGCCGCGTCCGGCAAGCCGGCCAACATCGTCGAGAAGATCGTCGAGTCCGGCGTGAAGACCTTCTTCAAGGAAGTCTGTCTGCTGGACCAGCCCTACATCCACGACGGTGGAAAGACCGTCGCCCAGGCCTTGAAAGAGGTTGAAGGCAAAGTCGGCGGCGCGGTGAAGATCACCGGCTTCCAGCGCTTCGCCTTGGGCGAGGGCATCGAGAAGGAAGAGAGCGACTTCGCCGCTGAAGTGCTTGCAGCCGCCAAAGGCTGATAGGATCGCTTCGACTCAGGAACAGGCCGCCCGGAAGGACACCATGACCGACGCCTTGCGCTACAAGAGAGTGCTTTTGAAGGTGTCGGGCGAGGCGCTGATGGGCGGCCGTTCTTATGGCATCGACCTGGAAACGGTCGATCAGATCGCGGCCGACGTGAAGGCCGGGATCGCGGCAGGCGCCGAGATCTGTCTCGTCATCGGCGGCGGCAATATCTTCCGTGGGCTTTCGGCTGCAGCGTCCGGCATGGACCGCGCTTCGGCCGACTACATGGGCATGCTGGCGACCGTGATGAATGCGCTCGCCATGCAGAATGCGCTCGAAAAGATCGGGGTGCCGACGCGGGTGCAGTCGGCCATTCCGATGAGCGCGATCTGCGAGCCTTACATCCGCCGCCGCGCGGCGCGTCACATGGAGAAGGGACGGGTGGTGATTTTCGCCGCCGGCACGGGCAATCCTTTCTTCACCACCGATACGGCGGCGGCGCTGCGCGCCAACGAAATGCAGTGCGACGCCCTGTTCAAGGGCACGCAGGTCGATGGCGTCTATTCAGCCGATCCCAAGAAGGACAAGGATGCCGTCCGCTATGAGCGGCTGACGCATCACGACGTGCTGGCGCGCGATCTGAAGGTGATGGACGCGGCGGCGATCAGCCTCGCGCGCGAGAACAATATTCCGATCGTCGTTTTCGACATTCATCACAAGGGCAATTTCGCCTTGGCCCTGAAGGGCAAGGCGCTGAGCACAGTGATCGAGGACAACCGCGCGGCCGGCTGATCGTCCGCGCGCCACATATTTGAGGGAGGACGTCATGGCCCAACCGCAACCGCTCGATATGAACGAGATCAAGCGCCGCATGCACGGCGCCGTCACCACGCTGAAGAATGAATTCGCCGGCTTGCGCACCGGCCGCGCCTCGGCCTCGCTGCTCGATCCCATTATGGTCGAGGCCTATGGCCAGCAGATGGCGATCAATGCGGTCGGCACGGTCAACGTGCCGGAGTCGCGCATGATCACCGTGACGGTCTGGGACAAGGGTTCGGTTTCGGCCGTGGACAAGGCGATCCGCAATTCGGGCCTTGGCCTTAATCCGCAGGTCGATGGCACGCTCATCCGTATCCCGATCCCTCCGCTGAACGAGGAGCGCCGAAAGGAGCTTGCGAAGGCGGCCGGGAAATATGCCGAAGCGGCGCGCATCGCGGTCCGCAACGTCCGACGCGACGGCATGGACCACCTGAAGAAGCTGGAGAAGGAGCATGTGATCTCCGAAGACCAGCACAAGAAGCAGGCTGACGAGATCCAGAAGGCGACCGATGCCGAGATCAAGGAGATCGACGCTGTGCTGGTCGGCAAGGAACAGGAGATCATGCAGGTCTGAGGCCTGCATGAGCGAAGGGAGCGCGACCGCCGCATG
>JAPUEF010000261.1 GCA_027492655.1 Alphaproteobacteria bacterium | reverse complement strand
GGGGCCTCGCCGCCATGCGCCTGCGTAAACTGATCCTTTCATCGCTGCTGACCGGCGTGGCCTTGCCCGTTCTCGCTTACGCGCAGGATGCGGCGCCCGCCACGGACGCCGCCGCCGGCAACGAGGAAGTCGTCGTCACCGCACAGCGCCGCGCGCAGAAATCGCAGAGCATCGGCGTCGCGCTGACGCCTGTGTCGGGCGGGACCTTGAGCGAGCGCGGCGTCACCACGGTCAACGGGCTGGAAAACATCACGCCCAGCCTCGAAGCGGAGAACCAGTTCGGTTCGGGTCAGGTGGCTTTCACCATTCGCGGCATCGGCTTCCGTGACTATGCGACCAACAACACATCGACCGTCGGCCTTTATGTCGATGAGGTCGCCTACGCTCTGCCCATTCTCAGCCAGGGCGTTCTGTTCGACATCGACCGGGTCGAGGTTCTGCGCGGGCCGCAGGGGACGCTGTATGGCCGCAACTCGACCGGCGGCGCGATCAACGTCATCTCGCGCAAACCCAGCGAGGAGACCGAGGCGGGTTTCACGGCGGAATATGGCCGCTTCGATGCGTTCCGCCTGGAAGGCTATGCCGGCGGCAAGCTGGGCGACGGGATCAGCGCGCGTCTGTCGGCGATCACCGAGCAGGGCGGCGCGTGGCAGGTCAACCGCGAGACGGGTGAGGAACTCGGCGACGCCGACAAGACCGCCGGCCGTCTGCAGGTATTGTTCGCAAGCCCGGACGACACTGTCAGCCTGCTCGTCAACCTGCATGGCTATACCGACAAGGGCGATGGCATAGGCAAGCAGCTGTTCACCAACTTCCCCGGATCGTTCGGCGCCGCGCCGGCCCTGGCGCATACCGGCCGCCAGACGAGCTGGGGAACCTCGCCGGCCTATGCCGCCATCATCGGCATCGCGCCCGACGCCAAGCCGTTCCGCGACAATGCGTCGTGGGGACTGAGCGCGACCTTCAATGCCGATCTGGGGTTTGCGAACCTGACCTATATCGGCGCTTACGAACATCTCGATCGGCGCGAGTACAACGACTATGACGGCCTGACCGAAGGCTATGCCGATGTGTACTTCGTCAGCGACCTTTCGGTGCAAAGCCACGAGGTGCGCCTCGCGTCGAAGTCCGACGGCCCGTTCAACTGGGTCGGCGGCGTGTACTACGCGAACGAAACGCTCGATGAGCTTTATACATCCGGGTTCAACGGCAGCTTCGGTCCGTTCTATTCGGTGCTGTGGACGCCGTACAAGCAGGATGTCGAAACGCTCGGCATCTTCGCACAGGGCGACTACGCGGTTACGGACAAGCTGAAGCTCGTGGCTGGTCTGCGCTGGGAGAAGGAAGATCGCGATCTGCGCGGCGCAGGCACGTTCCCGATCGGCGATCCCAACCTCAATCTCGCGAACGGTCTCTCCGACGGCACGCTGGAGAACCGCAGCACCTCGTTCGACGAGTTGAGCGGCAAGGCGGCGCTGGAATACCGGCTCAGCGAGCGCGTGCTCACCTATGTCAGCGTCAGCCGCGGCATCAAATCCGGCGGATTCACGGCCTACAACACGTTCAATCCGGCCGGCCTCGATCCGTTCCTGCCGGAAAAGCTGTGGGCCTACGAGGCGGGCTTCAAAAGCGATCTCGTCGATAACACGCTGCGTCTCAACGGCTCGGTCTTCTATTACGACTATCGCGATCAGCAGGTGCAGTCGGCGGCCTGGGTCGCGCCGGCCGGCGCGGGATCGCCGGCGCTGGTCGGCAAAATCGTCAATGCGCCGAAAAGCGAAGTGTATGGCGGCGAACTTGAACTGATCTGGCGCGCGACGCCGGAGCTGACGATCACGCAGTATCTGGGCTGGAAGAAGGGGACGTTCGAGGAGTTCCAGGATGCCGACGCCGGCACGCCGTTTGGAACCATCGATCGCGCGGGCCAGGACATCGGCTTTCCCAAGCTCAGCTACGGCGGCACGGTGTCGTATGAAGGCCATGCTGCGGCGGGCTTCAGCTACGTCGCCTCCGTCGGTTACAGCTATCGCGACAAGCGCAGCTTCCCGCTTCTTGGGCCGCTGTTCGATCTGGACTCGTATTGGCTTGTCGACGCCAACCTGACGTTCCGTCCCGACGATACGCCGTGGGAAATCGGTTTCTGGGGGCGGAATATCTTCGACGCCGAGTACGACGAAACGCGCAACACGTTCAATGCGGGCGCAGGCGACAATTTCGCCGTTCCCGGCTTGCCCGCGACATACGGCATCCGCATCGGCGCGCATTTCTGACGCGGCGGGCATCGACTTGACGAAAGGCCGGCCATCGCGCCGGCCTTTCGCGTTTACAGCGTCGCGAGAATGGCCGCCGTAACGGCGTCCGGCCGCTCCAGCATGATCTGATGTCCGGTATCGGGCAGTATCCGGAACGTCGCGTTGGGCAGCGCTCTGGCGAGAGCCTCGCCCGCCGCCGGCGGCGTCAGGCCATCGCTCGCGCCGGCGATGATGCTTGTGCGCTGGGTGATCGCGCCGAGACCCGCGAGGTCCAGCGGCGCGATCTGCCGCATCAGCGATTGCATCATGAACAGCGTGTTGCGGCGCGTGACCTCCTGTTCGTAGGCGACGAGCGCAGGGTCGGCGCTCTTGTCCCATGCGAGGCGCGCGAAGCCGCGCGCCAGCCAGGGCCGCATCAGGGTCAGCAGAAACACCGGCCAGCTGACGATCGGCCCCTTGGGCGCGAAATTGGCGGGCGGCGTGGCGCCCAGCAGCACAAGGTCCGTCACCTTGCCGCGCAGCGCGGTATCCGCCGCCATCAGCGCCGCCAGAGTGAGGCGCGTGCCGTAGGAATGGGCCACCAGCACGTTCCGCGCCGACCCATAGCGCGCCAGGATAGCGAGATAATCGTCCACGAAGGCCGTGCCGGCATATCCGGCAGCGGCGGTCTGGCGCGGGCTTTGTCCGTGGCCCGGAAAATCCCACGCGATGAGCCGGTGTCCGGCCTCGCTGAGCGCACGCCACTGATGACGCCACTGGTTCATATTGCCGCCCGAACCGTGGCACAGGAACACGGTCTTATCGCCTGCCGGCGCATGCGCGGCGTCGCTGACCGCGAGGCTGATTGTGCGCCTTGGGCGAATTTCCACCGGCGTGCCGACGACGATGCGTGCATTGGGAACGGGGTCGGTCATGGCGGCCTTGGCGAAATGCGGTCGCGGCGACCTCACCATGGGAACGGCGCGCATGGAAGGGAGGCGACGGCTTCGCTATAGCTGTTCCAACTTCGCTTCCGCATTCGAGTGCACAAGATGGCCCCGCGACCCGGCGCGCTGAACCTGATCTCCGATGTCCCCGGCCTTTCCGTCGGCCACGCGACCGACGAGCGGGTCGGAACCGGCGTGACTGCGCTGCTCTGCGACGGCTTCTGGGCGGCGGCGGTCGATATACGCGGCGGCGGCCCCTGCACGCGCGAGACCGATACGCTGGACGCCGAGAACCTGAACGCGCGTGCGCACGCGATCGTTCTTTCCGGCGGCTCGGTCTACGGCCTTGCGGCCGCCGATGGCGCGCTGATCGAGCTGGCGCAGGCGGGGCGGGGGCTGCATCTGCGGCCTGGGTCGCCGCCCATTCCCGTGGTGCCGTCGGCGGCGCTGCACGATCTCGGCAATCCGGGCGACAAGGCGTGGGGCGACGATCCGCCTTATCGCCGTCTCGGCCGCGCGGCGGTGCGGGGGGCCGGCGCGGCCTTCGATCTCGGCAGCGTCGGCGCAGGCCGGGGCGCGATGGCGGGGCTCGCCAAAGGCGGCATCGGTTCGGCGTCGATCGATCTCGGCGACGGGGTTATCGTCGGCGCGCTGGTCGCCGCGAACCCGGCGGGCAGCGTCTATATGCCGGGCGGGGATGCCTACTGGGCCTGGCCGTTCGAGATCGATGGCGAATTCGGCGGGCTGAGGCCGTCCGCCAATATGGCTGTCGCGGTCGATCCGCTGGCGGAGGATTCGCGTTTCGCGCAGTTCGCCGCCGCAGCCGGCGAGAACACGACGCTGGGCGTCGTCGCGACGACGGCCGATCTTTCGCCCGCCGAATGCAAACGTATCGCTGTGATGGCGCAGGATGGATTCGCCCGCGCGATCCGGCCGGTCCACACGCCGGTGGATGGCGATGTCGTCTTCGCGCTCTCAAGCGGCGCGATCCCGCTGGCCGCGGCCACGCCGCGACCGTTGGCGCTCGCGCGCCTCGGCTCCGCCGCCGCCGACTGCATGGCCCGCGCGATCGCGCGCGCGGTTCATGCAGCAGCTTGACGGGATTTCGGATGTGGAATGGTCCCGCGTGAAGGCAGTCCGCTTCGGCGCGCTGATGCGCCATCCGGGGCTCGATGATGCGGCGACCCGGGCGCGCCTCGGCGTCGATCATCTGCGCATCGCGACGCGCTTCAGTCAGGGTAAGTTCATGAACTTCAGCCCGGCCTATCCGGGCTGAAGTGCCAAAGCGTCGAAATCAGAACTTGTAGCTCAGTCCCAGGGAGACGACCCAGGGGTCGATGGCGACGTCGCTGGTCAGCGCGCCGTTGTTGATCGAGGCGTCGGTGCTGAACCACACCTTCTTCACGTCGATATTGATCGCCCAGTCTTCGCCGACGCCGATATCCGCGCCCGCCTGCAAGGCCCAGCCGATGCCGTTGTCGAGATCGACGGTGAAGCCGTTATGGTCGTCGCCGCCGAAGAACAACATCGCGTTGATGCCGGCCCCGATATACGGGCTGATGCCGCCGCCGACATTCGGGCGATATTGCAGCGTCACCACCGGCGGCAGAACCCAGGTGTCATGCACCAGCACGTCGGTCGCTCCGCCCTGGGCGCGGATTTCGTGATGCGACGCGCCGAGAATGGCCTCGATCGCGAATTCGTCGCTGAGGAAATAGGTGAAGCCGAGCGTCGGCATGACATCGCTGTCGACATCGGCGCTGAGCCCGGTGGCCCCGCCTGCCGCTGTGAAGATAGGATCGTGCGCGTCGGTGATCACGCCCGAGACGCGATAGCTGATCAGCCAGTCGCCCGCCTTGGGCGCGACCCAGTCCGAAGCCGACGCGGCGGCGCCCGCAGCGAGCGTCGCGGCGATGATGCCGGTTGCCAGTACTCTCATTGTCTTAAGTCTCCACACGCCCCCTATCGCGCGATGCGATGCGTCATGGCGTGGGCGGGCAATGCGCTGCGCCGAAGCGCTCCGCATTGATTCAGCGCAAGTCGCGGTATCGGATTACACGTCGCCTTCGGCGAGGCGACGCAGCGCGGCGGGCTTGAGCACGACGATCTCGTTCAGCGAAGCGAGACGCAGCAGCCCTTGCGTCTTCAGGCGCGTCAGCACGCGGCTGACGGTTTCGATGGTGAGGCCCAGATAGTCGGCGATCTCGGAGCGGCTCATCGGCAGCCGCACGGTGTTCTCGCCGCCGGGGCGGGCGGGGTCTTTCGACGGCAGCTCCAGCAGGAAGGTGGCGATGCGCTCCTGCGCCGTCTTGCGGCCGAGCAGCACCATCTGGTTGTGCGCGGCGGCGAGTTCGTGATTGGCGCGGTCGAGCAGGGCCGCCTCCAGCGACGGTGATTCCCTGACCAGCGAGCGATATTCGGCGCGCTTGAAGCGGCAGAGCGTGACCGGCTCGATCGCCTCGGCCGAGAACGCGAAAGCTTCGCCCGCCGTGAGGCCGAGGAAGTCGCCCGCGAACAGGAAGCCGGTGATCTGGCGGCGGCCGTCGGCCAGAAGCTTGAACACCCGAACCGAGCCGGAGGTGATGTTGTAGAGATAGCGCGCCGGATCGCCCTCGCGCGTCAGCGCGTCGCCGGCCGGCAGCGACACCCGCTCGGCCAGGCCGTCGAGGCGCGCGAGATCGGCATCGCCCAGCGCGCCGCACACGCTGAGCGCCCGTGCGCCGCAGTTCGAGCAGATCTGCTCGTTGGGCCGCACTGCGCAATTGGTCGGGAGCGACTTGATCTCGATCATGGGCACGAGTTTACCGGCAGGCCACGTCGCGGCGCAACGCTTGATGCAGATCAAGGCGGCTTGCCGGTATGAACGCGAAATTGCGGTATGGCGCGTTGCGTGATCCAGCATATGACGGCGGCTGAGGTGGATGGCGCCTTCGTCCTCGCGCGTCTTGGTTACCGCGACCTGACGCTGGACGGCTGGCGGCGCATCGCGGCGGCGGCGGCGGGGCATGTGCTGGTGGCGCAGGATTCGGCGGGTCGCGCGCGCGGGCTGCTGATCTACACAATTTCCAATACGGTGGCGGGAAAGCCGGATTTGCGCGTCGAACGGCTGATCGCCTTCGACATGCTGGACGCCGAAAGCGTCGCATCGGCGCTGCTCGACGAGGTGATGCAGCTGGCGGCGCGGCGGGAGTGCGCCTCGCTCAGCCTCGCGGTCCCGCTGGATGCGCCCGATGCGACGGCGGCGGTGGTTCTGGCCTCGCCGGTCGCCAGCCTGCATCAGGTGATCTGACATGAACGGCGAAAAAGCGATCCTGAATGCGGCCGGCACGGCGGCGCCGCGCTATACGAGCTATCCGACCGCGCCGCATTTCCATGACGGTGTGGGGCCGGAGGATTACCGGCGCTGGCTTTCGGAGCTGCCGTCAGGCGCTACGGTATCCCTGTACGCTCATGTGCCGTATTGCGACACGCTGTGCTGGTTTTGCGGCTGCCACACCAAGATCACCCAGCGTTACGCGCCGATCTCGTCCTATCTGAAGGCGCTGAAGGCCGAGATCGCGACGCTTGCGGCGGCGATGCCGGCGGATGTGCGCCTGACCGCGATGCACTGGGGCGGCGGTTCGCCGACTTTGCTGAAGCCTGCCGACATTCTCGATCTGGCCGGAGCGGTGGATCGCGCCTGGGGCCGTCCTTCGGCGCGGGAATTCGCCATCGAA
>JAPUEF010000260.1 GCA_027492655.1 Alphaproteobacteria bacterium | reverse complement strand
GGCGGATTCCGAGACGGTATAGAAATTCACCGGGCGGCCGGTGACGACGTAGTCCTCCAGCGGGCGAACGAAGATCTCCGCGCCTTGCTCGTCGAGCAGTTCGCTGAAGATGTCGGCGATGAGGTCGTTCTCGGAGGTCTGCGCCAGCATCAGCGAGATGAGGCGGTTGCTGACGACGAAGTCGTCGGCGCGTGTGACTTCGGCCAGTTCCCGGTTGCGGATGTCGGCCATCTCGCTGACGACGCTGACGCGCTTGCCGGCGGCGTCCGCGATCTGGCGGAGATGGAGGAGGGTAACGAGCGTCCGCGTGTCGGCGGCCTGCGGCGACATGTCGTCGGCGTAGCTGAGCACCATGACGTGGTCGTAGGAGGGAATGTCGAGACCCTCCAGCACGGTGCGATCCGAACTGAGGCAGGAGAGGTAGCGGACGTTGAGCAGCGCCGGGTCGATGGAAAGCGACGAGACGGCGGAATCGAGGCCTGGCGAGTCGGCGGCGATGGTGAGGTCGGAGCCCGGCGCGACATAGCGCGCGAGCTCCTGCGCGACGGTGGGGCCGCGATGGTTCCAGCCGAGGATCAACGTGCGTTCGGGCGATTTCCGGCGCGGCGGCGCGCTGACCATGTCGGCGGCGTGGATGGAGCCTTTCGGCATCGGTTCGAGCCGGATGGTGGTGTCGTCCTCGGCGATCAGGATGAGGCGCGCGGTGGGTTCGAGCGTCGGGTCGTCCTGCGGATTGAGGACGATACGGCCGGCGGAGTCGCAGAAGCCGATGAGGGTGGAGGCCTGATAGGCGCAGGAGGCTTCGGAAAAGCGCTGCCCGGCGAGGTCTCCGACGGGGCGTGTGTAGATTTCGGAGCCGTCGAAATCGAGCAGTTCCGAATAGACCGCGCTGAGGCCCGACTGGCGGTTCGAGTGGACGATGATGCGGGCGATGAGATCGTCGGCGAGGACGAGCTGCAGTTCCCTGCCGCCGATGACACGCGCCATCGCGGCATTGCGGCCTTCGCGGATTTCGGCGGCGATGCGGTAGGGCGCTTCGCGGCGATGGGGATCGTGGACGAGGGCGAGGATGGTCTTCACCACGGCGGCGTCCGGTTCGGCGTTGTTGTCGGGCGAGAGGATCACGATGGATCGCGATTCCTCGGGGCTGACGATGGCGATGTCGTTGATGTCGGTGGGATCGCCGCTGCGGCAGATGACGCGCAGCCGTCCCAGATCGGGCAGTCTGGCGGCGATCTCGTCCTCCATCTCGACCTTGTCCTTGTCGGCAAGGATGACGATGCGGGGGCGGCGTTCCGACTCTCCGGCGATTTTGAGCTGGGCGACGATTTCGAAGATCGAGTTCGACCAGTTGAAGATGACGGTATGGCCGCTTTCCAGCACGCGCGAGCGGCCCTTGCGGAGCTGGGCCAAGCGTTCGGAGATGCCGGAGGAGAGAATACCGATCAGCGCCGAGAAGATGAAAATGCCGGCGACGGTGACGACCAGCGCGACGATGCGGTAGCCCCAGCCGGTGTCGCCGGCCATGGTGCCGGGGTCCATGGTGCGCATCAGCGACTGCCAGAACGCCTCGCTGAAGCCGGGCGCGTCCTCGCCGGTATTGGCGATGCCGAAAGCGGTGACGACCGCAGTGGAGATGAGAATGACGAGAAGCGTGGACGCGGTGAGCCAGCCGGTGAGCGAGAAGGTGCCGGCGGCCATCGACTTGTCGAAGAGGTAACGAAGCCGCTCGCCGATCGTGATCCGTCTGCTCATGGAAATCCCCCTCAATCGGGGTTTAGCCCGCAGCGGGCCGCGCGCCAATGCGCGGTGGCGGCGGGCGGCGTCGTTCTTGGCGAAGACCGGGGGAAATGGCAGGGTCGGGCGGTCCTGTCATTTTCGTTCCCTCATGCTGTCCCAGAAGGCCCGTTACGCGCTGCGTGCGCTTTTGACCCTCGCGGAGGCGGGGGAGGGCGCATCGATGATGACCGGCGATCTGGCCGATGCGGCCAATGTGCCGCGCGCCTTTCTGGAGCGCATTCTGCTGGATCTGAAGAAGCACGGACTGGTCACCTCGCGGCGCGGGCGGGCCGGCGGTTACGGGCTGGCGCGGCCGGCGGCGGCGATCGATTTCGCAGCGGTGGTGAGGGCGATCGATGGACCGCTGGCGCTGGCTCCGTGCGCCAGCCGGACAGCCTATCGCCGCTGCGACGATTGCGCGGACGTCGAGACCTGCGAGATCCGCATGGCGCTGCTGGAGGTGCGGGACGCGACGGCAGCGATTCTGGAGCGCCGGAAACTGGCGGATTTACCGCCTTAAGGGTCGCTTAATCCCGACTGAATTGATCGACTTATAGCTTCGGTCACTCTCTCGCCTGTCGCCTGGGGAGAGAGTCATGCAGTCCGCGAGACATTTGCGCCGATGGTTGGTGGCGTCCGCCGCCGTCGCGGCGCTGACCGGGCCGGTGCTGGCGCAGACCGACAAGGAATTGCGCGAGGAGGTGCGCCAGCTGCGGCAGGAGCTTCAGGATCTGCGCGAGCAGCTGAAGTCGGTGAAGCAGCAGGCGGGCGCTCAGTTCACCGAGACGCTGCGCCGGCAGGATGAGCAACCCAAGGTCAAGCTGGACAACGGCCGCCCGGCCTTCGAGAGCGCGGACGGAAATTTCACCGCGCAGATCCGCGGGCGCGTGCAGTTCGACATCGCCGCCTACGATCAGGATAAGGAAGGGTCGCTGGCGAGCGATTATCGTCGCGGGTCGGTGGGCGATGCGACCGAGAACCAGCGGGCGCGCGATCTTTCCAGCGGGTCGAATTTCCGCCGCGCGCAGATCGGCGTGGAAGGCACGTTCTTCAAGGATTTCGGCTACAGCGTCGGCTTTCAGTTCGGCGGTTCGGGCGCGGAAGAGGGCGGGCGCGTCCAGGACGTCTATGTCGAATACAAGGGCGTGAAGAACTGGCGTTTCCGCGTCGGCGCGTTCTCGCCGCCGGCCAATCTGGATGATGCGGCGGGGTCGGCCGACACGCTGTTCCTGGAGCGCGCCTCGGCGGCGGAGCTGTCGCGGGCGCTGGGCGGTTCGGAAGGGCGCGCGGGCCTCGGCGCACTGGGCAGCGGCGAACGCTGGACGGCCTCGCTGGTGCTGACCGGCGGCACGGTCGGCACGACGGCGTTCGACGAGCAGCTGGCGCTGGTGGGGCGCGGCACGTATCTGGCGATCAACGAGCCGCAGCTTCAGCTGCATGTCGGCGCGAATGCGACTTGGATTTTTCAGCCCGCCGATGCCGGCATCGACAATACGCCGCGCTCGCCGGTGCGCCTGCGCGACCGGCCGGAAATCCGCGTGGACGGCACGCGCCTGATCGACACCGGCAATATCGATGCGACATCGGTGTTCGCGCCCGGCGTCGAGGTCGCGCTGCGCTACAAGGCGCTGCTGATACAGGCCGAGCATTTCTGGTATCAGGTCGAGCGTCGCCGCCCGGCGGTGGGGCCGGTTCTGTCCGACCCCGATTTCTCGGGCTATTACATTCAGGCGAGCTATACGCTTTCCGGCGAGCCGCGGCGCTATAACGCGCAGAACGGGGCGTTCACCTCGCCGCGTCCTGCGAAATTCGTGGGCGGCAAGGATGATGCTTCGGGCCTTGGAGCCTGGGAGGTCGCGGCGCGTTACTCCGTCGTGGACCTGAACTACAATGAAGGAACCGGCGGGAGCGCTTTGCCCGTCGGCGGCATTCGCGGCGGGCGTCAGGAAATCTGGGCCGCCGGTCTCAACTGGTATCTGAATGCCGCGACGCGGCTGAGCGCCGATTTCCAGCATGTGGAGGTCGATCGCCTGAGCCCCGGCGGCAACGCCTTCGGCACCGGTGCGGCGACGCCGCCCGCCGGCGCCCAGATCGGGCAGGACTTCGATGTCTATGCCCTGCGCGCACAATTCTCGTTCTGACGGCCTGAAGGAAAGACCCATGAGAAAATTCTGGATCAGCCTCGCCGCGGCGCTGGCGTTTATCGGAAGCAGCGCCGCCGCCGAAATTCTCAACGTGAGCTACGACCCGACACGCGAGCTCTACAAGCAGATCAACGAGGTTTTCGCCGCCAAGTGGAAGGCGGAGCACGGCGAGGATCTGGCGATCAATCAGAGCCATGGCGGCTCGGGCAAGCAGGCGCGTTCGGTGATCGACGGGCTGGAGGCCGACGTGCTGACGCTGGCGCTGGCCTATGACATCGACGAAGTGCAGCAGCGCACCGGATATTTCCCGGCGGAGTGGCAATCGCGCCTGCCTGAGAATTCCTCGCCTTACACCTCGACCATCGTGTTCCTCGTGCGCAAGGGCAATCCCTGGGGGATCAAGGATTGGGGCGATCTGATCAAGGACGGCATCCAGGTGGTCACGCCCAACCCGAAGACCTCGGGCGGTGCGCGTTGGAATTTTCTCGCGGCATGGGCGTGGGCGAAGGCGCAGCCGGGCGGCAGCGACGAGACCGCCAAGGCCTTCGTCACCGAACTCTTCAAGCATGTGCCGGTTCTGGATACCGGCGCACGCGGATCGACCACGACCTTCGCGCAGCGCGGCATCGGCGATGTGCTGCTGGCATGGGAGAACGAGGCGCATCTGGCGCTGGCGGAGCTTGGCCCCGACGAGTTCGAGATCGTCGTGCCGTCGCGGTCGATCCTGGCCGAGCCGCCGGTGACGGTGGTGGACACCATCGCCGATCGCCACGGAACGCGCGCGATCGCCGAAGCCTATCTGAACTTCCTCTATACGCCGGAGGCTCAGGAGATCATCGCGAAGAATTTCTACCGTCCGCGCGACAAGGATGCGCTGGCCCGTCACGCAGAAACCTTCCCCGACGTGCCGCTGGTGACGATCGCCGATTTCGGTGGCTGGGCCGAAGCGCAGAAGGTCTATTTCTCGGATGGCGGCGTGTTCGACCAGATCTACCAACCGGGCCAACACTAATCGTCTCTCCTCCCTCGTTTGGCCCCAAACTGCGGGCTCCCCTTCGCGGGAGCCCGCACTCTTGTTCCGAAGGCGCGCTTTTGTGACGATCAGCCGATGACCGCCCTGACGCTTTCCCGCGCCAAGACGCGCCGCCATACCGTGCTGCCGGGCTTCGGCCTGACAATGGGGTTCACGCTTTTCTACCTCTCGCTGATCGTTCTGCTGCCGCTGGTGGCGCTGATCGTCAGGCCGTGGGAACTGGGGTTCGACGGCTTCTGGAAAGCGGTCAGCGCGCCGCCGGTATGGGCGTCGCTGAAGCTGTCGTTCGGCACGGCGTTGATCGCGGCGGCGGTGAACGCGGTGTTCGGGTTGCTGCTGGCCTGGGTTCTGGTGCGCTATCGCTTTCCCGGACGGCGTCTGCTCGATGCCGCGATCGATCTGCCGTTCGCTCTGCCGACGGCGGTGGCGGGCATCGCCTTCGCGACGCTGTATGCGCCCAAGGCCGGATGGCTGGGCGAGCCGCTGAAGGACTGGTTCGGCCTGACGGTCGCGTTCACGCCCGCCGGCATCGTGATCGCGCTGATCTTTATCGGCCTGCCGTTCGTGGTGCGCTCGGTGCAGCCGGTGCTGGAGGATCTGGAGCGCGATCAGGAGGAGGCGGCGGCGACGCTGGGCGCGAAGTCGTATCAGACATTCTTCCGGGTGATCATGCCGGCGCTGCTTCCGGCGTGGTTGACCGGCTTCGCGCTGGCCTTCGCGCGGGGTGTGGGGGAATACGGATCGGTGATCTTCATCGCTGGCAACCGGCCGCTGTTCTCGGAGATCGCGCCGTTGAAGATCATCCAGAAGCTGGAGGCGTATGATTATGCCGGCGCTTCGGCCATCGGCGTGGCGATGCTGGGCGGCTCGTTCGCGATCCTGCTGACGATCAATATCGTGCAGCGCTGGATGGCCCGCCGATGAGCCTTTCGCTCGCCGCCCGTTTCGCCTTTCGCTCGGCGCTGGTCCTGATCGGCGTCGCCTTCGTTGGGCTGGTCATTCTGCTGCCGTTGGTGACGGTGTTCGATGAGGCGTTTCGCAAGGGCGCCGATTACTTCCTGAAAGCGGTCGGCCAGCCCGATGCGCTGGCCTCGATGCGGCTGACGCTGATCGTCGCGGCGATCGCGGTGCCGTTGAACGTGATCTTCGGGGTGGCGGCGGCCTGGGCCATCGCCAAGTTCGAATTCCGGGGGAAAGGCGTGCTGATCGCGCTGATCGATTTGCCGTTCTCGGTCTCGCCGGTGGTTTCGGGCCTCGTCTATGTGCTGCTTTACGGCGCGCATGGCTGGTTCGGGCCGGAGCTGCAGGCGATGGGGATCAAGGTGATCTTCAGCGTCGTCGGCATCGTGCTGGCGACGACCTTCGTGACCTTTCCGTTCGTCGCGCGCGAGCTGATCCCGCTGATGCAGGAACAGGGGACGCAGGAAGAGGAGGCCGCGATCACGCTGGGCGCATCCGGCTGGCGGACTTTTTTCAGCGTGACGCTGCCCAACATCAAATGGGGGCTGCTGTACGGCGTGCTGCTGTGCAACGCGCGGGCGATGGGGGAATTCGGCGCGGTCAGCGTGGTTTCCGGCCATATCCGCGGCCAGACCAATACGATGCCATTGCATGTGGAGATTCTCTACAATGACTACGATATCGCCGGCGCTTTCGCGGTCGCCTCGCTTCTCGCCGGACTTGCCCTCGTCACCCTCGTTGCGAAACTCGCGCTGGAGTGGCGTTATGGCGGCGAACTCAGCGCCGCACGAAGACACTGACGCCGACCGCCGTATGACCCTGACGATCGACGCCATCACGCGCCGCTTCGGCGCGACCGCCGCCCTGAACGGGGCGAGCCTGACCGCGCCGGAAGGGGCGTTCCTGGCGCTGCTGGGGCCTTCGGGCTCGGGCAAGACGACGCTGTTGCGGATTCTGGGCGGACTGGACGCGGCGGACGAGGGCAACGTCACCTTCGCAGGCGAGGACTGGCTGAGCCTGACG
>JAPUEF010000259.1 GCA_027492655.1 Alphaproteobacteria bacterium | reverse complement strand
CGAGCAGATGAGAGCGAGAAGTGCTCCATGATCGCCTGCTCCTTTGGCACCGCGTTGGTGAACCAGCTGTCCTCGAAGTCGAGGATGGCGGCGTCACGCTCCGACAGATCGACCGCGCCGGGCGAGAGGTCATCCGTCCTGTAGTCTTCTTCATACGAGACCGCCTCGTAATCGCCGCCACGGCCTTCCAGCGCACGCTCGGCGCGGGCCGACATCGGCCGCTTGGCTCGGCACATCAGCTCGCCGCCGCGGGTACGCACCAGCGCATCGCCGCCGTCGCAGTCCTTATAAGAAGACCCATCCGCGGTGTTCACCGCGCCGCGAATCGCGGTCGAGCCGGTCTCGAACGACACGCGCAGCATGCGGTCGCCGACGCAGCGGAACACCTCGCCGTCATAATCGCGGCCGCCATCCGACGTGCTGACCCGGATCGCCGGATGCTCGTTGCCCTTGCCGTCGATGCACACCGCCGCGAGCTTCTGGGTGCGCGCCTGCACGGTCACGTTCAGCTTGCCCAGCTCGGTCGTCTTCACGCGCTCGATCACCACCACGCTGGTCGAACGGCGCCCCACCACCACGCGCTCGGTGCGCTGATAGGGGATATAGCGGGTCTTCCACTTGATCTCGTATTTCGGCGGCGGCTTGTGCGGCGGCTTATGGGGCTTGTCGCCGCCGCAACCGCAGGGCTTGCCGCCCTTGCCGCCGTGATCCTTGCCGCCATGGCCCTTGTTCCAGCCGTCGTCATGGCCGCCTTTGGCTTTGCCCTTGCCCAGCGGGCCGCCGTCATAGACCGCCCCGCCGCCATAGCCGTGACCCGCCCCGACGCCCGCCTCGGCCCGGCGCACCATGTATTCGGCCGTCCAGAAGCCCGAGCCGAACAGGTTCGAGCCGCTCGAGCCCGAATAGGGCTGATCGTAATACATGCCATAGTCCGGCCCCGGGCTAGGCAAGGGCATGGCGGTTCCGCTGCCGTCGCCCCAGGCGCCCTTGCCGAAGACATTGCCGCCATTGGTGTAGGGCCGGTCGAACCCGCCCATCGCGTCCTGGGCCAGAGCCGCGCCGGAAAGGCCGGCTGCGAGAATGAGAAGGCTGAGCGTGCGCATGAATGTCGTGCCTCGATCCGGCTACTGTGCCGCGTTGGGACACTAGCCGATCGAATGCGCCCGTCGCTTGAAACCTTTTACAAAGGTTAATCCCGTCGCGCGGCACAGAAATCCGCATCTTCCGCGTTGAAAGCCCGGATTTCGGCGCATTTCCGGGCTGTGTGACGTGGCCGACTCATGGCACGCCTCATGCTCATCGGGGGCAGAAGCGCGATGCGGATGGCGATGGGGCGATCGGCGGGACGTGCAAAGTGACGGGTTCGATCATGCGTAAAGCCGCCGCCGCCAAAATTCTCGCGTACTGGAACACGCTGCAGACCGAATCGGTCGTGCCGGCTGCGGCCCAGATCGACCCGCGCGCGCTGAAGTCGCATCTGCCCGATCTGTTCATGCTCGAACGCCTCGACCGGGCGGTGTTCGCCTTTCGTCTGGCCGGCACGCGCATGTGCCAGCGCTTCGGCCGCGAGTTGCGCGACCACGATTTCGTCCGCCTCTTCCCGTCCGGCCAGCACGGCGAGCTGGTCGCCCAGCTGAACACGGCGCTGCAGTCGGGCGAGCCCATCGTCATCGACGGCATCGCCGCCACGCTGGACGGCGAAACCGTCGAAACCGAAATCGTTCTGATGCCGCTGACCGACGCCGAAGGCCGCGTCGTGCGCCTGCTCGGCGCGCTGCTGCCGGCCGACGATCAGGCGCTGCGCAACGGCGAGCTTTACGTCGCGCTGCGCCTCGAAACGACCAGCGACGCCGCCGCTTACGGCGCCGCCGCCCAGGCCGCCGCCACTGCCGCTTTCGCCGCAGCGCGCGAAACACGTGTTTCGTTCCTGCGTGTCGTGGACGGCGCGAAGGACACGCACAAGACACCGGAAAAGCAATCGCAGGCCGTCGCAGGTTGATCCAATTGCGACCGAAAGATTAAAGCCCGCGCGCAGCGGAACCTTTTGTTTACGCTATCGACGCTAGGGTTCGCCCTGATCAGGGGGCGATTGTGTCGGACGATAGCGCCGTCACTCAGGACGAGCCGGTTTCGCGGCTTCAATCCTATATTCTCGGCGAGGCCGCTGACGAGCGGCGGCATCGCCGCGTCGTCGTGTCTTTGCCGGTGCGGTTTCTGGCCGAAGGCGGTGATGAATACCGCGCCGTCGTGTTCGACATGTCAGCCGGCGGGGCCTCGCTGACCAGCGAAGCGCGGCCCGAACTCGGGGCGCGTATCGTCCTCTATGTCGATGACATCGGCCGTTGCGAAGGCCACGTCATCCGCCATCACGATTACGGCTTCGCGGTGAAGCTCATCACCACCCAGAACCGCCGCGACCGCATCGCCGAACGTCTCACCTATCACGCCAATCGCCATCGTCTGCGCGACGAGGATCTGCGCCGCTACGAACGCGCAGACCTCGATCAGGAAGCCCGCTGCATCCTGCCCGATGGCGCGGAAATCGCCTGCCGTGTCCTCGATCTGTCGCTCAGCGGCGCGGCCATCGCCATCGATCCGCGTCCCAGGATCGGCGCAGAGATCACGGTCGGCCGCATGCAGGGCCATGTCGTCCGCCACATTCCCCAGGGCGTCGCGATCCGCTTTCTCGCCGCCGCGTCGTCGCGCGCCGCCGCGGTCGAGCGCGTCGCGAACCGTTAACGCCGCCGTTCAGGCCGCGTTCAGCGCCGCCGCCGGATAACACGCTCCGACAGACGGAAACCCGTCCGCATCTTCGGAGAATGACATCCATGTCGCCGCTCAAAGTCTTCCTCGCCGCCTCGGCCGCCGCGCTCATCCTTGCCGGCGGCGCCGAAGCCCGCGACCGCTACAATGACCATGGCTGCGTCACGGCGCAGGATCGCACCGTCGGCACTGTCGCCGGCGCGGTGATCGGCGGCGTCATCGGCGGCCAGTTCGGCAATGGCGGGAACGATCGGGCGATCGGCGCGGTCGCCGGCGCGCTGCTCGGCGGCGCGGTGGGCAACTCGGTCGCCGGAAACCGCGATTGCGGCGACGACGCTTTCGCCCGCGCCGGCTACGGCGACCGCCGCTATGCTGATCGTTACGACGATCGCTACGAGCGCGCCGATCGCTACGACAGCCGCTACGACGATTATGACAGCCGCGACACCTATTCCGACGGCGCCTACTACGACGCCTTCGAGAACGCCGATCCGTACCAGCGCGTCACCTGGCGCGACCAGAGCGGCTACGCGAACTATGTCGAAGCGCGCGACTGGTACGCCGACGATCGCGGCCGCGACTGCCGCGAGTTCGAGCAGGTGATCTATGTCGATGGCCGCCGCCAGACCGCCGTCGGCACGGCCTGCCGCGAGCGCGACGGCTCCTGGCGCATCGTCGATTGATGTCGGAATCCGGCGGCTGACGACGCGACGTTTACTGTTCAGGAACCATTCAGCCGCCGGTTCGTATTCCCTTGTGTAAAGCTCCGCCGCACTGTGCGGCGAGCCGCTGAATGAGGTTCCGCCATGCGCAGCAAGCGCCTTCTCGCGGTCGCCGCCCTTCTCGCCGCCCTGCCTGCGGCAGGCTGCGTCGCCTATTCCGATGGCTATTACGACGACGGGTATTACGACAACGGCTACGCCTCGTCGTACTACGACGACGGCGACTACAATGACGGCTATTGGGGCTATTATTCGCGCGACGGCTACTACCGCCGCGGCGACTATTTCTACAACGACTACTACCCCGGCTACACGTTCGGCAATGGCGGCTACTGGTATAGCGGCCGTTGGTACGCGCGCCCTGTCGTGGTCGTGAATCACTATGATCGCGACCGCCACCGCGACGGCGGCAAATGGCGCGACCGCGATCATCGCGACCACAAGTGGAACAACGGCCACAGGCGCGACGACGACAAGTGGAAAGATCGCGATCGCAGCGGCCACAAGTGGAACGGCAACCGGGACCGTGACCGCACTCGCGACAGAGACCGCGGCCATAGCTGGAACGGCGACAACAACGGCGGCAATCGCGACTGGAACGACCGCAATGACGGCCGGCGCGATTCGCCGCGCGGGCCGCGCATCGAACGCAGCGACAATCCCGCGCCGCGTGCGGATGACGGGCCGCGCGAGCGCAACCGTGGCGAGCGCGACTTCCGCAACGTCGATCGTGCGCCCCGCCCGCAGCCCCAGCCGGTCGTCACCGAACCGCAGGCCCAGCCTCAGCCGGAAGCGCCCCGCGTGCGCGAAATGCCGCGCGGCGGGCGCTATGGCAATACGCGCCGGAATGACGACCAGTAACAGGCGCTGACGCCCGGACTGACAACGCCGCGAGTGGGGAACCCCTCGCGGCGTTGTTGCGTTTTCCCGGGCAGAGAGGCGCGCCTCTCGCGTCAGCACGAAGGAGAGCACCATGCTTCGCAACGTCATCGCCGGCGCAGCCGCCGCCGCCATCCTGATGGGGATGAGCGTCGGCGCCGCAGAAGCCCGCGACCGCTATTATTCGTCCTCGGATTGCCGTCAGGACCGCCGCAACGATCAGGCGGCGGGCGCGATCATCGGCGGCATTATCGGCGGCGTGATCGGCAATCAGGCCTTCAAGGGCGAGCGCGGTCTTGGCACCGTGGCCGGCGTGCTTCTGGGCGGCGTCGCCGGCTCGCAGATCGCCCGCAGCGGCGACGATTGCGACGGCTACTACGCCTCGAACGCCTATTACGATGCGTTTGAAAATCGCGACCCGTATGAGCGTGTCGAATGGCGCAATCCGCGCTCCGGCCATTACGGCTATGTCGAAGCCGCCGACAGCTATCGCGACCGCCGTGGCCGCACCTGCCGCAATTACGAGCAGGAAATTTACGTCAACGGCCGCCGCCAGATCGCGGAAGGCGTCGCCTGCCGCAACCGCGACGGCACCTGGCGCGTCATCCAGTAAAACGAGGCTTGAGCGGCGTAACGCGCCGCCCGATATGAACCCGATATGAAAAGGCCCGCGCGTCGCCGGTTGGCGTCGCGCGGGCCTGATCGTGCCGGCTGCTTATTGCGGCGCGGGCGTCAGCTTCTGCATCATCTTCTGCTGCGCTTCCATGGCGCAGGCCTGCGAAAGCTGTTCGACCTGCGGGTTGACGCGGTCGTAATACGCGCCGGCGTCGGCTTCGCTCATGCCATACGCCTCGACCAGCTTGGCGACCGAGCGCTTCTTCGCTTCCGCCGGATCGGTGATCATCGCGTCCTCTTCGGACTGCGTCACCATGATGTGCAGAACCTTCTGGCCGTCATCGCCCAGTTCACCGAGCTTCGTGGTGATGCAGCCGCAGGTCTCCGTGACCATTTCGTTCACGGCCTGCTTCTGCTCCGGCGTCGTCTCCGGCGGCAGGCTGGCTTCGACCTGCTTGCTGGCCATCGCGACGCAGCGCTCGTTGGCGGCTGCGACGTCGTCTGCCAGGGCGGGCGCGGCCATGGCGGCGGCGAACAGCGCCGCGGTAACAAAACGCTTCATGTTAAGTCTCTCCCAAAGGGGCTTTCCCGCCCCACAAGCGGCGTCATACGCCAGTGGGGCGGGGTCTTGCCATCCCCTGAATGAATTTGGGCTGAATGGCCCGCCTCAGCGGCCCTTCCATTTGGGCGCACGTTTCTGCGAGAAGGCCAGCGGCCCCTCGATCAGATCTTCCGATTTGAACATCGCGGTGATCGACGGATAGGTCCGCTGATTGACGATCGCGTCCTTCAGGCTCGGCTCGTCCAGACCCTTCAGCACGGCCTCCTTCGAGGCGCGGATCGACATCGGCGAGCACTCGGCCACCAGCGCCGCCCATTTGCGCGCCACGGTCAGCAGCTCCGCCGGAGCCGCCACCTCGTTGACGAAGCCCAGTTCCTTGCCTTCCGCCGCGCTGACCCGGCGCCCGGTCAGGATCATGCCCATCGCGCGCTTCAGCCCGATCTGGCGCGGCAGGCGGTGCAGGCCGCCGGCCAGCGCCGCCAGGCCCACTTTCGGCTCGGGCAGCGCGAAGATCGCGGTCTCGGACGCGACGATCAGATCGCAGGCCAGCGCGATCTCGAACCCGCCGCCCATCGCGACGCCGTTCACCGCCGCGATCACCGGCTTGTTGAGGTCAAAACGCGCCGTCAGGCCGGCGAAGCCGCTGGGCGGCACGGTGATGGGCTTGCCGCTGGCCTGATAGACCAGATCGTTGCCGGCCGAGAAGGCGCGTTCGCCCTCGCCGGTGATGATCGCGACCCACAGCGAAGGATCGGCGGCGAATTCGTCGAACACCGCCGCCAGTTCCGCATTGGCGGGCGGGTGCAGGGCGTTCATCTGCGCCGGCCGCTTGATCGTCACGATCAGCACATTGCCTTCGCGCTCGGCGGAGCAGAACTCTCTGGTTGTCATGGAGCGTTTCCCGTTCGTTAATTGTAAGGTGGCACTAAGCCTGCGGGGGCCTGATTTGATTTGCAAGGCTGGAAACGCGCCAAGCGGAACGGGACGGGCCTCCCGCGGTTTTGAAACCTCGCCATCGCAGCAGCCGGCGCTTTGGGGGCGCCTCCAGTCGGACCTACCGCCACCGTGACAGCGCCAATGCCTCAGCTGGACGCCGAACAGCCGCGCTTCGCCCTCAGCATCGGCGGGAAGATCTATGGCCCTTACGCGGCGCAGCAGATGCGCAGCTACATCGCCGAAGGCCGTGTCACCGGCTCCTCGCTGATCTCGCGCGATGGCGGCCCCTGGATGGCCGCCGCCGACGACGCCTTCTGCGCGCAAGTCCTGGCCCAGCGCGCGCGCCGCATGCCCGACGACGTCCCGCCCCCCGCGCCGGCGCAGCCCGTCTCGACCGAGACAGTCTCGGTCGATGCCCCCGCGCCGGAGCCGGCGCGCCCCGCCCGATACTACTCCAGCGCCCGCGAAGCCTACAAGAAGGAAC
>JAPUEF010000258.1 GCA_027492655.1 Alphaproteobacteria bacterium | reverse complement strand
GACGATCTCAAGGCCCTGCGCGACCACCTGACCTGGGAACGCGACCATATCGCCGACTTCAAGGTCTTCGCGCTCGCGACCGCCGAGCTTCACCGCATCCTCATGCAGCGCGCCGGGAATGTCGTTCTCGCGCTGATGACCGGCATGCTCGATGAAATCTTCCGCCGTCACGTCACGCATTTCGTGGCGCGCGCCCGCGCCGACCAGCTCGAACTCAACAAAGTCGCGCTGGCGAATCACACGTTGCTCATCGACATGATCGAAGCGCGCAACGCCGAGGCCGCCGAAGCTGTGTGGCGTCAGCATATGCAGCGCTTGAAAGAGGTCGTTCTGGGCGAACTGGGCGAAACCTCGATCCTCGACCTTTATGGCGGCCAGTTGACCTGACGGTTTAAATGGTATGATAATTACCCGATATAAAGGGTATGCCATGCCAGCCACCGCTTCGCCGCCGTCTATCGTCGATCTCGCCGGCTATCGCGCCGCCCGCCACCGCGCTGCCGCAGCGAAGGTGCTGGTGACGCCCTCGCCGGTCGGCTTCCTGTTTCTCAATCTCCCGGTTCAGGATTGCCTGCCGGCGTTCATGGCCGCCGGTTTCAGCGCCAAAGAGGCCGCGCGCGATGTCTGAACGACTGATCTACGCGACGCCGGCCTGGATCAAAGCCATGCACGGTATTCTGGCCGATCTCGTCGAAGAACATCGCGGCGCGTTCCCCGACGCCGATTTCACGATGTGCGAAATCATCACCGACGTCCCGCCCGACGGTTCGACCGCCGTTCTCGCCGCCCATATCACCGGCCAGGGCGTCACCTTTTCGCAGGACGAGATCGAAGCCGACGTCGTGGTGCGCGGCGACCATGCGGCGATGCTGCCGGCGGCCCGGCTCAACCGCCGTACCGCGACGCCGGAACAAGCCGCAGCCCAGGCGGCGCACAGCCTGGAGATGGCGAAGGCCGGCCGTGTTTCGGTGCGCGGCGATATGCGCAAGGCGCCGAAAGGTCTCTTGCGCGTTCTTGGCGAAATGCACGACCGCCTCGCCGAGATCACCGCCTGAGCGTGCCGCTGTCTATCAGGCGCGCGGCGCGGGCCGTGTGACGACATAGGCGGCGCAGCAAGCCAGCGCCGCGCCCACCCCGGCCGCCAGCCATGCCGATGGCCGGGCGCCGACCCAGAACACCGCGAACCCCAGCGTCATCCCCGCGCAGGCGGCGATCTTGCTTCGCCCCGAGATCGCGCCGCTGTCCCGCCAGGCGCGCAGCGCCGGCCCGAAGCGCGGGTGATCCAACAGCCACGCTTCCAGCTGGGGCGAGCCCCGCGCGAAACACCCCGCCGCCAGAATGATGAAGATCGTCGTCGGCATCAGCGGCAGGAACGCGCCGATAACGCCCAGCGCCAGGCACCCGAATCCGGCCGCTATCCAGCCGATGCGGGCGAGCCGTCCGGGTGTCGCCACCTCAGCGACCACCGCCGCGCAGGCGGTTCGGGCGGCGTGCAGGCAGGCTCCAGGTCATCGTCATGACGTTCCTCGCCGCCCCGATGGCGCGGCTTTCCCAAAGCAGACCTGCGATTCTCTCGCAAGCGTCGTGTGGTCAGCTTACGATTTCTTTGCCGACCATCCGTCAAACTGCTGCCCGCGCAGGGGGAAACGCAATCATGCAGTCAGTGCGGACATGGCTCGGTCTGGTCGGCGGCCTTGTTCCGGTCGTCTATTGCATCGGCTTTGCCCTCTATTTCCTGGATGTGGGCGGGTGGGGCGAAACCGTCGTGCCGCTGGGACTGCAACCGACCATTATCGGCCTTGGCATTGTCGGCCTGATCTTCGCCATCGTGCTCGGCTTCCGCATTCGCCGCGCTTTCCCGGGTTCGCAACCGCCGCAGGCGAACGGCGGCGGCCCCGGCTCGTCTCCCGGGGACCCTGACGATGCTGCCGGGCGGGAGCGCGATACCGATGCCACCATCGCCCGCTATCTGGCGCAGCGCGCCGCCGAACAATCGCTGTCGCGCGCGTCCTCGCCGCCGCCTGGCGTCGCCGCGCGCCCGGCTGGCGGGACAACCTTCGGCCGCCGGGGCCGCTGACAGCCGCGACCATTCCCCTGTCGCCTGCCATGCCGCCACCGGCTAGAACCGGAGGTGTCATAACAATCGCAGGAGGAAGCGTCATGGATCCGTTCCGTCCCGGACTATTCGCGGGCAAAACCGCCTTCATCGCCGGTGGCACGTCCGGCATCAATCTCGGCATCGCCAAGCGCCTGGCGGGCCTTGGCGCGAAAGTCGCCGTCGCCGGCCGCAACCCGGAAAAGGCCGCTGCCGCCGCCGCCGAAATCGGCGGGCCGGATGTCGCGCTCGGCCTCTCCTGCGATGTCCGCATCTATCAGGCGGTGGAAGAGGCGCTCGATCAGTCCGTCACCCGCTTCGGCAAGCTCGATATCGTCATCTCCGGCGCGGCCGGAAACTTCGTTGCGCCGGCGCTCGGCATGTCGGCGAACGGCTTCCGCACCGTGGTCGATATCGATCTGAACGGCACCTTCAACGTGTTCCGCGCCAGCTATGCGCATCTCAATCGCCCCGGCGCGTCGCTGATCGCGATCACCGCCGGTCAGGCCGTGAACGCCCGCATGCTGCAGGCCCATGTCTGCGCCGCGAAGGCCGGCATCAATCACCTCTGCCGCGTGCTGGCGATGGAATGGGGACCGGACGGCGTCCGCGTCAACGGTATCTCGCCCGGCCCGATCGCCGATACCGAAGGCATGGCGCGGCTCGCCCCGACGCCTGAGGCGGAGGCAGCGCTGACCAGCCGCATCCCGCTGCGCCGCTACGGCACCAAGGACGAGATCGGCGATGCCGCCGTGTTCCTGTCCTCCGATGCCGGCCGCTACATCACCGGCACGATCCTCGATGTCGATGGCGGCTCGCAGCTCGGTGATTCCAGCACCCGCGACGGCACGCACGGCCTCGCCTGACAAGGGCCATAGAACGATTGTCGATGGCGGGGCGCGCTGTTTAAGGTCCGCGCCCCGATTCCTGTTTTCCAGTCGTCATGTCCCCAGAAAATCGCCGTATCGCTCTCGTCATCGCCGCTGAAATCGGTGCAAAGCCCGAACAGGTCGCGACGGCGATCGACTTGCTCGACGGCGGCGCCACCGTTCCCTTCATCGCCCGCTACCGCAAGGAAGTGACCGGCGGACTCGACGACGCTCAGCTGCGTCTTCTGTCCGAGCGCCTCGTCTATCTGCGCGAGATGGAGGCGCGGCGCAAAGCCATCGTCGAGTCGATCGCCTCGCAGGGAAAGCTCACCGACGACCTGACCGCCAAGCTGAACGCCGCCGCGACCAAAGCCGAGCTTGAAGACATCTATCTGCCCTTCAAGCCCAAGCGCCGCACCCGCGCCGAGATCGCGCGCGAGAAAGGCCTTGGGCCGCTCGCCGAGGCGATCCTGGCGGATCGTAGCGTCGTGCCCGCCGACCGCGCCGCCGCCTTCGTGACGGAGGAGGTGCCGGACGTGAAGGCGGCGCTGGAAGGCGCGCGCGATATTCTGTCGGAAAGCTTCGCCGAAAACGCCGAACTTGTCGGCCGTCTGCGCACCTATATGCAGCAGAAGGCGACGTTCCGCGCCCGTGTGGTGGAAGGCAAGGAAGAAGCCGGCGCGAAATTCTCCGACTATTTCGACCACGTCGAGACCTGGGCCGCGATGCCCAGCCATCGCGCGCTCGCCATGATGCGCGGCCGCGATGAGGAATTCCTCACCCTCGGCGTCGAAATCGACGCCGATGATCCCTCGCCCGTGAAGCCGGTGGAGCGCACCATCGCCGCCGCCAACGCCATCGATCCCGCAACGCCCGCGGGGCCGTGGCTGATGGACGTGGTACGCTGGACCTGGCGCGTGAAGCTCTCGCTGACGCTGTCGCTCGATCTGATGCGCGAGCTGCGCGAGCGGGCGGAGGCGGAAGCCATCCGCGTCTTCGCGCGCAATCTCAAGGATCTGCTGCTGGCTGCGCCCGCCGGCATGCGCACCACGCTTGGTCTCGATCCAGGCATCCGCACCGGCGTGAAGGTCGCGGTGATCGACGCGACCGGCAAGCTGCTCGACACCACGACGGTCTATCCGTTCCAGCCGCGCAACGACGTGAACGGCACGAAGATCGAACTCGCGCGCCTCATTGCGCGCCACAAGATCGAGCTGATCGCCATCGGCAACGGCACCGGCAGCCGCGAAACCGAGCGCCTCGTCGCCGACATGCTGGCCGCCGTGCCGGGCCAGAAGCCCACCAAGGTGATCGTCAGCGAAGCGGGCGCGTCGGTTTACTCGGCCTCGGCGCTCGCCTCGCAGGAATTCCCGCAGCTCGACGTTTCGCTGCGCGGCGCGGTCTCCATCGCGCGCCGCCTGCAGGATCCGCTGGCCGAGCTGGTGAAGATCGAGCCGAAATCCATCGGCGTCGGCCAGTATCAGCACGACGTCGATCAGCACCGCCTCGGTCGCTCGCTGGAGGCGGTGGTGGAAGACGCGGTGAACGCGGTCGGCGTCGATCTCAACACCGCCTCTGCGCCGCTGCTCGCCCGCGTGTCCGGCCTCGGCCCGGCGCTGGCGGAGGCGATCGTCGCGCATCGCGATGCCGCCGGTCCCTTCGCGGGCCGCAAGGATTTGCTGAAGGTCGCACGGCTCGGCCCGCGCGCCTTCGAACAATGCGCCGGCTTTCTGCGCATCCCGAACGGCGCCGAGCCGCTCGACGCCTCGGCGGTACATCCGGAAGCCTATGGCGTGGCGCGCAAGATCGTCGCCGCCTGCGGCCGCGACGTGCGCTCGATCATGGGCGACGGCGCGGCGTTGAAGAAACTCGACCCGGCGCAGTTCGTGGACGAACGCTTCGGCCTGCCGACCGTGCGCGACATTCTGGCCGAGCTTGAAAAGCCGGGCCGCGATCCGCGCCCTGAATTCCGCACCGCCGCCTTCGCCGACGGGGTGGAGGAGATCACCGACCTGAAGCCCGGCATGATGCTGGAAGGCACCGTCACCAATGTCGCCGCCTTCGGCGCTTTCGTGGACATCGGCGTCCATCAGGACGGTCTGGTGCATGTCTCGCAGCTCGCCGACCGCTTCGTGAAGGATGCGCACGAGGTGGTGAAGGCGGGCGATGTGGTGAAGGTGCGCGTGGTCGAGGTCGATGTGAAGCGCAAGCGCATCGCGCTGACCATGCGCAAGGACGGCGCGGCGTCCGCCCGTCCCGCCGCCGCTCCGGCCTCCGGCCGCCCTGAAGCGCGCCCGTCCGACGTGAAACGCTACGCGTCCGACAAGCGCGACGCCGCTCCGGCGCAGGGCGCGCTTGGCGCCGCTCTGGCCGAGGCGCTGCGCAAGGGTCGCTGATGGTTCAGGTGCCGCAAAAGGTCTCGCAGACGCGCTCGTCCGCGTTCGGCGGCGCACGGTAGGCATCGAACGCGGCGATATCGTCGAAGGGTTGCCGCGTCGCCGCCGCCAGCTCGTGGAACGGTGCGAAATCGCCGCGTTCCACCGCCGCCGCAATCGCCTGCTCGATGCGATGATTGCGCGGAATGATCGCCGGGTTCGCGGCCCGCATGCGGGCGGCGATCGTACCGAACGGCGCCGCTTCCACGGCAAGCCGCGCCGTCCATGACTGCGCCCAGCCAAGGAACGCCGTGCGGTCCCGAAACAGCGACGCCGTAGCCGCGATGGCGTCCTCCGCCGACGGTCCGGTCGAGAGCGTGCGAAAGGCGATCGTGAAGTCGGTGTTCTCCGCTTCCATCAGATCCAGCAGCGCGGTCGCTAGCGTCGCGTCGCCCTCCGCCTCAAGGTTCAGGCCCAGCTTGCGCCGCATCGCCGCCGTCCAGGCGTCGGAGAAGTGCTGCGGGAAGCGGTTCAGGCACTCCGTCGCCGTCGCGATCGCCGCGTCGATATCGGGATCGATCAGAAACAGCAGCGTCTCCGCCAGCCGCGCCAGATTCCACTGCGCGATCGCCGGCTGGTTGGCATAGGCATAACGGCCGTTCCGGTCGATCGAACTGAACACCGCCTTGCGGTCGAAACCGTCCAGAAAGGCGCAGGGGCCGTAGTCGATGGTTTCGCCCGACACCGCCATATTGTCGGTGTTCATCACGCCGTGGATGAAGCCGACCGACATCCATTGGGCGACCAGCCGCGCCTGCCGTTCGATGATCGCCTCCAGCAAGGCGAGATAGGGGCGGGGAGCATCCTGTAGTCCGGGATAATGGCGTGCGAGGACGTGGTCGGCCAGCAGCTTCAGCGCGTCGGCATCCTGCCGCGCCGCGAAATACTGGAACGTCCCGATGCGGATATGGCTCGCCGCCACCCGCGTCAGAACCGCGCCCGGCAGCGGCGTCTCGCGCCATACTGTGTCGCCGGTCGCCACCGCCGCCAGCGCCCGCGTGGTCGGCACGCCCATCGCATGCATCGCCTCGCAGACGATGTATTCGCGCAGCACCGGCCCCATCGCCGCCCGCCCGTCGCCCCGGCGCGAAAAAGGCGTCGGGCCGGAGCCCTTCAGCTGGATGTCGCGCCGTACGCCCTTGCGATCGATCACCTCGCCCAGCAGCAGCGCGCGCCCGTCGCCAAGCTGCGGCACGAAATTGCCGAATTGATGCCCGGCATAGGCGAGCGCGATGGGTTCCGCGCCTTCGGCGAGGCGGTTGCCGGAAAACAGTTCGGCCGCCACCGGCTCCAGCGCGGCGGCGTCCAGCCCCAACTCGTCCGCCAGCGCCGCGTTGAAGGCGATCAGGACGGGCGCCGTCGCCCGCGCCGGTTCCAGCGCGGCGTGGAACCTTTCAGGCAGGCGGCGATAGGAATTATCGAAGGCGATCATGGCCATCGATATGGGCCGGAAATCGCGCCGCCGCCACCCCGCGCATCAATGGAAATCGCGCGACTTGACGACGACCCGCACGTCGCGCGGATGACGACCGCGCGGAATATGCGGATGGGCGATATCGTCGCCTCGCGACGCTTCTGCTCCTGGCAGATGAATGTCCGACAGCGCATCCAGCGCCGCGTTGCGTTCGTTCACATCCTCCACCATCAGGTGGACG
>JAPUEF010000257.1 GCA_027492655.1 Alphaproteobacteria bacterium | reverse complement strand
CGCGCTTCTGGCGCCCGGGCCGGTCGCAACCCATTCGGAGTGCGCATGGCCATCCGCGAAGCCCTGACTTTCGACGACGTCCTCCTCGTGCCGGGGGCTTCCGACGTCCTGCCGGGCGAAGCGGATACCCGCACCAGGCTGACCAAAACCATCGCCCTCAATATTCCGCTCGCCTCGTCCGCCATGGACACGGTGACGGAAAGCCGCCTCGCCATCGCCATGGCCCAGGCCGGCGGCATCGGCGTCCTTCACCGCAATCTCAGCCCCGAGGAGCAGGCCCGTCAGGTCCGCGACGTGAAGCGTTACGAAAGCTGGCTGGTGGTGAACCCCGTCACCATCTCGCCCGACGCGACGCTGCGCGAGGCGATGGAGATGCGCGAACGCCACCGCGTCACCGGCTTCCCGGTCGTCACCGGCGGCGGCAACGGCGCCCCTGGAAAGCTGGTCGGCATCCTCACCAACCGCGACATGCGCTTCGCCACCGATCCGGGCCAGCTGGTCGGATCGCTGATGACCAAGGAAAACCTCGTCACCGCCCGCGAGACGATCTCGCGCGACGACGCCAAGAAGCTCCTGCACAGCCGCCGCATCGAGAAGCTGCTGGTGGTGGACGACGCCGACCGCCTCATCGGCCTCATCACCGTGAAGGACATCGAAGGCGCGCAGACCCATCCGCGCGCCGCGAAGGACGTGCATGGTCGCCTGCTCGTCGCCGCCGCCTCCAGCGTGGGCGATGACGGCTACGCCCGCAGCGAACAGCTCATCGACGCCGGCGTCGATGTCGTCGTGGTCGATACCGCGCACGGCCATTCTGCCCGCGTGCTGGAAGCCGTTACCCGCATCAAGCGCGTCTCCAACAACACCCAGATCATCGCCGGTAACGTCGCCACCGGCGCCGCCACAAAAGCGCTGATCGACGCCGGCGCGGACGCGATCAAGGTCGGCATCGGCCCCGGCTCCATCTGCACCACGCGCATCGTCGCGGGCGTCGGCGTGCCGCAGCTCACGGCGGTCATGGACTGCGTCGAGGCGGCGAAGAAGGCCGGCGTCCCGGTCATCGCCGATGGCGGTATCCGCTATTCCGGCGATCTGGCGAAGGCCATCGCGGCGGGCGCCGACGTGGCGATGATCGGCTCGTTGCTCGCGGGCACCGATGAAAGTCCGGGCGAGGTGATCCTCTATCAGGGCCGCTCCTACAAATCCTATCGCGGCATGGGCTCGCTCGGCGCGATGGCGCGCGGCAGCGCCGACCGCTACTTCCAGGCTGAAGTGCGCGACACGCTGAAGCTGGTGCCGGAAGGCATCGAGGGTCAGGTGCCTTACAAGGGTCCGGTCGACGCCGTTGTGCACCAGCTCGTCGGGGGGCTGCGGGCCGCGATGGGCTACACCGGCTGCAAGACCATCGGCGACCTGCACGAGCGCGCCGAATTCGTTCGCATCACCAATGCCGGCATGCGCGAAAGCCATCCGCATGGCGTGATGATCACGCGCGAAAGCCCCAACTACAACGCCGGCGGCGTGGGATGAGATAGAAAACCGGGGCGCTTTCGCGTCCCGGCCTCAGGCTTCTTCTTTGCGCCGGCGTTGCCCGCCGGTCTCGATCGTATCGCTGCGGCCGCCGGATGCTTTCGCGCCCGGCGGCCTTGTCGTCAGAACTGGTACGAGATTGCGATGCCGTAAGTCCGCGGATCGGTATAGAAGCCGTTGCGGAACAGGCCCGATGAATCGTCCGTCAGATAGGTGTCGGTCAGCGCCGTCTCATTGGTCGCATTCTTGACATAGGCGTCGATCGTGATCCCGTTATCGGGATTGGCCAGCGTCAGCGTGACGTTCAAGTTCTGCCAGCCGTCGATCGCATCGGAGCTTGCATTGTAGATGCGCGAGAAGGTCGAGGTCTGCCGATAATAGTCGAGACGCGCCGTGAAATCCCAGCCGTTCGCGATTTCGAACGTATACTGGGCGCCCAGCGAGACTGTCCATTTCGGCGCGTTCGGCAACTCGTTACCCGAGATATCGACCGCAACGCCGTCGCTATAGTACTGACCGAAAGCATTCACGCCGGCGGCTGCCGGGCCGCCCGGATAGAGCGGCGTCTTGTTATTCCGGGCTGCAATGCTCGCCGCCGTCGGCGTGACGCCGTCCGCTTCGGTTGCCGAGCTGCACACGCCGAGCAACGCGAACGGATTGTTGGTTGCGTTCGAGAAAGCCAGCGCCGCTTGGGCGGACGCGACCGTCACGACGCAGTTCGACGCTGCACTGGATTTGATCAGCACGAGGTTGGGATCGTTCTGCGTCCTGTTGAACGTATCGATCGAGGTGCCAGAATCGATCTCGGTCGCGAGATACCCGATATTGGCGTTCAAGCGCAGGCCGGGGATCGGGTTCCAGATAGACTCGAACTCGGCGCCCGAAATCGAGGCGTCGATATTCTCGTTGGTCGAGGCGCGGTTGACGATCTTCGAAACCTGATAACCGTTATAGTCATAGTGGAACAGCGACAGGTTTAGCTGCGCCACGCCGCCATTCAGCGTGTTCTTGAACCCCAGTTCGTAAGCATTGATGAACTCGGGATTGAACGTCGCCGGGCCGCAGCTCACGCCGGGTGCATCGGAGCAGGGCGAGTTGAGGCCGCCTGCCTTATAGCCGCGCGAATAGAAGCCGTAGATCAGCGAACTGTCAGTGAACGACAGGTCGGGCTGCCAGTCGAAACCGATACGGCCGGTCAGTTCCTTGAACCTGACATTCTGGTAGACGGACGGAGCAGGGTCTGAGCCCACCGTCCCCAGATTGACCGCGTGATTTTCGAGCGTCTTGTCGTCGTCGGTATAGCGAATGCCGGCGGTCAGCTTGAAGGTGTCCGTCGCCTCCCAATAGATTTCACCGAACACCGCCGTCGATGTCAGATTGTAGGGCGAATACGCGTCGTAGTAATTGTGTCCGCTGCGATCGGGAGTCTGGTTCGGATCGATATAGACGCAGTTCGGCGTCGTCGCGCCGCAATTGGCGTTGCCGGTCTGCAGTTAGTTGTTCACCTGATAATACGCGGTGCCCGTATTGAACATCACGTAGTAGTCGCCGGTGGCGTCGAGGTTCAGGTAGTTTGCGCCAAGGCTGAAATTCACCGGACCGTCGAACGAGGTTGAAACCCTGAACTCCTGCGTGAACTGCTCCGTGAAGGCCGACGAGATATCGCTTGTCGTGAAGCGGTTCTGCGCGCCGTTCTGCGGATCGTTCACGACGCCGCCCGGGAACAGAAGCGGGTAGATCACGGCCGCGTATCCCGGAACCGCCGCGAACGCGTTCACCGGGTTTGGCGACGTGTTGAACAGCGTGCTCGGCGAATAGCGATTATAGTCCTGCCGCGTGAACAGGTTGAACTCGGTATACGACGTCAGCGACGACAGGCGCACATTCGGCGTGATGTCCCAGTCCATCACCAGCTGGTAGATATCGGTCTTGGATCTGTAGATGGGATCGAACGCCGACTCGATGTCGCGGACGTTGCGCGTCTGCATCTTGCCCACATACGCATCGCCGGTCTGGAAGCCACCGAGCGCGCCGAACAGGCCGCCAAGCGTCGCGCGGCTGTCGACGGTTCCGAAAATGTCGGGTGCGTCCGTTGCGGTTGCGCGGCAGCCCTGGCTGAAGAAGCCCTGCTGGATCGTCGCGATCGGCGGAATCGCCGAGAAGGCCGACCCGCCGATATTGGCAGGCCCGCTGTCCTTGGAGCAGAGCTGTTTGCCGATACGCGAACGCCTGTCGTCTTCGTCGAAATGGTCCCACATCAGATAGGCGGTGAACGTCTCGTCAGGTTGGAAGCCCAGCGTAACGCGGCCGCCCCATAGATCGCGGCTGTCGGCATCGTTGCCGGTTGTCAGGTTCGTCCCGAACCCATCGCGCTTCAGATAAGTGCCTGCAAGGCGAACGGCGAACATGTCGCCCAGCGGGGCGTTGAACATGCCGCGCAGCTTCACCGAGTTGTAGTTGCCGTATTCCGCGCGGACATTGCCCATCACCTCGTCGAAATTGGGCTTTGCGGTGATCAGGTTCACCACCCCGCCGGTCGCGTTACGGCCGTATAGCGTGCCTTGCGGACCGCGCAGCACCTCGACGCGCTCCATGTCGAAGAAGTCGGCTTCGAACAGATTGTTGGCCGTCAGCGGCGATCCGTTGATATGGATGCCGGTCGCGCTGTCGCCGGACGCAGCGACCAGCTTCGAACCGATGCCGCGGATCGAAAAGTTCGATCCGGTGAAATTGCCCTTCGAGAAGTTCACGTTGGGGATCGACAGAACCAGGTTGGGCCCGCCGTCGATCTTCTGCTTCTGGAGTTGGTCCTGGCTAAACGCGGAAACCGCGATCGGCACTTTCTGAAGCCGTTCCGACTTGCGTTGCGCGGTGACGAGGATTTCCTCTTCGCCGGATGCAGTGCTGGCCGGCGCTGCTGCTGTTTCGCCGGTGCCTTGCGCCACCACGGCCGGGCTGAGCGCCGTGGTGACAAACAGGCCCGCACAGATAGCCAAACGCCGGCGCAGCCGCGCCGAACCCTCTCCTGACATGGTTCCTCTCCCCTAGTTCGCGTCCGCTTGATTGCAGGCGCTTATTCTTGTTTTTCTGAACTCTGTTCGCCGGGTATTCCCGGTCGGCAACTGTGGTAGGTCCATGCTCTTGGGCTTTGTCGCCCAAGTTGCTAGGTGCAACGCTAGTCGCGTCGTCTCTCTCGCCAATGATGCAATTCGTCACAGGCAGGAATTTGAAAGGCCGGGTTTCCGCGGTTTGTGATGAGAGCTGACGCGCGCATCGCCGCCGCCATCGAAATCGTCGGACATGTGCTTCAAGGCGCGGCCGCCGATCGCGCGCTCGTCGCATGGGGCAAAGCGAACAGATTTGCGGGCTCCGGCGACCGCCGCGCCATCGGCGATGTGGTATTCGCCGCGCTGCGGAGCGGTGACGCAAGCGGAGATCCGCGCCGCATGGTCATCGCCGGGCTCGGGCAGTCGCACGAGGCCGCCGCCGTCGCAGCCCGCGTCACGGGCGCGCGCCCCGCCCCGCCCCCGCTCAGCGAGGACGAACGCGCCGCGCTTGGCCTCGCCGGTCGCACGCCGGAATGGCTCGCCGCCGCCTTCACCCGCGCCTGGGGGACGAACGCTGAAGCCGAACTCGCGGCGCTTCAGGGCCGCGCGCCGCTCGACCTGCGCGTCAACACGCTGAAGGCGACGCGCGCCGAGGCGATCGAGAAACTGGCGCAAGAGGGCATCATCGCCGAACCCCTGGCGCTGATTGACACGGGCCTGCGCGTCCTCGCCGGCTCGGTCGATGTCGAAGGCGGCGACGCCCATACGCTCGGCCTTGTGGAAATACAGGACGCCGGCTCGCAGCTCGCCGCCGCTGCGCTTCAGGCCGCGCCCGGTGAGACGGTGCTGGATCTGTGCTGCGGGGCAGGGGGCAAGACATTGGCGCTCGCCGCCGCCATGCGGAACCAAGGCCGCATCCTCGCCGCCGATACCGGCGCGGTCCGGTTGAAGCGCTTACTGCCCCGCGCCGCCCGGGCCGGGGCCACGCTGATCGAAACGAAGCTTCTGGCGGAAGATTGGCTCGACCGCCCGTCGCCGTTCTCCGAGACATTCGACCGCGTCCTGCTCGACGCGCCATGTTCTGGCTCGGGCACCTGGCGGCGCAACCCCGAGACCCGCGCGCGCCTGACCGAAGCCGGCGTCGCGTATCTGACGGCGCTCCAGTCGCGGCTGCTCGCCGCCGCCGCGCAGCTGGTGAAGCCCGGCGGCCGCCTCGTCTATGTCACCTGCTCGGTCCTGCCGCAGGAAAACGAAGACATCGCCGCCTTCGCCGCCACCCACCCGGATTTCGCGCCCGAACCCACCCGCCGTCTCAGCCCTCACAGCACCGCGACCGACGGCTTCTTCATCGCGCCCTTCACCCGGGTCTGACCTCGCCGCCCTCGACTCCCGGCCCTGCCTTTTGCTAATTCCCGCCATGCCCTCAACCGCCCCCCATCCAGCCGTCCTCGTCATCGATTTCGGCAGCCAGGTGACGCAGCTCATCGCCCGCCGCATCCGCGAGATCGGCGTCTACTGCGAAATCCACCCCTTCCAGAACGCCGACGCCGCCTACGCCAAGCTGAAACCCAGGGCCGTCATCCTCTCCGGCGGCCCCGCCAGCGTCCTCACCGAGAACTCCCCCCGCGCCCCGCAGGCGATCTTTGAGGCCGGCATCCCCGTCCTCGCCATCTGCTACGGCCAGCAGACGACCGCGCTCCAGCTCGGCGGCACGGTGGAAGGCGGCCACGCGGCAGAATTCGGCCGCGCCGATGTCGAGATCTTGAAATCTTCGCCCCTGTTCGACGGCTTCTGGCAGGTCGGCTCCCGCTACCCGGTCTGGATGTCCCACGGCGACCGCGTCACGCGCCTCCCCGAAGGCTTCGAGATCGTCGGCACGTCCGAGAACGCCCCCTTCGCCATCGCGGTGAACGAGGCGCGCCGCATCTACACCACCATGTTCCACCCCGAGGTCGTCCACACGCCCGACGGCGGCAAGCTCCTCGCCAACTTCGTCCTGAACATCGCGGGGCTAATGCCCGACTGGACCATGTCCGCCTACAAGGCCGAGATGATCGCCAAGATCCGCGCGCAGGTGGGGCAGGGCCGCGTCATCTGCGGCCTCTCCGGCGGCGTCGACAGCGCGGTGACTGCGGTGCTGATCCACGAGGCGATCGGCGACCAGCTCACCTGCGTCTATGTCGACCACGGCCTCATGCGCCTCAACGAGAGCGCCGAAGTCGTCAACCTCTTCCGCCACCACTACAACATCCCGCTCGTCCATGTCGACGCCTCCGACACCTTCATCGGCGCGCTGGAGGGCGAGGCCGACCCCGAAAAGAAGCGCAAGACCATAGGCCGCCTCTTCATCGAGATCTTCGAGGAAGAAGCCAAGAAGATCGGCCAGGACGGCAAAGGCGCCCCCGGCTTCCTGGCTCAAGGCACGCTCTACCCGGACGTGATCGAGAGCGTCTCCTTCTCCGGCGGCCCCTCGGTCACCATCAAGAGCCACCACAATGTCGGCGGCCTGCCCGAGCGCATGAACATGAAGCTCG
>JAPUEF010000256.1 GCA_027492655.1 Alphaproteobacteria bacterium | reverse complement strand
AGCGCCCGCGTATCCTGATCGTTGGCGAAAATGGGCAGTTCGATCGACCCTTCATGCGTGGTGACGCCGCGGATCGCCTTCTGCATCTCCCAGCCCTCGATGACGATCTTCCCTGCGTTCAGGTGGCGGCGCGACAGCACCACCGCCGACACCGGATGGGCATGGGCCACGGCGCCGATCGTGGGGTCGTCGCGATACAGTTGCAGGTGCAGCGGCCCTTCCGCCGACATGCGCGGATGGCCGGGGCCGTCCAGCGTCTCGGCGATGTCCAGCACGATGATGCCCTGCTCCGTCACCGCGCCCTTGTCGCCGCCGGTGGCGGTGCAGGCGGCGCGGGCGAGATCGATGCGCGCGGAAAAGTTCCCGGCGGTCGCGGGAACCCAGCCCTTCGCCCCGCACCAGCGCGCAAGCGAGATCGCCGCCTGGATGGCGTCGGGCTCGGTCAGGGCGGGAAAGGCGGGCGCGTTCATGGGGGCCTTATATGGGGTCCGCGCGCCCGGGGGAAAGGGCGCTATCCAAGCGCCAGCCAAAGACCCTGGGTCAGGGAAACGCCGCCGACCACCAGCACGATGATGCGGGTCCATTTCCGGAAGGCGACATTCGACATCTTCTCCAGCACCGTACCGCCCAGCGTGGTGCCGATGACGGCGGCGGCGATGGCGGCGGTGTAGATGTCCCAGTCCAGCGCCGTTCCCGCCGCCGCAAGCGACACATAATACCCGACCTTCAGCGTGTGGCTCAGCGCCTGCGTCGTCGCCTTGGTCGCCACCACCGCACGGCGGTCCATCGTGACCGAGCGGACGAAGAACACGTCCAGCAGCGGCCCCGCCACGCCCGCCAGCAACTGCGTGCCGGCCACCAGAAACCCGCACAGGACGGCATGCGACGACTTCGAGGCGTCGAGCTTCACGGCTTCCGGCAAGGCCAGCGCGGCATAGGGCACGGCCCCCAGCAGGATCAGCATCGTCGCCTTGTCCGGCACATAGGCGATCGCCAGCGGCAGCACGATCGCCGGCAGCGCGCCCAGCGTGTAGAGCCCGACGATCCGCCACACGATCCAGCGCCGCCACAGCGTCGCGCGCCAGGCGTTCGACACGAACTGCGTCACCCCGTGCAGCACCATCGCGGCGGGCACGGTGAAAAGCTGGGCGAGGATCAGCATCAGCGTCAGCCCGCCCGCCATCCCGAAAATGCCGGAGATGATCGAGGTCAGCACGACCGCGCCGAAAAGCCACACACTAAGCGGAACGAAGGCGAACATACGCGAAATCCCCGAAATCCGGCTCGGAGTTACGCCGATTTTTGTGGAAAATCGCGCAGAGCTTTGCAAGGCTTAGCCTCAGCTTTGCTGAGGCTCTCATGTCCTTCCCGCCGCTCAACGGGCTTCGCGCCTTCGAGGCCGCCGCGCGCGGCGGGTCGTATGTCGCGGCGGCGCGCGAGCTGCACGTCTCGCCCTCCGCGATCAGCCGCCTGGTGAAGCTTCTGGAGGCGCGTCTCGGGGTTCAGCTTTTTCACCGCCGCGCCAACGGATTGATCCTCACCGAGGCGGGCGATGCCTATGTCGCCGAGCTGACCGCCGCTTTTCAGCGCATCGCGGCGGCGACGGCGCGGCTTTCGGAACGTGGGCGGCGGACGCTGGTGGTCGGCGCCGGGCCGACCCTCGCCATGCGCTGGCTTATCCCGCGCCTTCCCGGCTTTCATGCCCTGAACGGCGACATCGACGTCCAGCTCTCCACCCAGATCGCCGGGGCCGATCCCATGCGTCCCGGCTGGCACGCCGCGATCCGCCTCGGCGACGGGCGCTGGCCGGGGCTTCAGGCCGATTATCTTTTCACCGCCGATCTGTTTCCGGTCTGCGCGCCGGCGCTGGCGGCGGGCCTGAAGACGCCGGCCGATCTCGCGCACACGCCGCTATTGCAGGCGGCGAATGCCGAAAGCGACTGGCGGCTTTGGCTGAAAGTGGCGGGCGTTCAGGCCGACGTGCCGCTCACCCGCGCGCAATCCTTCGATTATCCGGCTTTCGCCTTGCAGGCGGCGCTCGATGGACTGGGCGTCGCGATGGCCCGCGCGCCGTTCGTAGTGGACGATCTGAAGGCCGGGCGTCTCATTCGCCCGTTCGATCTCGCCGTCCCGCAGGAACGCGGCTGGTGGTTGATCCACCGGCCCGAGATCGCCGCCGATCCGGCGCTCGCCGCCTTTCGCGACTGGCTGATCAACGCCGCCGGGGTCAGCCGATCCGCCGCTTGAGCGCCTTGCGCCAGCCCTCCGGGGCCAGCGTCATCGTCAGGATGAAGGCCGAAAGGATCAGGCAGATCGCATTGCTGCCGACCAGCGGCCAGTCGGACCGGAAAAGCCCGTACGTCACCCACAGCGCGAAGGCGGCGACCGTGATGGCGTAGGAAGCGGCGGAGATGTCTTTCGTTTCGCCCGTGCGGATCACCTTCCATGCCTGGGGCGTGAAGCTGATCGTCGAACACACCGCCGCGCCGGTGCCGATAAGCGTCACGGCGTCGGTCATGTGTCGCCTTTGATGCCTTGTTTCATCTCCTCGACGATGTCGGCATCGCGCGCCGCCGCCTCGCCCAGCACGCAATACAGCGTGCGCAGCTTCTCCAGCGTGGTCTCGTCCATATTGTCGATGTCCATAAGGGCGTTGTGCGCGCGCTCGCTCACGCGGATCAGCTCGTCCAGCTTCAGATGCAGCGCCACCGTGTCGCGGTTCTGGCTCGCCTGGATGATGAAGACCATAAGAAAGGTGATGATCGTCGTGCCGGTATTGATGACCAGCTGCCAGGTTTCGCTATAGCCGGTGAACGGCCCGGCCACGGCCCAGGCGACGACGATCAGAATGGCCAGCGCGAATGTCTGCGGTCGTCCGGCGAACCGGGAAACAGCGGCGCTGAAGCGGGTGAACAGCGACCGCTCGCCGTGACTGTCGCGCCGCGGGTGCGCCGAAATTGATGCCATGCGCCGGCCCTCCACGCGGACAACGGTGGGGGCGGCGCATGGGTTCCCGGCGGCGCGGCGCGCCGTTTACTGACCCGGCGAACCGATATCGTAGGCGGCCAGCGCCGCCATGTTGACGATATCCGACATTTTCGCGCCGATGGGGCAGATCTGGACGCTCTTCTCCAGCCCGACCAGAAGCGGGCCGATCACCGTCGCCCCGCCGATCTCCTGCAGCATCTTGGTCGAGATCGAGGCGGAATGGATCGCCGGCATCACCAGCACGTTGGCCGGACCTTTCAGGCGGCAGAACGGATAAAGCGCCATCGCCGCCGGGTTCAGCGCCACGTCGGCCGCCATCTCGCCGTCGAACTCGAAATCGACATCGTCGCGCGAGGCGAGGATTTCCACCGCCTCGCGCTGCACGACCGAACGCTCGCCGGTGGGATGGCCGAAGGTCGAATAGGCCAGCAGCGCGACGCGCGGCTCGAAGCCCATCCGGCGCGCCACGCCCGCCGCCATCACCGCGATATCCGCCGTCTCCACCGCCGTCGGCATGTCATGTACGTTGGTGTCGGCGACGAACACGGTTCGCCCCCGGCTCAGGATCATCGAAACGCCGATCACCCGCTGGCCGCGCTTGGTCGGGATCACCTGACGCACGCCGTCCAGCGCCACCGAATAGTTGCGCGTGAAGCCGGTCAGCATCGTGTCGGCGTCGCCCGCCATCACCATCGACGCCGCGAAGGCGTTGCGGTCATAGGTGACGAGCCGCTGGCAATCGCGATGCAGCAGGCCGCGCCGCTGAAGCCGCGCATAAAGACGGTCGGTATAGCCTGCCGTAAGGTGCGATTCCTGCGGCGCGATGATCTGGATGCCGGCATCCTCGATGCCCGCCGCGCGCATCGTCGCGTGGATGCGGTCGGGGCGGCCGATCAGCGTCGCCTGCCCCAGCCCGTTGCCCTCATAGGCGAGCGCCGCACGGATGATCGTTTCCTCTTCGCCCTCCGCGAAGACGATGTGCTTGGGGTTGGCGCGCACCACCGAAACCAGGCGCTGGATGACGCTGGCGATCGGATCGAGCCGCGCCGACAGCGAATGGCCATAGGCTTCCAGATCGCCGATCGGCTTCTGCGCCACGCCGGTCGCGATGGCGGCTTTGGCGACGGCCACCGGAACGCGGCTGATCAGGCGCGGATCGAACGGCACCGGAATGATATAGCCGGGGCCGTAAACCGGGCGCGGCCCGGCATAGGCGGCGGCCACCTCGTCCGGCACGTCCTCGCGCGCCAGTTCCGCCAGCGCCTCGGCGGCGGCGATCTTCATCGCGTCGTTGATGGTCGAGGCGCGCACGTCCAGCGCGCCGCGGAAGATGTAGGGGAAGCCGAGGACGTTGTTGACCTGATTGGGATAGTCGCTGCGCCCGGTGGCGACGATGGCGTCGGCGCGCACCGCAGCCACGTCTTCCGGCGTGATCTCGGGGTCGGGATTGGCGCAGGCGAAGATGATGGGCTTATCGGCCATCGATTTCACCATGGCCTGCGTCATCGCGCCGGCGGCGGACAGGCCAAGGAAGATGTCAGCGCCTTTCAGCGCTTCTTCCAGCGTGCGCGCCTTGGTCTCCACCGCATGCGCCGACTTCCACTGGTTCATGCCCTCGGCGCGGCCTTTGTAGATCACGCCCTTGGTGTCGCAGAGAATGGCGTTCTCATGCGGCATGCCCATCGCCTTGATCAGCTCAAGACAGGCGATGCCCGCCGAGCCTGCGCCGTTCACCACCATCGTCGCGGTCTTGATGTCGCGGCCGGTGATGTGCAGCGCGTTCAGCATCGCTGCGGCGGTGATGATCGCCGTGCCGTGCTGGTCGTCATGGAAGACGGGGATGTTCAGCAGTTCGCGCAGCCGCTGCTCGATGATGAAGCAGTCCGGCGCCTTGATGTCTTCCAGATTGATGCCGCCGAACGACGGCCCCAGATAGCGCACCGCGTTGACGAAGGCGTCGACGTCATAGGCGTCGAGTTCGAGGTCGATCGAATCGACATCGGCGAAACGCTTGAAGAGCACCGATTTGCCCTCCATCACCGGCTTGGAGGCCAACGCCCCCAGATCGCCGAGCCCCAGAATCGCCGTGCCGTTCGAGATCACGGCCACCAGGTTGCCCTTCGAGGTATAGTCATAGGCGGTCGAAGGGTCTTCCGCGATCGCCCGCACCGGCACCGCGACGCCCGGCGAATAGGCCAGGCTCAGATCGCGCTGGGTGGTCATCGGCTTCGAGGCGATGATCTCGATCTTCCCGGGCTTGCCGAGCTTGTGGAAATCCAGGGCGTCCTGGTCGGTAAAAGGGCGGCGTTTTGACATGGGACGGGGGTTTTGCCCGAACGCCGCGCACCAGGCAACGAAAGTTTCGTTATTCAGGACGCCCGCAACATATCATTACCATGCGGCAGGCCATCGACCTTCCGGCGGCCGAAGGGTTTGTCGGCGTCATTCACAACGTGTTCATGGCGCGCGCCATACCGATCCCGCCGCCAATCTTCGAAGGGAAAACCACGTGCTGAACAAGATCGGGGCCTCGTGCCTCACCGCCGCTTTTGCCTGCGCCTTGAGCTTTTCGGCGACGGCGGAGGAACGCCCCTTCAAGCTGCAGAACGAGTTTCTCGCCCCTCAGGGCAAATGCCTCGTGGCGAGCGGCTGGGGACCGGGCGCGACGGCGTCCATGCAGAATTGCTCCGACCAGATCGGGCGGAAATGGGTCGCCGTGCGCTCGCTGGATGAAGACAATAGTTTCTGGCTGCTGCTCGGCTTGCGGACGGCCTGTCTGGTGAGCGGAAGCGGACTGGACGCCGGCAGCGAAGCCGGCGGCGCCGTGATGACGAAGGACTGCGTCCAGGCCGGCAACTCCGACGGTCGCGCCTACATGACGTGGATCGCGGTCGACAACGGCAACGGCACCTTCAAGCTGAAGTCCAAAGGGGCCGGCGACGAGATGTGCCTTGAGGGCAACCGCGTGGCCGATGACTCGGTGCTGGGCGGCAACGCCTTCATGGCTCCGTGCAACGGATCGGCTGGCCAGAACTGGATCATCACGGGCGGAAAACTGGTCGATGGCGTGCCGAACGGCGACTGACGCCCGGCGCGCCCATGCGGGGAATACGGGCGCGTGACGAAGCGCGCCCGCGCGGCTAAGACAGCCGCGTGAATGACGCCGCCGCTGTCCCCGCCCAGACCGACGCCAGGGTGACGCCCATGATGGCCCAGTATCTGGGCCTGAAAGAGGGCTATCCCGACGCGCTGCTGTTCTACCGGATGGGCGATTTCTACGAGCTGTTCTTCGACGACGCCGTTGCGGCATCGGCGGCGCTCGACATCGCGCTCACCAAACGCGGTCAGCATCTGGGGCAGGACATTCCGATGTGCGGCGTCCCGGCGGTGGGGGCCGAGCCGTATCTGGAAAAGCTGATCCGCAAGGGTTTCAAGGTCGCGGTCTGCGAACAGACCGAAGATCCCGCCGAGGCGAAGAAGCGCGGTGGCAAGTCCGTGGTGGCCCGCGACGTGGTCCGCCTCGTCACCCCCGGCACCCTCACCGAGGACGCCCTGCTGGACGCCCGCCGCCGCAACTATCTGGCGGCGCTGGCGAAGGCGGGCGGCGAGATCGCGCTCGCCTATGCCGACCTCACCGACGGGGCGTTCGCGGTGCTGCGCGTGAACCCGGCCGACGTCGCTGCGGCGCTCGCCCGTATCGAGCCGGCCGAGCTGCTGGTGAGCGACACGCTGGCGGCGGACGAGAGCCTTGGCGTCGCGATCGCCGAAATGGGCCGCCGCGCCACGCATCTCAGCCCCGCCCGCTTCGACAGCGCCAATGGCGAGGCCGCCCTGAAGCGGCTTTACGCCGTTGCGACGCTGGATGCGTTCGGCACGTTCGGCCGCGCCGAGCTGGCCGCCGCCGGCGCCGTCGCCGACTATATCGAGGTGACGCAGAAGGGCCGCGCCGCCCGCCTCGCCCCGCTGGTCCGGGCCGGCGCGGGCGGCATGGTCGAGATCGACCCCGCCACACGGCGCAATCTTGAAATCGGCGAAACCCTGTCCGGCACGCGCGAAGGCTCGCTTCTGTCGGCCATCGACCGCACCGTCACGGCGGCGGGGGCGCGCGCGCTGGCCGAGCGTCTCGCCGGGCCGCT
>JAPUEF010000255.1 GCA_027492655.1 Alphaproteobacteria bacterium | reverse complement strand
GCGCCGACGGCTTTAGCCAGATCACCGAGGGCGAATGGCCCCTGGTTATCGTAGAAGCGGGCGTCCGCCATGTGCCGCCCGACCGGCCCTTACTGGGCCGGCGGCTGCTCAGCGCCCGGTTCGGGCTTGGTCGGCGTAACCTTCACGGCCGGCAGAGCCTGATCGAGGCGCTTGATCACATCCGCCGTGACGTCGATATCGACGGAGCCCAGAACGATGGCGCCGCGATCGAGCATGATCGTCGCGCCGCGTTCCTGGAACAGCGTATTGAGGATCGGACCGAGCGCCTTTTCGATCTCCGTGCGGGCGATATTGATGCCGTTCTGGATCGCGGCCTGCTCTTCCTGTACCTTCTTCTGAAGGGCTTCGCCGCGCTCGCGCAGCTCACGCTCCTTCTTCTGGCGCGCTTCCGGCGACAACACGCCGGCCTGCTCCTGCAGTTCCTGCGCGTCGGCGCGGAGCTTCTTTTCCTCTTCGCCGTACTTGGCTTCCATCGCCTTGCCGAACTCGTCGATCTGACGGATCAGATCCTTGCCCGCAACCGAGGTGCGCAGGATGGCGCCACGGTCAACGACCAGGATCGACGGAATGCCGGTCGCGCTGCCGGGAGCACCGGCGGCTGGCGCGGCGCCGACGCCAGGCTGCGAGTTCTGGGCGGTGCCCTGCGTTCCCGCGATCAGGATAGCGACCACCAAAGCAGCGACCGCCAAGCCGCCGCCAACACCGATAAGCGTACGATTGTTCATGTCCAAAGATCCTAGAACTGGGTTCCCGCGCTGAAGCGGAAGGATTCGGTCTTGTCGTAGTCCTCTTTCATAAGGACTTGTGAGAAATCAAGGCGAACGCGGCCGAACGGCGAGTCCCAGAAGACGCTGAGACCGGCCGAAACCCGCATCGAGAGATCGTCCTCGATGCATGAGGTCACTGTCGTTGCGGGCAGGACGATCTGGCAGTTCGTGGGCGACAGGTTGCTGATGTGCCCGACCGTACCGAAATCGACGAACAGGCTTGTGTCGATGCCGAGGTCTTCCGGCAGATAATTGGGCACGGTCAACTCGACCGTGCCGATGGCGTAGATTTCGCCGCCGACCGAATCCTTCGAGGAGGAGGCCGTATCGCGCGGCCCGACGCCGGCGGTCTCGAAGCCACGGAACGACGAACCACCCTTGAAGAAGCGGTCGTTCAGACGCAGAGGCGTCTTGTCATCCCACGACGCGATGTAGCCGGCGTTCACGCCCAGCGACAGCACGAACTCGTCCGACCAGAGGCGCTGATACCAGGTCGCATCCGTCTCCAGACGATAATACTTCACGTCGCCGCCGAGGCCCGCGAAGTCGCCGGACACCTGGACCAGGAAGCCATGCTTCGGCGCGATGCCATCGTCTCGCGTGTCGAGCACGTAATCGAAGCCGAGGACCGATGTGAGGAAGTCGCCTTCCAGCAACTGAATGAAGGGCGATGCGCCGCTGAGCGCCCGAATCTCGTCCTGCCGCAGCGTGTAGCGCAGACCCAGACGCGAGTATTCGGAGAGCGGGAACCCAAGCCGCAAACCACCGCCGATCGTCGTCGCCTCATACGACGACTCATTATAGGTCGAGGTGATGTTGTAGGCTTCGATGCCCGCCGCGAGGTTGCGATCGAGGAAGTACGGCTCCGTGAAGCGGAAGTCGAACTGCCGGCGATAGCTCGACAGGCTGGCGCGCAAACGCAGAAACTGCCCGCGCCCCAGCAAGTTACGCTCGGAGACCGAGATGTCGCCGACGACGCCTTCCTGGCTGGAATAACCGATGCCGAACTGAAGCTCGCCCGTCGTGGTTTCCTCGACGCCGACATTCAGGACCGTTTTGTCAGGCGCAGAGCCAGGCTCTTCCGATATGTCGACGCCCTTGAAATAGCCCAGCGCCCGAACGCGCGTCCGCGACCGATCGACCAGCACCTTGTTGTAGGCATCGCCTTCCGCGAGCCGGAACTCGCGGCGGATCACCTTGTCGAGCGTGCGCGTATTGCCCACGATATTGATACGCTCGACATAGACGCGCGGTCCCTGCTCAACCACGAAAACGACGTTGATCAGATGGCCTTGCGCATCGCGCTTCACGCGCGGGCTGACCTCGGCGAAGGCGTAGCCGTGCGAGCCGGCGTAGTAAGTCAGAGCCTCGACCGATTTTTCGACAAGTTCGGAATTGTACGTGTCGCCGCCTTCGAAGGTGACGAGCTTCGACATCTCATCGACCGACAGCTCGGCAAGGCTGGATTCGATCTGGATATCGCCGAACGAGTACTGCTCGCCCTCTTCCAGATTGAACGTCAGGTAGAAGCCGCTCTTGTCACGCGCCAGCTCAGCGACCGACGAGATGACGCGGAAATCGGCATATCCGTTCCGCAGATAGAACTTGCGCAGCTGCTCGCGATCGAACGTGACGCGATCCGGATCGTAGTTGTCCTGGCTCGCGAAGAATTTCCACCACGCGCTTTCGGTCGTCACGATCTCCTGCCGCAGTTCGCGGTCGGAGAACACCTTGTTGCCGATGAATGCGATGTCGAGAATGCCGGTCGCCGGACCCTCATCGATTTCATAGACGAGATCGACGCGGTTCTGGGGCAGCTCGATGATCTTCGGATCGATCGTCGCCGCGAAGCGGCCAGCGCGACGATAAAGCTCCAGCATGCGCTGAACGTCGGACTGAACTTTCGAGCGCGTGAGAATCTGGCGCGGCCCGAGCTGCGCTTCCTTTCCCAGTTCATCGGAATCGAGGCGGTCGTTGCCTTCGTAGTTGATCGAGTTGATGACCGGGTTTTCGATGACATCGACGCTGACGACGCCGCCTGTCTGGCGGATGGTCACGTCCGCGAACAGACCTGTTGCGGAAAGCGCCTTGAGCGCCTGATCGCCCAGCGCGTCGCCGTAGCGATCGCCTTCCTTGAAGGGCAGATACTGGCGGATCGTCGCTTCCTCGATACGCCGCGTACCCGTCACTTCAATGCGCGTGATGACGGGACCATTGGCGGCAGGACGATAGTCGGCGGCCTCTGCGGCGGGCGCACCAGGCGTTTGGGCCTGCGCCAGCGCGAACGGGCTCGATGTCGCCAACAGAACGCCAGCCAAGGCGAGGAATTTGCGCTTCATGCCGCCAATACCGATCGAGAACTGAATTCAGACGCAATGCCGCTCACCGGCCCCTCAAGACCAGAAAATGCGCATCACGTCGTTCCAAGTGGCGAATAGCATGAGGCTTAGGACAAGCGCCAGACCTATGCGAAGCCCATATTCCTGGGCCCGTTCGCCCAAAGGCCGGCGCCGGACGGCCTCGATCCCGTAGTAAAGCAGGTGCCCGCCATCCAGCATGGGAATCGGGAAGAGATTGAGCAGCCCCACCGAAACCGAAAGGATGGCCATCAGCTGGATCAACGCCACCGTCCCCAGCTTCGCCACCTCCCCCGACGTTTTGGCGATCCCCAACGGGCCAGACAGCATTTTGGGGTCTTCGCGGCCCATAATCAGGCGGCCGAGGAAGGTGAAGGTATGCTCCACGAAGAAGTAAACCTGCGATACGCTCTGGTTCAGCGCCTCGATCGGTCCCAACCGCTTCCAGGTTGCGGAATCGAGGCCAGGGCTGCCGATTCCGAGCTGAAAAACGCTGTACTTGTTCCCGAAGCGATCTGTGGATTCGATCCGCGTCGGCGTCACGACGACCTGCTGCGGCTCGCCGCGCCGCTCCGTTTCCAGCGCGACGGGCGAGCCGCCGTTCAGGAGCATAAGGCGCTGAATCTCGGCGAAGTCCGATATCGTTTCGCCATCCACTTTCAAAATCCGGTCGCCCGGCTGCAGCCCCGCCCTCTGCGCGGCGCTCCCCTCGATAACCGACCCGACCACGGGCGGGAAGCTCGCGATACCGCTCGCCATGTAGAGGCCGGCAAAAACGATGACAGCGAATAGGAAATTCGTGAACGGGCCGGCAGCCACGATAAGAGCGCGCTGCCACAGCGGTTTGAAGTGAAACGAGGTTGCCGCGTCAGGATCGGCGGCGATTCTCTCCAGCCGCTCCTTGTTCGGCAAAGAGGTCGCATCCTCATCGCCCCAGAATTTCACGTAGCCGCCGAGCGGTAGCCAACCGACTTTCCATTCCGTGCCGTGGCGGTCTTTCCATTTGGCGATGGCCCGCCCGAACCCGATGGAGAAAGCCTCGATGCGGGTACCGAACAGGCGCCCAACCCAGAAATGACCGGACTCGTGGACGAATACGACAACCCCAAGCACAAGGACGAACGGCAGCAGATAGCCGAGCCCACCACCGACAAAGCCCGAAATCGTGCTGAAGGCGTCCATTAGCCCTTACCCTCTGCGATAAACGTCGATGCAAGTCGCCTGGCCGCGAAATCCAGCGCCGCGACGTCGTCGAGCGAGGACGGCGACCGCCAGCAATTCATGCCCGCCGAGGCCTCCAGCGTCGCGCCGACCACCGATGCGATCGTGCCGAATGAAATGCGGCGCTGCAAAAAGGCCTCCACGGCGATTTCGTTGGCGGCGTTGAGCACCGATCTCGCGGCAGGCCCATCCGCCAGCGCGGCCTGCGCCAGGGCCAGACAGGGGAAACGGCCGGTATCGGGCTTTTCAAAAGTCAGCGCCCCGATTGCAGCAAGATCAAGGCGCGGCGAATCCGTCGCCAGCCGCTCGGGCCAAGCCAGAGCGTGAGCGATGGGAACGCGCATGTCGGGCGATCCCATATGCGCCAGGACAGAGCCATCCGAATAGGACACAAGACTGTGGATGATCGACTGGGGGTGCACCAGCACTTCCAGCCTCTGCGTCGGCGTGCCGAAGAGATAGTGCGCCTCGATCAGCTCCAGGCCCTTGTTCATCAGACTGGCGGAATCGACCGATATCTTGGCGCCCATATTCCAGGTGGGATGGCGGCAGGCTTGCTCCGGGGTCGCCGCATCGATGGCGGCCTGCGTCCAGGTGCGGAAGGGGCCGCCCGAGGCCGTCAGCTGGATACGCTCGATCCGCTCAGGGCGTTCAAAATCGAAGACCTGGAAGATCGCATTGTGCTCGCTGTCCACCGGCAGCAGCCGTGCGCCGCTCGACTTCACTTCGGCCATGAAAAGATCGCCGGCCGAGACGAGGCATTCCTTGTTCGCCAGCGCCACCGTTCCGCCGTTGCGCACAGCGGCCAGTGTCGGCTTCAGGCCGGCGGCTCCCACGATGGCGGCCATCGTCCATGACGCCGGACGCGCGGCCGCCTCGACAATCGCTGACGGCCCGGCGGCCGCCTCGATAGCGGTGCCTTGCAAATGCGCCTTCAAGGCGGGCAGCGCAGCCTCGTCGGCGACGACCGCAACACGCGCGCCGAAAGCACGCGCCTGTTCGGCCAGTTCCGCTGCATTTTTGTTCGCCGTCAGCGCCTCGACCGCGAAGTCGAACTGCCCACTTTCGCGCACCTGCCTGAGCACATCCAGCGTCGAACGCCCAACCGAGCCGGTCGCCCCCAATACGCTGATCGTCCGCAGACTCACGATGCGCCGGCTCCGAACGGAAACGCGGGCCAGACGAGCTTGATCGCCGCCATCAAAATGGTGGCCGCAAGGAGGCTATCCATCCGATCGAGAAAGCCGCCATGGCCGGGGATCACCGCGCCGGCGTCCTTCGCCTGGAAGCGGCGTTTGATCGCCGATTCAAGCACATCGCCAGCCTGCCCGACCCACGCGATGGCAACCATGGCCGCGACGAGAGCGCCGTCCGGCGCTCGCCCCGCCACCGCAGCGAAGATCGCGCCGATGCCGACCGCCCCGATGGTGCCGCCCGCAAATCCTGACCAGGTTTTCTTGGGCGAAATGCGCGGAGCCATCAGCGGGCCTTTGAAGACACGCCCCGCGATCATCGCCCAACTGTCGGTCGCCCACACGACGAACAGGAACCACAGCGTCGTCACCCACCCCTCGGGCAGTCCACGAAGCCATACCAGCGCAATGGCCGGGATACCGAGATAGAGCGGCAAGGCGAACGCCCAGCGGCGATGCCGCCGCGTCGCCTGCGCATGGACAAAGGCGATGAACGCGCCAAGCCCGAGCGCGCCGAATGCATAGGGATACAACGCCATCTGGGCCAGCGCAGCACCGGCGGCGATGGCGAGCGCGGCGATGCCCACGCCGACCACGTCCGTCGGGTGCTGGGTCATGCGTTCCCACTCGAAAGCCATCAGGCCGCAAGCAAGCGCGATCCAGACCGTAAAGACCCAGCCGCCCAGCCAGACGACCAGCAAGGCGATTCCGAACAGCACGAGCGCCGACGCGAGCCGGATGCCGAAGTCGCCGCCCAACGGCCCCCAGAACGATCGCGACTGCGCACCGCCCGTCGCGTTCATGCCGCTTCTCCAGCACCGCCGAAACGACGGTCGCGGCGGCTGAATTCTTCGATCGCCGCGATCAGCGCCTTGCGGTCGAATTCCGGCCACAGCGTATCCGTGAAGACGAATTCCGCGTAGGCCGACTGCCAGATCAGAAAGTTCGACAAACGCTGCTCGCCGCTGGTGCGGATGACGAGATCGGGATCTGGCACACCCGCCGTATGGAGATAAGCCGATATCACGCTGCGGTCGATCGCCTCAGGCTTCAACTTGCCGGTCTGCGCCTCGCGCGCGATGGCGCGGACGGCATCGACGATTTCGTCCTGCCCGCCATAATTGAAGGCGATAGTCAGGTTGAGGCCCGTGTTCGCTTCCGTGAGATCACGGCTTTCATCCAACATCCTGAGGATGTCCGGCGATACGCGATCACGCCCGCCGATGAAGCGCAGGCGCACATTCCGAGCATGCATCTCGGCCAGGTTCTCGCGGATGAACCGGCGCAACAGGCCCATGATGTCGGAGACCTCATGGGCGTCGCGCTGCCAGTTTTCGGACGAGAAACTGTAGAGGGTAAGATACCGAACGCCGATGTCGTTGGCGGCGCTGACGACATTGCGGACGGCGCGCATGCCGGCGTGATGGCCAAGCACGCGCGGCAACAACCGCGCCCGCGCCCAACGACGATTGCCGTCCATGATGATCGCCACATGACGGGGCAGACGCAGCGTCTCGGCAGCCCCGGATGTCATGCGGCGGTCGCGCTCCCTGCGCAAAAGCACGCCACAGACATCCATGAAATCCAGAACCATGCCGAACCTCCAAGCGGGGCTAA
>JAPUEF010000254.1 GCA_027492655.1 Alphaproteobacteria bacterium | reverse complement strand
GGTCCCCCTCCCCCGTAAACGGGGGAGGATCACGTCCCAACGAAACCGGAATTCTTGATGCGCTACCTCCCTCTCACACCCACCGAGCGTCAGCAGATGCTGACCGCCATCGGCGCGCGTTCCATCGACGATCTCTTCGTCGATGTGCCAGAAGCCGCCCGTCTGAAAGATCCCGTCGATCTGCCGCGCTTCAAGGGCGAGATGCAGGTCGAGCGCGAATTGGGCGCGCTGGCGTCGAAGAACGTCACCGCCTCGTCGGTGCCGTTCTTCGTCGGGGCAGGGGCCTACAAGCATCATGTGCCGGCCAGCGTCGATCACATCATCCAGCGCTCGGAATTCCTCACCTCCTACACGCCCTATCAGCCGGAAATCGCGCAGGGCACGCTGCAATATCTGTTCGAATTCCAGACGCAGGTGGCGGCGATCACCGGCATGGAGGTCGCCAACGCCTCCATGTATGACGGCTCCACCGGCACCGCCGAGGCCGTCCTCATGGCGGCGCGCATCACCAAGCGCCACAAGGCCGTGCTGTCGGGCCGCCTGCATCCGCACTACGCCGATGTCGTCCGCACGGTGTGCGGCCATGCCGGCGCGAACCTGACGGTCGAGCTGGGCGGCGTTCACCCGACCGCGCCGGAAGACCTCGCCGGGCGCATCGATGCGGATACGGCCTGCGTCGTCGTGCAGAATCCCGATGTCTTCGGCAATCTCATCGATTTGAAACCGCTGGCCGAAGCCGCGCACGCCAAGGGCGCGCTGCTGGTAGCCGTAGTGACGGAGGCCGTCTCGCTCGGCCTCGTCGCTTCGCCGGGCGACATGGGGGCCGACATCGTGGTGGCCGAGGGCCAGTCCATCGGCGTCGGGCTGCAGTTCGGCGGGCCGTATGTCGGCCTGTTCGCGACGCGCGAGAAATATATGCGCCAGATGCCGGGCCGCCTCTGCGGCCAGACGGTCGATGGCCAGGGCCGGCGCGGTTACGTCCTCACCCTCTCGACGCGCGAACAGCATATCCGCCGTGAGAAGGCGACCTCGAATATCTGTACCAATTCGGGCCTGATGGCGCTCGCCTTCACCATCCACATGACCCTGCTGGGCGAGCAGGGCCTCACGCGGCTGGCGCAGCTCAACCATGAAGCGGCCTGCGATCTCGCGGATGTGTTGGCCGACGTGCCGGGCGTCGAGGTGCTGACCAAAGCCTACTTCAACGAGTTCACGCTGAAGCTGCCGAAGCCGGCGGCGGGCGTCGTCTCGGCGCTGGCAAGCAAGGGCGTGCTTGGCGGCGTTCCGGCCAGCCGCCTCTATCCAGGTGACAAGGACGTAGAAAACCTCCTCATCGTCGCCGCCACCGAAGTGAATACGGATGACTGCCGCGCCGCCTTCGCCGCCGCGCTGAGCGAGGTGTTGGCATGAGCATGAACAATCAGGGCCGCCCCACCCACACGGTCGCGACCGGCGGCGAGCAGATCGTTACCTATACCGGCCACCGGGCGCTGGTGCAGGAAGAAGGTCTCATCTTCGATCGCGGCCGCTCGGGCAAATGGGGCGTCGATCTGCCGGAACCGAAGCGCCGCGCCGACCGCCTCGGCGGCACCGCGCGCAAGGGCGAGATCGGCCTGCCGGATCTGTCGGAGCCCGAAGTCGTCCGCCACTTTGTGCGCCTCAGCCAGAAGAACTATTCGATCGATACGGGGCTTTTCCCGCTCGGCTCGTGCACGATGAAGCACAATCCGCGCCTCAACGAGAAAGTCGCGCGCTTCCCCGGCTTCGGCGACATCCACCCGCTGCAGCCGCAGGAAACGGTGCAGGGCGCCTGGGCGCTGATCGACCGCCTCGCGCACTGGCTGAAGACCCTCACCGGCATGCCCGCCGTCGCCATGTCGCCCAAGGCGGGCGCGCATGGCGAGCTGTGCGGGCTGATGACCATCAAAGCCGCCATCGAGGCGCGCGGCGAAACGCGCACGCGCATCCTCGTGCCGGAATCCGCGCACGGCACCAACCCGGCGACCGCTGCGCTTATCGGCTACACGGTCGATACCGTGCCAGCGACGGATCGCGGCCGCGTCGATCTCGCCGCGCTCAAGGCCAAGCTCGGCCCCGATGTCGCGGCGGTGATGGTGACGAACCCCAACACATGCGGCCTGTTCGAGAACGAAGTGCGCGACATCGCCGATGCGGTGCACGCGGCCGGCGGTTATTTTTATTGCGACGGCGCGAACTACAACGCCATCGTCGGCCGCGTGCGCCCCGGCGATCTCGGCATCGACGCCATGCACATCAACCTGCACAAGACCTTCTCGACGCCGCATGGCGGCGGCGGGCCGGGCGCAGGCCCCGTGGTCTTCTCCGAGGCGCTCGCCCCCTTCGTGCCGCTGCCCTATGTGGTGGCGGAAGGTGATGGCTTCCGCGCTATCGAGCATGCGGACGAGCCGGGCGCGCAAACGCCTTTCGGCCGTCTCACCGCATTCCACGGCCAGATGGGCATGTTCACCCGCGCTATGTCCTACATGATGAGCCACGGATCGGACGGTCTGCGTCAGGTCGCCGAAGACGCTGTGCTCAACGCCAATTACGTGCTCGGCCAGCTGAAGGACGTCATGTCCGCGCCCTATGGCGAGACCGGCCCCTGCATGCACGAGGCGCTGTTCGACGATGCCTTCCTGAAAGGCACCGGCGTCACGACGCTCGATTTCGCCAAGGCGCTGATCGACGAGGGCTATCACCCGATGACGGTCTATTTTCCGCTCGTCGTCCACGGCGCGATGCTGGTCGAACCGACCGAAACGGAGAGCAAGGAAACGCTGGACCGCTTCATCATGGCGATGCGCAGCCTCGCGCTGGAAGCCAAGGCGGGGAACAAGGACGGCAAGACCGACCGCTTCAGCGGCGCGCCCTACCTGTCCCCGCGCTCGCGCCTGGATGAGACTGCCGCCGCCCGCAAGCCAGTGCTGAAATGGACGCCGCCCGCACCGGCGCAGGCAGCTGAGGAGCGAAATTGGTCGGCGATGATCTGAACTTTGCGTCAGGTCGTCGCCTGATCATGCTCGTACTCGAGGACTTCGACGCTGACCCACGGCAGGTCAGGTCGACGATCCCGATGAAACACGTGCATACGCGGACGAAGGGAGAGTCTCAAAAGGCCGGCCGTCCACCCGTCAAGGTCAATCGCCTCGTCGTCAGCGAACCTATGCCCGCTGAGATTTCGTGGGGAGATGCCTTCGCCTGCTTTGTTGGTGCCTTCGGCGGGATTGAAGAGATCGAACGTCTTTTGATGAGCGTGCAGCCCAAACTGAGATTGATCGAACTCTGGGTACCGGTCAGAAACTCGCCGAGCCAAGAGAACAACTTCTTTGACCACGAGACATTGAATGTTCTCGCGCGGTTGAAGCTCGACCTTGGCTTCTCGTTTCCCGAGTTTCTATAGAGCGGCTAACGCTCAGACCGCCACCCGAAACCGCTCCATCCCCCGGAAGAACGGCAGCGCCCGCCATTGCGGCTCACCCGCTTCCGCAATCCGCAGCCTCGGGAAACGTTGGAAGAAGGTCGAGAAGAAGCTCGCCGCTTCCATCCGCGCCAGCGGTGCGCCGATGCAAATATGCGCGCCGCCGCCGAACGACACATGCGGCGTGCCCTTGCGGGTGATGTCGAAATCGTCAGGCCGTTCGAACACCGCCGGGTCGCGGTTCGCGGACCTGAGGCCCAGCATCACGCTCTGGCTCTGCTTCATCGGACAGTCGCCGACGACGCGATCCTCGGGCAGCACGCGCCCGGTGATGTCGACGGGGCCTTCATAGCGCAGGATCTCCTCCACCGCCTGCGGCACCAGCGCCGGATCGGCCACCAGCTTCGCTTTCTGCGCGGGGTTCAGCAGGAACAGCCTGACGCCGTTGCCGATGAGATCGGTGGTGGTCAGATTGCCGCCCACCAGCAGCGCCAGAAGATTGGTCCGTATCTCCGTATCGCTCAGGTCTGCGCCTTCGGCCTGCAGCTGCACCATGTCGCTGACCAGATCGTCCGCGCCGCTCTTGCGCCGCGCCGCCATCAACTCGGTGAAATAGGCGGTCATCGCCGTCTGGCTGCGCTCCATATGCGCCGTCTCGTCCGGCGTGCGCACCGGGTTGAGCCCCAGGATCACGCCTTCCGACCAGTCGCGGAATTCCTCCAGCCGCTGGTCGTCCACGCCCAGAATGCGCGCGATGGCGACGATGGGAATGGGAATGGCGACCTCGTCGATCAGGTCGAATTCGGCCTTCTCCTGCACGCTGTCCAGCACGTCGCTGACGATCCGGTCGATCTTCGGACGCGATTTCGCGACGCGGGCATAGAACGCCTTCGACAGCGGCGTGCGGATGCGACTGTGATCCGGCTCGTCCATCGTCAGGATGGATTGCCGCTCGCCCGGCGGCTCGTGCAGGCGGCTCTCGTCCAGCAACAGGCGCGAGAACGATCCGATCTCCGCCCGCTCGCCGCCGCGCCACATCGTGCGGTCGTTCACCACGCCCCGCACATCGGCATAGCGCGACAGAAACCAGGTCTTGGTCGTCTCGTCCCGCCACACCGGGCAGGTCTCGCGCAGCGGCTTCAACCGCGCATGCGGATCGGCCTTGGCGATCGGATCGAAGGCGCTCAGCTCCAGAATCGATTTCACGGGCGCATCGCCGGTCATCGTCATCTCCCTGTGCTTATGATTTTTTGTCAGCTTGGCGCAGGATCGTCCTGTCGGCAAGTATGGCCCATGTCGCAAACATCGCTCATCGCCCACGCGCTCGCCGATCCGGTGAATGTCCGCATCCTCGATGCTTTGGAAGGTCTCGACCTGCCCGATGCCTGGCTCGTCTCGGGCTGCATCTTCCAGGCGGTCTGGAACGGCCTGACCGGCCGCGCCCCCGGCCACGGCGTCAACGACTACGATGTCTTCTATTTCGACCCCGATACCTCATGGGATGCGGAAGACGCCGTGATCAAACGCTGCGCTGCGGCGCTTGCGGATGTGAAGGCCGAGATTCAGGTCCGCAATCAGGCCCGCGTCGCCATCTGGTATCCGCAGAAATTCGGCCGGCCCTATCCGCCCGTTGCGAACGCGCTTGAGGGGCTGGAGCGTTTTCTCGCGCCGTGCTGCGCCGTCGCGCTGCGCCGTGTGAACGGAGCGATCGAGGTCGCCGCGCCGTTCGGTCTCGACGATCTCTTCGCGCTGACCGTGCGGCGCAATCCGCTGACCACCGGCCCGGAAAGCCAGTACCACGCCAAGAGCGCGCGCTGGAAAGCGCACTGGCCCGAGATCACCGTGCTCCCATGGACGGCATGAAGCTTCATTGAAAGCGGCCGCGCGAGCGGTCAGACTCCGGCCTCGTCCAGGGAGGAACATCGCCATGAATATCCGTGCGCGCGCCGCCATCGCGGCCATCGCGTTTACGTTCGCCGGGGTCGCGTTCGCCGCGCCGCTGGTCGTTCAGCCGGCCGATGCGGCGAAGGACGATCCAAGGCTCGCCGCCCTTTTCGATACGCTGCTGAAAGCCGCAGCTGCGAAAGACTTCGCGCCGTTCGAAGCGGCGATGACCGCCGACGCGACCGCCAATTTCGGCGGCGACGAAGGCCCGGAAGGTTTCAGGCGCGCCTACGGCATCGGCGAACCGGAATCGCATTTCTGGGCCGAATTCATCGAAGCCGTCGAACTGGGCGCGCAGCAGATCGAGCCGGGCCTCGTTTATGCGCCGTATCTGGCGGGCGGCCTGCCGGACGAAGCCGACCCTTATCTCAGTGTCGTCGCCGTCGGCGCGAAGACCGAACTCTACAAGGAGCCCAAAGAGGGCGCGGCGGTCGTCGCCGACGTGACCCATCAGGTTCTGGAACAGATCGACATCGAGCCGGAGGATCTGGCGAAGACACCGGAAGGCTGGGTGCATGTGAAGGCCGATGCCGGCACCGGCTATGTGAAGGAGGCCGAAACCCGCTCGCCGCTCGATTACCGCGCGGTCTTCCAGATGGTCGATGGCGAATGGCGGCTCGCCGCCTTCGTCGCGGGCGACTGAGATGCCCGATGCGCTGGCGCCCGACCAGTCGGCGGAGCTGATCCTTCGCGTCCTGGTCGCTTTGGCCATCGGCTTCCTCATCGGACTGGAGCGCGGCTGGCAGGGCCGCACGGCGGAAGCCGGCGAGCGCCTGGCGGGCATCCGCACCTACACGCTCTACGCCGTGTTCGGCGGGCTGGCCGGGGTCGCGCCCGGCGACTGGGCGCTGCCGGCGGCGCTGGTCGCGGCGGGGCTTCTCATCGCCGCCGGCTACGTCGTCTCGGCGAAAAAGCCCGGCGCCGATCTCGGCATGACGTCCGAGGTCGCGGCCCTCGCCACGGTCGCGCTGGGCGGCCTCGCGGGGCGCGGCGAATTGCTGGTGGCGGTCATCGGCGGCGTGCTGACCGTGCTGCTGCTCGGCATGAAGCAGCCGCTGCACCGCTTCCTCGGCCTCGTCCGCCACGACGAAATCGCTGCGGCGCTGAAGCTGCTCGCCATCTCGGTGCTGGTGCTGCCGCTTCTGCCGAATGTCGATTACGGGCCGGGCGGCGTTCTGAATCCGTATGCTATCTGGTGGGCGGTGGTCCTGGTCGCGGCGCTGTCCTTCGCCGGATATATCGCGATCCGCGTCTTCGGCGTCGCCCATGGGCCGCTGCTGTTCGGCCTGATCGGCGGGCTCGCCTCGTCCACCGCCGTCACCGTCACCTCGGCGCGCCTCGCCCGAAACGATGCGGCGCGCGCCGCCCCGTTCACGGGCGCCATCGCGCTCGCCAACGCGGTGATGATCGTCCGCGTCGGGGTCTTTCTCGCGCTGCTCGCGCCCGCATTGCTGCTGGCCGTATGGCCGGCGCTCGCCGCCGCCGCGTTCGGCTCCGCCATCGCAGGCATCGCTGTGGGACTTCGCGGACAGGGCGGCGCGCCGATCGACTTCAAAATGGAGCCGCCGCGCGATTTCTGGTTCGCGGTCGTCTTCGGCTTCGTGATGGCCGGCATCGGCCTCTTCCTGGTCGAGCGCAAGAACGCGCAGGTCAGGGGTTATCCCACGCACGACGGCGCGCGCGCCGCCGACGTGGTGCTCAACGACAGCCCGGGCACGCTGATCGCCGCCGAGGGCTTCGCCGCGATGGAAGCGGCGGTCGACGTCGGCATCGCCGCGCAATGCGCGGAGGCCGTGGGCCTGATGGATCAGTACCTGCGCATCACCGTCGACTAC
>JAPUEF010000253.1 GCA_027492655.1 Alphaproteobacteria bacterium | reverse complement strand
CCCGTGCCGCCTGGTCCCGGAATATCCCGTCTCCAGAACCTGATCACCCCTTACACCCAGTTCGTGCTGGGGCCGTTCTGCACCCAGACGCTGGGCGACCTGGGGGCCGACATCATCAAGGTCGAGGATGCCGCCGGCGACCGCCAGCGCCGCGGCACCGGCAAGACGGCCCCGGCGCCCGACCTTTCCGGCCCCTTCGTCCAGCTGAACCGCAACAAGCGCTCGGTCGTGCTGGACCTGAAAGAGGCCGAAGCCCGCGAAAACCTGAAGGCCCTGATCGCCACCGCCGACGTCTTCATCCACAATATGCGGCCCGACTCCATCGCCCGGCACGGCTTCGACTACGCCGCCGTCGCGGCGATCAGGCCGGACATCGTCTATGTCGTCGCTATGGGTTTCGGCTCGGACGGGCCTTATGCCGGACGGCAGGCCTTCGACGATCTGATCCAGGGGGCGTCGGGCACCTGCGATCTGCTGCCGCTCTACGACGGCGACCCGGCGCTGCGTCCGCTCCCCTCGCTCATCGCCGACAAGACCTGCGGCCTCTATGCCGCCGTCGCGACGCTGGCCGCCCTCACCCATCGCGCCCGCACCGGCGAGGGCCAGTATGTCGAGGTGCCGATGCTGGAGACCTTCACCGGCTTCATGCTGGCCGAGCATCTGCACGGGCAGAGCTTCGTGCCGGCGCGCGGCAAGTTCGGCCATCCCACGACGATCACGCCGCATCGCCGTCCTTACAAAACGAAGGATGGGTATGTCGTCATCATGCCCGCCAGCCAGGAGGCCTCGAACCGCTTCCTCGAACTTGGCGGCGTGAAAGACCCCTATAATTCGCCGCGCTTCCTGGAAGCGAAGGACGGCAAAGAGCGGGTCGATGCCTATTACGCCCTGATGGCGGACGTGGCGCTGACCCGCACCACCGAGGAATGGATGGATATCTGCGCCGGCGCCAACATCCCGGCGATGCGCGCCAACCGCCTGACCGACATTTTCGACGACCCGCATCTGAAGGCGACCGGCTATTTCGAGGCGCGCCAATTGCCGGACGAGGCCGGCGGCTATGTCTCGATGAAACCGGGCCTCAAATTCTCGAAGACCCCGGCTTCGGTGCGGCGCGATCCGCCGCGGGTCGGCCAGCACACCGGCGAGGTGCTGGCGGAGCTGAAGCTCAAAGCTTGAGCCAGGCCTCGCACCCGGCGACCTTCTCGGGCAACGAGGCAGGATTGACCGTGCCGGAAGCGATGCCGGTGAACCAGGCGTTCATGCCCGCCTGCATGTCGGCCTCGACATCCGGCTGCTTTTTGCCCAGCGCCTGACCGTACTGGCCCAGTAGCACCAGAACCGACGGGATCTGCGCGTCGCGCTTCGCGCCGCGCGCCGGATCGCCCCGGACGACGGAGTCGGCTTTGTCCTGCTCGAAGGCGACATAGCAGGCGATGAGATCGCCATAGATTTTCGCGGCTGCTGCATCGGCGGCGCGGGCGGCGAAGGGAAAGGCGAGGAGAGCGAACGCGATGAGATATTTCATGCGTCGCAGGATTGCACCAATCGGTTGCCCGAACCTTGCCGTGCGCGGTTGAAAGCTGCCGATCATGGCTCCTAGATTACACGGTGAGCCCGGCGGAACGACAGCCGGGCCTGTTTCGAGGAAGCGTCAGGAGCCGCAATGAGCGATGAACTTTTCCCCGTCGATCCGGCCTGGGCGGCGCGCGCTTACGTAGACGCCGCGGGCTATCGCGCGAAATACGCCGAGTCCGTCGCCGACCCGGTCGCCTTCTGGGCGCGCGAAGGCCATCGGCTCGACTGGTCGCGGCCCTATACCAGGGTCAAGGACGTCTCCTTCGACGCCGAGACGCTGCATATCGACTGGTATGCCGACGGACAGCTGAACGTCAGCGCCAATTGCATCGACCGCCATCTCCCGGCGCGCGCCGATCAGACCGCGATCATCTGGGAAGGCGACGACCCGGCGGAATCGAAACACATCACCTATGCCGAGCTGCACGATCATGTCTGCCGGCTGGCCAACATCCTGAAGAACAAAGGCGTCCGCAAAGGCGACCGCGTCACCATCTACCTGCCGATGATCCCCGAGGCGGCCTATGCGATGCTGGCCTGCGCCCGCATCGGCGCGATCCATTCGGTGGTGTTCGGCGGCTTCTCGCCCGACAGCCTCGCCAACCGCATCGTCGATTGCGACAGCGCGCTGGTGATCACCGCCGATGAAGGCCTGCGCGGCGGCAAGAAAGTGCCGCTGAAGGCTAATGTCGACGCCGCGCTGAAACAATGCCCCGGCGTGAAAAGCGTTCTGGTCGTCAAGCGCACCGGCGGAACGGTCGCGATGACGCCCGGCCGCGACACATGGCTGGACGACGAGGCGCAGAATGCGGGCCTCGCCTGCGCGCCCGAGCCGATGGGCGCGGAAGACCCGCTGTTCATCCTCTACACCTCCGGCTCGACCGGAAAGCCGAAGGGCGTTCTGCACACGGGCGGCGGCTATCTCGTCTATGCCGCGATGACGCATCAGTATGTCTTCGACTATCGCGACGGCGACATCTACTGGTGCACCGCCGATGTCGGCTGGGTCACGGGGCACAGCTATATCGTCTATGGCCCGCTGGCCAACGGCGCGACCACGCTGATGTTCGAGGGCGTGCCGAACTATCCCGACGCCTCGCGTTTCTGGCAGGTGATCGACAAGCATAAAGTGAATATCTTCTACACTGCGCCCACCGCCATCCGCGCGCTGATGCGCGAAGGCGAAGCGCTGGTGACGAAGACCAGCCGCGCGAGCCTGCGCCTGCTGGGCAGCGTCGGCGAGCCGATCAATCCCGAAGCGTGGCTCTGGTATCATCGGGTGGTCGGCGACAGCCGCTGCCCCATCGTCGATACATGGTGGCAGACCGAGACCGGCGGCATTCTCATCTCGCCGCTGCCCGGTGCGATCCCTCAGAAGCCGGGCAGCGCCACGCTGCCTTTCTTCGGCGTCGTGCCGCAGCTGGTGGACGAGAAAGGCGCGGTTCTGGAAGGCGCGGCCAGCGGCAATCTGGTGATCGCCGATTCATGGCCCGGCCAGATGCGCACCGTCTATGGCGATCATCAGCGCTTCATCGACACCTACTTCCGCACCTATCCCGGAAAATATTTCACCGGCGACGGCTGCCGCCGCGACGCCGACGGCTATTACTGGATCACCGGCCGGGTGGACGACGTGATCAACGTCTCCGGCCACCGCATCGGCACCGCCGAGGTGGAGAGCGCGCTGGTCGGACACGAGGCGGTAGCCGAGGCCGCCGTCGTCGGCTATCCGCACGATCTGAAGGGCCAGGGCATCTACGCCTATGTCACGCTGAAGTTGGACATCGAGCCGACCGAGGATCTGCGCAGGGCGCTGGTCGCCGAAGTGCGCAAGGTGATCGGCCCGACCGCGACGCCTGATGTCATCCAGTGGGCGCCGGGCTTGCCGAAAACCCGCTCCGGCAAGATCATGCGCCGCATCCTCCGGAAGATCGCCGAGAACGAAACCGAAAGTCTGGGCGACACCTCGACGCTGGCGGATCCCGGCGTGGTCGAGAACCTGATCGCCAATCGCGAAGGATAGCGACGAACCGATCCCGCGCGATCCCTCAGAACGGCCCGGCGATATAGGCCGGGTCGAAAGCCAGGTCTTCCGAGACGATCATCGAGGGATAGGAGCACATTTTCACCGTGCCCTCGTTCACCGGCCAGGGATCGTGAATGCGGATATAGCTGCCATCGGCGGTGCCGTCGCCCCACGCGCCGGAGACGACGACGACATGCCCGCCTTCCGTGCCGTCCTCGCGGATCACCGCCCCCGCCAGCCAGATCGGCGTCGCGGATAGAATCGCCGCAAGGCTGCGCGGATCGGCCGGCGGCGATTCCACTACCCAGCCGAACTGGCGCACGAAGCGCTCGACATTCGCCAGTTCGGGTTTCAGCCCCAGCGACGGGCTGAGCGAAGCATCGTTGGTGCCGACGCTCATATTGCGATCCAGCACCATCGCGGCGCACGCCGCCCAGCAGCCCATGTCGTAATGCTGCGCCCGCATGGTGACAGGGTGGTTGATCTCGATCGTCACGCCCAGCGCGCGCCAGGTGGCGGGCCCGATGACGCGATCCTCGTGATGGATGTGGTTGAGGCGTTGGAAGGCTGCCACAGCTTCGGCGGTGCGCGGCCCGAACGCCCCATCGGTATGGAGGCGGCGATAGCCGGCGGTGCGGCGCAGATGTTTGTTCAGCAGACGCTGCGCCAGCTGCACGTTCTGCGATGAAGCCCCGATGCCGATCTGCTGCATGGCTGTTCCTGGCCGGAGGGTCCGGCGATGCAACATAGCGCAGCCCCGACCGCCTGCCACCCGGCCGCCGTCAGGAACACCAGTCCGGCCGGCGGCCGGCATAGGGACGCACGAGGCCGGCGGCGGCGAGCGCCGCCGCGACATCGCGCCCGCCGGCATCGCGCACCCGCGCCACTACCCGTCCGCCATATTTGTCGCGCCCGACATCGCTCAGCGTCACGCCGCCCGTCGCCAGCCGCGCGGCCAGCGCCGCCGTCGCCAGCGACGCCATCAGCCGCGCCCCGGCGCAGGGCGCGTCGCGCTCCGCCGCGTCGATGCCGGCCAGCCGCACCGTCACCGTCACGTCCTGATCCAGCCAGATTCGCACGCGCGCCTCGAAGCTGTCGCCGTCGATGACCCGCAGCACATCGGCGGGATACGGCCCGGCGAGGCGATCCGCCGCCGAAACGGCCGGCGCCAGATACGCGAGGATAAGAAAAAAGCGGACCATGACCCTATCTGTAATAGGTTCATGGTCCTAGGACAAGAGGCTTATGCGGTGGAAGGTGGTGGCCGCCAAGCCTCGGGAGCTTGATGTCAGGCGGCCGTGCGCAGAACGCCTGCCGTCGTGGCGAGCGGCGCTTCCAGCGTCGCCCAGTCGATCGCGCCGTCATGCTTGAGGTCTTCGAACTGCAGCACGCCCAGCGCTTCGAATTTCGGCCGGATACGGTCGGTGAGCAGGCCGACCCGCTTCAAATTCGGGATCATCCGCTCGAACAGGAAGGTGCGGAAGGCCCGGCCGCCCTGGCTGGCGGCGTTGATCTCCAGCGCCTCGTCCTCGGTGAAGCCGAACTCGCGCGCGACAGTCGTGGAGACCAGCCGGTTGCGCATCACGACGCAGGCTTCATAGGCGAACTCGGCGCGTTCCTCGATCTGGTCGGCGGGAAGCGCCCGGATCCAGTCCTCAAGATAATTGACGCCGAAAGCGACATGGCGGCCTTCGTCGCGCATCACCAGGCCGACCACGTCGCGCAGCAGAGGATCGCGCGTCGTCGCATGGATCGCCTGGAAGGCGGCCAGCGCCAGGCCTTCGATGAGAATCTGCATGCCGATGAATTTCAGATCCCAGCGCTCGTCGGTCAGCACCTTGTCGAGCAGGAATTTGAGGCTCGGATTGATCGGATAGATCATCCGGCACCGCTCCATCAGATAACGGTGGAAAGCCTCGACGTGGCGCGCTTCGTCGAAGGTCTGCGAGGCGGCGTAGAGCTTGGCGTCATGCGTCGGGGCGCAGCTGACGAGCTGCGAGGCCACCATCAGCGCGCCCTGTTCGCCGTGCAGGAATTGCGACAGCACCTGCGCGTTGGCGCGGTGGACGAAGTCGATCTTCTGCGCATCGCTCAGCGCCTGCCATTTGGGATGATCGCAGAAGCCTTCCGGCTCGCCGGCCGGCGGCGGCGCGTCCAGCGGCGAGGGCTGGTTCCAGTCGATGTCGAGTTCGACATTCCAGTTGAAACGTTTGCCCAGCTCGTAAAGCCGGCGGATCTTGGCGTTCGCGGTGTCGTAATCCCAGTTATACGAGCCGGTCAGGGGGGTACGGAAAATCTCGCGGATCGTTTCGACGTCGTGATCGGTCAGCCGGTTCGCCAGATCGTCGTCACCGAAATACTGCACCTCGGTCGGCGGACCCTTCACCTCTTGGACATTGAGCATCGGCGCACTCCCTGGAAGCGTTGTTATGCGAGCGAGGCTAAATCGATGACGCCAGCGTCATCTTTGATGCAGATCAAGCAAAAGCCTTTGCCAGCGTCGAAATATGCCGACACGGTGCGTCGAACGGTATCGGAGGGCGCAAATGGCCGGAATTGTCGTGCACCATCTCAACAACTCGCGCTCGCAGCGCATTTTGTGGCTGCTGGAGGAGATCGGCGAGCCCTACGAGATCAGGCACTATCAGCGCCTGTCGCCGGTCCCGCTGGCCCCGCCGGAGCTGAAGGCCGTGCATCCGCTGGGGAAATCCCCGGTCGTCACCGTCGAGGGCAAGACCATCGCCGAATCCGGCGCGATCGTGGAATTGCTGATCGAGCGCTTCGCGCCGGACCGCCTCGCCCCGAAACGCGGCACGGACGCCTATGTGGACTACATCCACTGGCTGCATTTCGCGGAAGGCAGCGCGATGCTGCCGCTGATGCTGAAGCTCTATAATTCGCTGCTGGGCGAGGCCGGCGCGCCGCTCCATCCCCGCATCGACAGCGAGATCGAAAATCATCTCCGCTACATGGAGAACGCCATAAAAGGCTGCGACTTCTTCGTCGGAAACAGCCTCACCGGCGCCGATATTCAGCTCTCCTTCGTCAGCGAAGCCGCCGCCGGCCGCGGCGTGCTCGCCGCCTATCCCGAGCTCACCCGCCACCTGAAAGCGATGCAGGCCCGCCCGGCCTACCGCCGCGGCATCGAAAAGGGCGGCCCCTACGCTTACGACCGGAGTTAGAAGTCGCTGATCAATCCCTTGCGCTCCCAATCGCCATAGCGCGTGGGCTCAAGACCCGCCCGGCCGCCGATCTCCCGGGGCAGGGCCTTGGCCTCGGCTTCCGCCTTCGCACGGCGTTCGGCAGCTTCGGCCAGCGCCCGTTTGGCGGCCTCGCTCAGCACTTTGCGCGATTCTTCGGACTTTTCCGGCGTGGTTTTCGGCTCTGACACCCTGAAACCCCTTGTGACCCCATGGAATTGCGGGGGGCGGGAACGGCACTTACATAAAAGACGTTCCCCGCCGCGTCATCCCGTCGCGGTCATCGAGGAGCCACAGGAGAGACATGAACCAGTTTCGCACCGGATTGCTGATCGCCGCCCTCACCGCCCTGTTTGGCGGCATCGGCTATCTGATCGGCGGCCCGGCCGGCATGGCGATCGCCCTGGGGATCGCCGT
>JAPUEF010000252.1 GCA_027492655.1 Alphaproteobacteria bacterium | reverse complement strand
GACATGATGGCCGAAGCGACGCCGTTCCTCATCACCATGCTGGCGGGTCTGGCCGCCATGCTGGCCGGCGAAGGCCAGGCCGGGATGGGCATCATCATGGGCGCGCAGCAGGCGATGCAGCGCGCCGTGCTGGGTTACAGCCGCGTGCAGGAAAACTCCGCCGATCAGGCCGCCATCTCGTTCCTCGACCGTATCAAGAAAAGCGGCCGCGGCATGATCGAGACGTTCGAGAAAATGTCCCAGCAGGAATTGCTGAGCGCCCGGCGGCAGGATCCGTTCGCCCGCTCGCACCCGATGTCGCGCGACCGTATGGCTTCGCTTGAATCGCGCGTCGAAGCCTCTCCTTACAAGGACAATATCGATACGCCCGAGGAGATCGCGCACTTCAAGCTGATCCAGGCCAAGGTGCGCGGCTTCATGAACGACCCGCAGGCGGTGCTGCGGCAATATCCCGGCAACGACAATTCCGATCCCGCCCACTACGCGCGCGCCGTGGCCTATTACCGGCTCGCGGAATTCACCTCCGCCAACCGCGAGATCGACACGCTGATCGCCGCCTATCCCGACAATCCCTATTACTGGGAGCTGAAGGGCCAGATCGTCGCCGAGCAGCGCGATTTCGCCGGCGCGGCGCGCGCCTTCGAGAAATCGGTGAAGCTGAAGCCCGACGCCGCGCTGCTGCAGGTCAATCTGGGGGCAACGCTGGTGGCGCTCGAAGACAAGAAGATCATGCCCCGGGCGCGCGACGTGCTGGTTGAATCGCTCCGCCGCGACAACAGCAACGCCTTCGCCTGGCTGCAGCTCTCCTTCGCCTATGCGGCGCTTGGCGACGACGCCATGGCGGCTCTGGCGATGGCCGAGCAGCGCTTCAATATCGGCAATTACGGCGACGCCATCCGCTTCGCGATGCGCGCCCGCCAGATGCTGCCCGCCGGTTCGCGCGAGGCCAACCGCGCCGACGACATCGTGGTCATCGCGGAAGGTCAGGCCGCGAAGCAGGGCAAGCGCGGCCGTAACGGGCTGCGCTTCGAAATGACCGATCCGACTTCCCAAACACCCGCCGTAGCGAGATAGACATGTACATGCCCAGGCTTCTTCGTTCCGCGCTTGCGGGCGCCGCCCTTCTCGTGGCCGCGCCGCACGCCCTCGCTGCAGACATGGACCGCGCCAAGGTCGAGAAGATCGTGCGCGAGTACCTGCTCTCGCACCCCGAAATCCTCAACGAGATGCTGACCGAGCTGAAATCGCGCGAGGAGACCGCCTCCACCGAACGCGCGAAAACAGCCATCGCCAGCAACCGCGACGCGCTCATCAACGACGGCTATTCCTATGTCGGCGGCAACCCGAACGGCGACGTCACCGTGGTCGAGTTCTTCGACTACCGCTGCGGCTATTGCAAAAAGGTCAGCGGCGATGTCGCGGCGCTGATGCAGGCCGATCCGAATGTCCGCATCGTGTTCAAGGAGTTCCCGATCCTCGGCAAGGTCTCGGATGAAGCGGCGCGCGCCGCCATCGCCTCGCGCAAGCAGGGCGACGACAAATACTGGGCCTTCCATCAGGCGATGCTGGGCGCGGACGGACTCGACAGCGCGGCGATCTACGACATCGCCGCCGGCCAGGGCATCGACGTGGCGAAGCTGAAGGCCGACATGAAGGGCTCGGATATCGATCAGGTCATCACGAAGAATCACGAACTCGCCGGACAGATCGGCGTCGACGGCACCCCCGCCTTCATCATCGGCGACCAGCTCTTCCCCGGCGCGCTCGGCGTGGACGATCTGAAGGCGGCCGTGACGGAGCACCGGGGCGGCTGAGCGCCTACCAGCGGTTCTGCACTTCCTCTGCGAACCCGATCAGGTCGCGGATCGTAAGCCGCGTGCCGTCGTCCAGCGTTGCGTGTCCGGAAAACCGTCCGAACACCTGATGCTGGACGGAGCGCAGGATTTTGAGATCGAACGTCGCGGCGCGATCCACGATCGGCTCGAACGTCATGTCGAAGCGGCCGTCATTCGACGTGAAGCGCCAGGGCGCGCCGTCGAACGTGCCCTGCGGCATGTGGAACGTCACCTGGTCCAGCTTGTGGGCCTTGCCGCCGAAGAAGAGCATGTTCTCGCTGGCGGCTGAGGTGTCGCCGAAACCGTAGCCGATGTTGAAGCCGAACGGGGTTCCGTCCACCAGTCCCGACGCCGATCCCCAGTACCAGGTGTTGTCGTAGGTCCAGACGCCCCGGCCCCAGTCGAGCACGGCGAAATCGCTGGCCGGGCGGAAGGCATGCGGCGTTCCACCGATCGTCACCTCGCCCTCGGCCGGCAGGCAATTGATCTTCTGGTTGTAGTAGAAGGCGCGCGGCGCGCCGGAAAACGGCGTCGCGATGACCATGCGGTCCATCGGCGGCTGCGCCAGAACGATCTCGCCCTTCAGGCCCCTGCCCTTGCCATAGCTCGGCCAGTCGACCGTCAGGCGGCGTCCGCCCGGCTCATGGCGGAAAGCGAGACTGACGGCGCCGCGCGACTGCACGATGTCGCCCGCGTCGGCGCTTTCGGGCAGCTTCATCCGCCCCATCGGGAACGGTAGCATTACGCTTTCGTTCCAGGCGCGGCGCGCCTCGAAATCCATCCAGGAACAGGCCAGCAGGCCCATATAGCCGTTATCGGCGACGGTCAGCGCCAGGCCGTAGCGATCGCCAAGGATGCAGTAATAGTCCCATTCCTTGATGCGCCAGCGCGAGGCGCGCACGGCGGCGCGGCGATAGCGCCGCACCTCCGCCGCCGCCCAGCCCGTGTCGGCGAGGCGGCCCTTCGCATCCAGCAATTCGCCGGCTTCCAGACGCCGCTGCATCTCTAGATCAACCCGGCGAGCGGGCTGGACGGGTCGGCGTAGAGCTTCTTCGCCATGCGCCCGGCCAGATAGGCCTCACGCCCCGCGATGACCGCATGCTTCATGGCGCGCGCCATACGGATGGGATCCCTGGCTTCGGCGATCGCCGTGTTCATCAGAACCCCGGCGCAACCCAGTTCCATCGCCACCGCCGCGTCGCTCGCCGTGCCGACCCCGGCATCGACCAGCACCGGCACTCCGGCCTGTTCGATGATCAGGCGGATATTCACCGGGTTCTGGACGCCCAGCCCCGAGCCGATCGGCGCAGCCAGCGGCATGATCGCAACCGCGCCCGCCTCCTCGCAGCGCTTCGCCATCAGCGGATCGTCACTGCAATAGACCATCACCTCGAAGCCGTCTTTCGCGAGGATTTCCGTCGCCCGCAACGTCTCGATCATGTCGGGATAGAGCGTTTTCCGGTCGCCCAGCACTTCCAGCTTCACCAGGCTCCACCCGCCCGCCTCGCGCGCCAGACGCAACGTCCGCATGGCGTCCTCGCCGGTATAGCAACCGGCCGTATTGGGCAGATACGTCACCTTTTTCGGGTCGATGAAGTCGACCAGCATCGGCTCGTCCGGGTTCGACAGGTTCACCCGCCGCACCGCCACCGTCACGATCTCCGCGCCGCTCGCCGCGAGGGCGCGGGCATTTTCCTCGTAGGATTTGTACTTGCCGGTGCCGATGATGAGGCGGGACGAGAAGGTCCGGCCTGCGACCGTCCAGCTGTCGTTCGATGCGTCAATGCTCATGGCCGTCACTTAAGCTCTACCGGCGGCGCGCTCAACCACCCCCGATGAAACGCACGATCTCGAACCGGTCGCCCTCCGTCACCGCCACGATGTCCCACGCCGATCGCGGCACGATCTCCAGATTGCGCTCGACCGCCACCTTGCCGCCGGACAGGCCCAGCCGGTCCAGCAGACCTGCCACGCTCAGCGGACCTGCCAGCCGGCGGGGCTCGCCGTTAATCGTCAGATTGATGTCCAAGGCCTTGTTCTGCCTCACGCTTTTCAGTTCACCAGCGCCCGGCTATAAAGCCGCCTGTTTCCCTCGGACGGACAGGCCCGCGAGACGATGTCGAAGCCGATCTATATTCTCAACGGGCCCAATCTCAACCTGCTGGGAAAGCGCGAACCCGACATTTACGGCCTGACGACCCTGGCCGAAATCGAGGCGATGTCGGCCGCGCGTGCGAAATCGGGCGGCTTTCCGGTCGTTTTCCGCCAGACGAACCGCGAAGGCGAATTGGTCGAGTGGCTGCATGAGGCCCGCGACCATGGCGCCGCCGTCATCATCAACGCGGCGGGCTACAGCCATACCTCCATCGCGATTCACGATGCCCTGAAGGCGGTTGACCTTCCCGTCGTCGAAGTTCATCTGTCGAACACTCACCGGAGGGAATCCTTCCGTCACCACTCGTATATGTCGGCCGCCGCCGACGGAATCATCATGGGGCTGGGCGCGAAGGGCTATGAACTGGCCGTCGACGCAGCCATCGCCCTGATCGCAAAGGCCAGTGCCTAAGGCGGACAACGCCTCAGCCATTCTTCCGAGGTTGAATTTTGCCCAGCAAACCGTCTTCTCCCGCCGACCAGACCGAAGGCGATATCGCCTTCGTCACCACCCTCGCGCATCTGCTCGAAAAGGCCGGCGTCACTGAAATCGAAGTCGAGCGCGAAGGCCTGAAGGTGCGCGTGTCGCGCGCTGCGACGGTCGCCGCAGCGGCTCCCGTCGTTTATGCCCCGCCGCCCGCCATCGCCGCAGCTGCGCCTGCCGCCGTTGCGCCGGCCGCAGCGGCGAAGCCCGCGCCGTCCGCCGAACAGGATTGGTCCAAGCATCCCGGCGCCGTCACGTCGCCGATGGTCGGCACGGCCTATCTCGCACCGCAGCCGGGCGCCGCGCCCTTCGTGCAGGTGGGGGATACCGTGAAGGAAGACCAGACGCTCCTCATCGTGGAAGCGATGAAGACGATGAACCCCATTCCCTCGCCGAAGGCGGGCCGCATCGTGCAGATTTTCGTGAACGATGCGCGTCCCGTCGAATACGGCGAAGTCCTTATGATCATCGAATAGGCGGAACGGCCAACCGATGTTCGACAAGGTTCTCATCGCCAATCGCGGCGAAATCGCCATGCGCGTCGTGCGCGCCTGCCGCGAAATGGGCATCAAGACCGTGGCTGTGCATTCCACCGCCGACGCCAACGCCATGCATGTCCGCATGGCCGACGAAAGCGTCTGCATCGGTCCGCCGCCGGCGAAGGATTCCTATCTGAATATCCCGGCGCTGATCGCGGCGTGCGAGATCACCAACGCGAACGCCATCCATCCCGGCTACGGCTTTCTTTCGGAGAACGCCCGCTTCGCCGAGATCGTGACGGCGCACAACCTGACCTTCATCGGCCCGACGGCAGAGCATATCCGCACGATGGGCGACAAAGTGCAGGCGAAGAAGACCGCCAAGGCGCTCGGCATCCCCGTCGTGCCCGGCTCCGATGGCGCGGTGAGCGACGCTGAAGCGCCGGCCATCGCGGCTGAAATCGGCTATCCCGTTCTGATCAAGGCCGCTTCCGGCGGCGGCGGGCGCGGCATGAAGATCGCCGAAAGCGCCGACGTCCTGATGCAGCAGATTTCGCTGGCGCGGAACGAGGCGAAATCGGCCTTCGGCGACGACACGATCTATATCGAGAAATACCTGTCCACGCCGCGGCATATCGAAGTCCAGGTGCTGTGCGACATGTACGGCAACGCGCTGCATCTGGGTGAACGCGACTGTTCGCTTCAGCGCCGCCACCAGAAGGTTCTGGAAGAAGCGACCTCCCCTGCCCTCAATTCCAGCCAGCGCAGCGAGATCGGCGAGATCGTCTCCAACGCCATGCGCAAGCTCGGCTATATCGGCGTCGGCACGGTCGAGTTCCTGTACGAGAACGGGCAGTTCTACTTCATCGAGATGAACACCCGCCTTCAGGTGGAACACCCGATCACCGAGATGATCACCGGCCTCGATCTGGTGCGCGAACAGATCCGCGTCGCCAACGGCGCAGAACTCGGCCTCACCCAGGGCGATATCGAATTCCGCGGCCATGCCATCGAATGCCGCATCAACGCGGAGAATCCGGTGACGTTCCGGCCCTCGCCCGGCGTCATCCGCAACTGGCACACGCCGGGGGGACTTGGCGTTCGCGTGGATAGCGCGGCCTATGCCGGATATGCGATCCCGCCCTATTACGACAGCCTGATCGGCAAGCTCATCGTGCACGGACGTAACCGTACCGAATGCCTGATGCGTCTGCGCCGGTCTCTGGACGAATTCGTGGTGGACGGGATCGAGACGACGATCCCGCTGTTCCAGCGCCTGATGCACGAGCCGGATTTTCAGAACGGCGAGTATCACATCCACTGGCTGGAAGAATTCCTCAACCGGGGCTGATGCAGGGCATCGACGCCGACCTTCTGCTCAAGGCCTACTCCATCGGAGTCTTTCCGATGGCTATGTCGCGCGACGACCCCGAGCTTCACTGGTTCGATCCCGACAAGCGCGGGATCATTCCGCTCGACCGCTTTCACGTCCCCGCCCGGCTCGCCCGCACCATGCGCGCCGCGCCTTGCGAGATCAGCTTCGATACCGATTTCGAGGGCGTGATGCGGGCCTGCGCCGCGCCACGCCCGGGCGCGGCCGACACATGGATCAATGACGGTATCGTCGAGCTTTACTGCGAGCTGTTTGAGCGCGGCCATGCGCACAGCGTCGAATGCCGCAGGGACGGCGCGCTCGTCGGCGGCCTCTACGGGGTGTCGCTCGGCGCTGCGTTCTTCGGCGAAAGCATGTTCAGCACGATGCGCGACGCCAGCAAGATCGCTCTGGTCGCGCTGGTGCAGACGCTGCGCGAGGGCGGCTACCGTCTGCTCGATACGCAGTATTTAACAGCGCATCTGGCGCAGTTCGGCGCCGTCGAAATCCCGCGCGGCGCGTACAAGAAGCTGCTGGCGCTCGCCGTGGCGGAGCCGGCCGCGTTTCACTCGCGGGCGGCGTCGTCGCTTTCGATCGTCTCGTCGATGCTGGGCAGATCCGTCGGCTGATCGGTCTCGCCGGTCGACGCCATGGTCGGGGCGCCGGGATTGGACGGATCATCGACATGGCAGCCGATCACCCACACGTCATAGACCGGGTGCTCCAGAGCGTTCAGGCCGGGGCTGGACGCGAACATCCAGCCGGAGAACAACCGGCGAAGATCATCGCCCCCCTGCGGCGGCGGCTCGTTCACCTCGACGAACACCGCCGTCTCCGGCGGGTCGTCCGGCGGTCGGACATAGCAGGTGCGCGCCGTGATCGGCAGCGGCTTGGAGTTGACGGTCGTGCCGACCGGCGCGT
>JAPUEF010000251.1 GCA_027492655.1 Alphaproteobacteria bacterium | reverse complement strand
GAAGCTCGGCGTCGTCGACCATGTCGACCTTGTTCATGAACACCACCAGCGCCGGCACGCCGACCTGACGGGCCAGCAGGATGTGCTCGCGCGTCTGCGGCATCGGACCGTCGGCGGCCGAGCAAACCAGGATCGCCCCGTCCATCTGCGCCGCGCCCGTGATCATGTTCTTCACGTAGTCCGCGTGGCCGGGGCAATCGACATGCGCGTAGTGGCGGTTCGGCGTCTCGTACTCGACATGCGCCGTCGAGATCGTGATGCCGCGCGCCTTCTCTTCAGGCGCCTTGTCAATCTGGTCATACGCCGTGAACGACGCGCCGCCGCTCTCAGCCAATACCTTCGTAATCGCCGCCGTCAGCGACGTCTTGCCGTGGTCAACATGGCCAATCGTGCCAATGTTGCAGTGCGGCTTCGTCCGCTCAAATTTAGCCTTGCCCATAGTCGTGCTCCGTAGGCTGATCAGTTCGTTTCTTTACGAGGCGTACTTGGCGCGGACTTCTTCCGCGACGTTGGCCGGAACCTGCTGATAGTGGTCGAACACCATCGAGTACTGCGCGCGGCCCTGAGACATCGAACGCAGCGTATTGATGTAGCCGAACATGTTCGCGAGCGGCACCATGGCGGTCACGACCTGCGCGTTGCCGCGCGCGTCCTGACCCTGCACCTGACCGCGACGCGAGTTCAGATCGCCGATGACCGAACCCAGATAATCGTCCGGCGTCACCACTTCGACCTTCATGATCGGCTCGAGCAGCTTGGGGCCGCCCTTCTGCGCCAGCTCGCGAAGCGCGGCGCGCGACGCGATTTCGAACGTCAGGACGTTCGAGTCGACGTCGTGGAAGGCGCCATCGACGAGCTTCGCCTTGAAGTCGATCAGCGGGAAGCCGGCGAGAAGACCCGACTCCTTCTGGAGGGTGAGGCCCTTTTCGACGCCCGGAATGTATTCCTTGGGCACCGAACCGCCGACGATCCCGTTTTCGAACACGAAGCCCGAACCCGGCTCCAGCGGCTCGAACTCGATCTTCACGCGCGCGAACTGGCCAGAACCGCCGGTCTGCTTCTTGTGCGTGTAGTCGATGGTCGCCGGACGGCTGATCGTCTCGCGATACGCCACCTGCGGCGCGCCGACATTGGCTTCGACCTTGTAGGTGCGCTTCAGGATGTCGACCTTGATGTCGAGGTGAAGTTCGCCCATGCCCTTCAGAAGGGTCTGGCCCGACTCCGCATCGGTGGAGACGCGGAACGAGGGATCTTCCTGAGCCATACGGTTCAGAGCGACGCCCATCTTCTCCTGGTCAGCCTTGGTCTTCGGCTCGATCGCGATCTCGATGACCGGCTCCGGGAACGTCATGCGCTCCAGGATGATCGGGTTCGAGGGGTCGCACAGCGTTTCGCCGGTCGTGGTCGACTTCAGCGCGGCCAGAGCGACGATGTCGCCGGCATACGCTTCCTTGACGTCTTCGCGGCTGTTCGCATGCATCAGAAGCATGCGGCCCACGCGCTCCTTGGTGTCGCGCACCGAGTTCAACACCGACGAACCGGACGTCAGAACGCCCGAGTAGATGCGCACGAACGTGATCGAACCGACGAACGGATCGTCCATGATCTTGAACGCCAGAGCCGACAGCGGCTCCTTGTCGTCGGCCTTGCGCTCGCCCTCGATCTCTTCCTTGCCGGGAATGATGCCCTTCATCGGCGGGATATCCACCGGCGACGGCAGGTAATCGACGACCGCGTCCAGCATCGTCTGGACGCCCTTGTTCTTGAACGACGATCCGCAGATCACCGGCACGAACGAGAAGTTCAGCGTGCCCTTGCGGATGCAGGCCTTCAGAGTCGCGACATCGGGCTCTTCGCCTTCGAGATACTTCTCGAGAGCGGCTTCATCCTGCTCGATCACGGTGTCGAGAAGACGACCGCGCCATTCCACGGCCTTCGCCTGGAGGTCGGCAGGGATATCGACGACATTGAACGGCGCGCCAGGCGTGTCGCCTTCCCAGATCACCGCCTTCATCGCGACGAGATCGACGATGCCCTTGAAGTCGGACTCGGTGCCGATGTTGAACATGATCGCGGCCGGCTTCGCGCCGAGACGATCGATCATCATCTGGATGCAGCGGTCGAAGTCCGCGCCCATCCGGTCCATCTTGTTGACGTAGCAGATGCGCGGCACGCGATACTTGTCGGCCTGACGCCACACGGTCTCGGACTGCGGCTCCACGCCGGCGACCGCGTCGAACACGGCGACGGCGCCGTCGAGGACGCGCATCGAACGCTCGACTTCGATCGTGAAGTCCACGTGGCCGGGCGTGTCGATGATGTTGATGCGGTGATCGTTCCAGAAGCAGGTCGTCGCCGCCGACTGGATCGTGATGCCGCGCTCCTGCTCCTGCTCCATGAAGTCCATGGTGGCGGCGCCGTCATGGACTTCACCGACGCGGTGCGACTTGCCGGTGTAATAGAGAATGCGCTCGGTCGTCGTCGTCTTGCCGGCGTCGATATGCGCGGCGATGCCGATGTTGCGATAGCGCTCGATGGGGGTCGTGCGGGGCATAGATCTGCTCGATTACCAGCGGTAGTGCGAGAAGGCGCGGTTGGCTTCCGCCATACGGTGCGTCTCTTCACGCTTCTTGACGGCGGCGCCGCGATTGTTGGCGGCGTCGAGCAGCTCGCCCGACAGACGGCCGACCATCGTGGTTTCATTGCGCGCACGGGCGGCGTTGATGAGCCAGCGGATCGCGAGCGCCTTACGACGCTCCGGACGGACTTCAACCGGCACCTGATAGGTGGCGCCGCCGACGCGGCGCGAACGCACTTCGACAGCCGGAGCGACGTTGTCCATCGCTTCGTGGAAGACCTTGATCGGGTCGGCCTTGGCCTTCGTCTGAACCTGATCGAGCGCACCATAGACGATCGTCTCGGCGACCGACTTTTTGCCGTCGTACATCAGGCAGTTCATGAACTTGGAAAGGATCAGATCGCCGAACTTGGGATCCGGATTGATCTGGCGCTTTTCGGCGGCGTGACGGCGTGACATCTCGTTCTCCGCTTATTTCGGGCGCTTCGCGCCATAGAGCGAACGGCGCTTCTTGCGGTCCTTGACGCCCTGGGTGTCGAGGACGCCGCGCAGGATGTGATAGCGAACGCCCGGCAAGTCCTTCACGCGGCCGCCGCGGATCAGCACCACCGAGTGCTCCTGAAGGTTGTGACCTTCACCCGGGATGTAGCTCACGACTTCCTGCTGGTTCGTCAGGCGCACCTTGGCGACCTTACGAAGCGCCGAGTTCGGCTTCTTCGGCGTGGTCGTATAGACGCGCGTGCAAACGCCGCGCTTCTGAGGGCAACCCTCGAGAGCCGGCACCTTGTTACGGGTGCGCTTGTCTTCCCGCGGCTTGCGGATCAGCTGGTTGATCGTCGGCATATTCGCTTTCGTCTCGCCTGCGTTCGTCCAAACAAAATACTTCGACCGATGCGCGTCGCCCTCACTGGCGCCGCGATCGGCCTATTTCAGAGGACCGCCGGAAAACCGGAGGTCTTGCCCCAAAACTTTTCGTCTTGCCTACAGCAGCGTTTAGGTTCGGATTCCGTTGGGAATGCGCCTACCGCCTGCCACTCAAGAGAGGCGGCTTTTATTGATTCCGAAGTCGCAGGTCAACACCCATCGCGCCGGATTTGCGCGCTTTTTCACAAGCGCTCAGGAAGTGCGGATTCCTGCGGATTTTTGCCAGCTTTTCCGCCTACCCGGCGACGAGCTGCGCCAGTTCCACAGACCCGGCAGACAGAATATCCGCACCGGGTTGAACGATAACGTCAGGACTCAGCCGCCAGCGCGGCTGATCGGCGATATCGTAAACAGGCTCGGCCGAATATTGCAGAGAAAGCCCCGAAAACGGCAGATCGAAGGTTAACACGGCCGCCCCCAGCCCCATCATCGGTCGGCCCACGATCCGCGCACGCCCCAAACCCCTCATGCCCATAGGGAACCCTTCCGCCATGCTGGCGCTCCAGAGATCCGTCAGCACGACGACCGGCCTGTCATAGGTGAAGGGGCCGCGCGGCTCTACGAACTCCGTCCAGGCCGGGCTGAGCCCCGCCCCCTCCCTCCGGCGCATTCTGGCATAGGGGGCGCGGGCATGGATGAACCGGCCCATGATCGGCCGCGCGACGGCCGTATCCCCTCCCCCGTTCCGCCGGACATCCAGGATCAACCCCGGCGCCGAACGCAGCGCTTCCAGCGCCGCATCGAAGGCGGAGATGGCGCTATCGTTCGCGAAACTGGCGATGCGGATGTAACCGAAGCCGTCAGCCAGCATTCGGAAGCTGATATCCGGCTCGTTCGATCGGTCCTGCAGAGGCAGATCCAGCATTGCGCCCGTCGAAAGGCCGAACGCCCGCGCCTGCCCACGCCGCCCGGCGACGGCGGCGTTCAGCGCGTAGAGATTGGCCGCCTCGTCAGCGCGCGACAGACAGGCCGGACGCTGGCCAAGCGCCGCTTCGGCGATCTCGACGCCATCGACGGCGTTGATGACCTGCCCGCGGCTGAGACCCGCCGCTTCCGCCGCCGATCCCTCCCGCACCTCCACGACGACTGCGCCCTGCGGGTGCCGCGCCACGGACACATCGAAGGGCGGCCACCGCGGCGTGCCGTCGGACGGGGCGCCGAGATGGGTGTGCGCGTCATAAAGCTCGTTGAGCGTCAGCCTGGCGATCTCGGAAAAAGCCTCCTGCGAGTCCGCCGCAGCGGCGCGCGGCCGATAGAACGACCGGACCTTGGCCCAATCGGTCGCTTTCTCGTCGAAGAAGCAATAGCCGGCGTCGAGCGTTCGCCAGAGCAGGTCGAAATCCTCGGCGAACCCTGCAGACGACCCTGCCCGGGCGATGGCGGGTGCAGCAACCGCGCTGATCGCGGCGAGGCAGAAATGGCGGCGCGAAAACATGACGCCAGCCTAGCAATGCGTGCGCGGCCCACCAATCGACCGTCGACACAGAAGCCAAACAAAAGGCCCGCCGTGAAGGCGGGCCTTTCGCATTATCGCTTTCGAAGCCGATCAGGCCGCTTCGATCTGGGCGTCGCCACCCTCGCCGTCCAGCAGATCGGCGCTCTTCTCGGCGGCGATCTCCTTCAGGCGGGTCATCATGCCGCCGGTGCCGGCGGGGATCAGGCGACCGACGATCACGTTTTCCTTGAGGCCGATCAGGGTATCGATCTTGCCCTGAACCGACGCCTCGGTGAGCACGCGGGTGGTCTCCTGGAACGCCGCAGCCGACACGAACGAACGGGTCTGCAGCGACGCCTTGGTGATACCCAGAAGGACCGGGCTGCCCGTCGCCGGACGACCGCCTTCGTTCTCCGCCTTCACGTTGATCTCGTCGAACTCCAGCTCGTCGAGCTGTTCGCCCGGCAGCAGCGTGGTGTCGCCCGATTCCTCGACCTCCACCTTCTGCAGCATCTGGCGGACGATCACCTCGATGTGCTTGTCGTTAATCTTCACGCCCTGCAGGCGATAGACTTCCTGGATTTCGTTGATGAGGTAATCGGCCAGCGCCTCGACGCCCTTGATGCGCAGGATGTCGTGCGGCGCCGGGTTGCCCTCCAGGATGTAGTCGCCCTTCTCGACGAAGTCGCCTTCCTGAACCGAGAAGTGCTTGCCCTTCGGGATCAGGTACTCGATCGCTTCGCTGTCGTCGGACGGCTTCAGGATCACGCGGCGCTTGTTCTTGAAGTCCTTGCCGAACTCGATCTTGCCGTCGGTGTCGGCGAGGATCGCGTGGTCCTTGGGCTTGCGGGCTTCGAACAGCTCGGCCACGCGCGGCAGACCGCCCGTGATGTCGCGGCTCTTCGCCGTGCCCGTCGAAACGCGCGCCAGCTCGTCGCCGGGACCGACCTCGTCTCCGTCATCCTTCGACAGGATCGCCGAAGCGATGAGGTTGTAGCGGGCTTCGTTGCCGTTCGGCAGCTTCACCGGATGTCCCTTGGCGTCGACGATCACGATCGACGGACGCAGATCCGTCGTCTTCGATCCCCCGCGCCAATCCGTCACCTGCTTGGAGGTGATGCCGGTCGACTCTTCCGAGACTTCGTTGATCGTCACGCCTTCGATCAGATCGACATACTTCACGCGACCCTTCACCTCGGTGATGACCTTCACCGTGAAGGGATCCCAGTCGGCCAGGCGCTGGCCGCGGGCGACCGTCGCGCCTTCGACGACGCGCACGCGCGCCGCGACCGGCAGCTTGAACATGGCGCGCTCATGGCCCTGCGCGTCGTTGATGACGAGCTGGCCCGAACGGGTCATGGCGATCATGTCGCCATCCGAGTTCTTCACGAGCGTCGCATTGCGGAACGCGACCGTGCCTTCCGCCGGCGACTCGATGGTCGAGGCTTCCGAAACCTGCGCCGTGCCGCCGATGTGGAACGTACGCATGGTCAGCTGCGTGCCGGGTTCGCCGATCGACTGGGCGGCGATGACGCCGACCGCTTCGCCGAGGTTCACCGGCGTGCCGCGCGCCAGGTCACGGCCATAGCAGTGACCGCAGATGCCGGTCTTGAGGTCGCACGTCAGGGCCGAACGGACCTTCACTTTCGCGACCTTCGCGCGCTCGAACGCCTCGGCGATGTCTTCCGTGACCGAAGTGTTGGCGGTCGCCAGCACTTTGTTGGTCACGGGATCCAGAACATCCTCCGCGACGGTGCGGCCAAGCGTGCGCTCATAGAGCGACGAGACGACCTCGCCGCCTTCGACAACAGCCTGAACCGTGATGCCGCGCGTCGTGCCGCAATCCTCGTGCGTGACGATGGCGTCCTGCGCGACGTCGACCAGACGACGGGTCAGGTAACCCGAGTTCGCGGTCTTGAGCGCAGTATCGGCCAGACCCTTGCGGGCGCCGTGCGTCGAGTTGAAGTACTCGAGAACGGTGAGGCCTTCCTTGAAGTTCGCGATGATGGGCGTCTCGATGATCTCGCCCGAGGGCTTGGCCATCAGGCCGCGCATGCCGGCGAGCTGCTTCATCTGGTTGTTCGAACCGCGCGCACCGGAATGCGCCATCATGTAGATCGAGTTGATCTCCTTGGTGCGGCCGGTCTTGCCGTCCTTCTCCGCCGAGGAAATCTCCTTCATCATTTCGGCCGCGACCTTGTCGGTCGTCTTCTGCCAGGCATCGACCACCTTGTTGTAGCGTTCGAGCTTGGACAGCAGGCCGTCCTGATGCTGCTGGTCGAATTCCTTGACCTGCTTGCGGGCGTCCTCGATCAGCTTCTCCTTCGTGCGCGGAACGACCATGTCGTCCTTGCCGAACGAAACGCCGGCCTTGAAGGCCTCGCGGAAGCCCAGCGCCATGATGGCGTCGGCGAACAGCACCGTCTCCTTCTG
>JAPUEF010000250.1:4814-7469 GCA_027492655.1 Alphaproteobacteria bacterium | reverse complement strand
GGGATCGCCCTTGGCGTCGTGGCGGCGGGCGGAGATTTTGCCGCCATCGTCCAGCGCGACTGTCACGCCGGTACCCCAGTTCACGGGATAGGCCGAGGCATAGGGTTCGGCTTTGACTACAGAGACACGCGCGGCGGCCTCGCGCAGGCGTTCGCGGGCGCTGGCGTCGAACGAGGCGAAGTCCACCTTGCCGTCGCCAAGCGCCGCCGCAACGGTGTGCTGAAGCGAGAACTTCGCCTGGTATTCGGTCTCCGGCTTCACACGGTCGCAGACATCGAGCGCCGCGCCATAAGTCTCGACAAGAACATGCTCGACCTTGCGATTGCCCAGCTGGGCAGAGATTTCCAGCGCCGCGTCGATGGCCGGGTGCGTGTGGCGGCAGCACGGCCAGGGCTTGATCGAGGTTTCGTGCACCGCCCACGGCGCATCGGGACGCGCGAGCAATGCTTCGGGCCTGGGGTCGCGGCAGAGGCCGGCATAGAAGCCCTTGGGGCCTTCCAGAATGGTCTCCGGGCCGGTGAAGCCCTGCGCGGCGAGTTCCGCCGCCAGCTGGCCGGATTCGGCGGCGCGGCCCGCATGCAGGTGCTTCGACATGGCGCTCGACGCCATGAACTCCCAAAGGCCCGAGGATTGCGTTCCGGCATTGCCGAGCGCCCATGCGAAGGCGTCCTCGTCCAACGCCAACAAATTGGCGCCGGCGGCGGCGGCCCCGAACGGGCCGCAGGTCGCGGTGTTGTGCCAGACACGATAATGCGCCGGGCCGACGCTTGCGCCGACGCGGCAGGCAGCCTCGAAGCCCCAGACGATCGCCGTCAGCAGATCGCGCCCGCCAGATCCCAGGCGTTCGGCCAACGCCCACGCCGCCGGAACCACGACGCAACCGGGATGCACGACAGAGGCCCGGTGCAGGTCATCGGTTTCGTGAATATGGGTCAGCGCGCCGATCATAAACGCCCGCCCGAACGGTGCGCCCGCGGCATGCGCCTGAAGCAGTTTCGCACCCGGCAGGGAATTCACACCGGCGACGGCGTTGGCGACGGCATCCAGCGTCAGCAGGGCTGCAGCTTCGAGGTCGGCATCCGCGACGGGCTTTGCGGCGATCAGGCGGGCGAGCTGGCGGGCAAGAGCGGTCATGGCCGCTATGTGCCTTGAAATCCGTCGCCGTCCAAGCCAGAGAGCGCACCCGATGACCCAAGCGTTCGTCCATCCGCCCGCGCCGCTCACCACGATCGGCTTCGACGCCGACGATACGCTTTGGCAGAACGAGCAGTTCTTCCGCCTGACCGAGGCGAAGTTCGCCGAGTTGCTGCGGCCTTACGTCCCCGACCACGACGTCGAGGCGCGGCTTCTGGAGGCGGAGCGGCGCAATCTCGCCTTTTACGGCTTCGGCATCAAAGGCTTCGTGCTGTCGATGATCGAGACGGCGATCGAGTTGACCGAGGGGCGGGTGCCGGCGGGCGTCATAAGTCAGTTGCTGGATGCCGGGCGGGAGATGCTGCGCCATCCCGTGCATACGCTGCCGCATGTGCGCGAGACGCTGGAGTCGCTGCATGGCCAGTACCGGATGGTGCTGATCACCAAGGGCGATCTGTTCGACCAGGAGCGCAAGCTGGCGGCTTCGGGTCTTGGCGATTTCTTCGATGCCGTGGAAATCGTCAGCGACAAGTCCGAGGCGACCTATACGCGGATTTTCGCGCGGCACGGCGACGGCGCGGCGCGCGCCATGATGATCGGCAATTCGCTGAAATCCGACGTCATCCCGGCCATTGCGGCGGGCGCGTGGGGGGTGTTCGTGCCGCATCCGCTGACCTGGGTGCTGGAGCACGCGGAGGAGCCGAGCGATACCGCGCGGTTCCGCAAGATCTCCGATCTTGGGAAATTGCCGGCCTTGCTGGCTGCGTTGCCGTGACGCCGATGTGACGATTGCGACGCCTTGCGGCGCCGGGTTCCCCTTCCGTAAGTTCCCGGACGCATGACCCTTGTGATTCCCGCGCGGCCGCAGGCCGTCACGTTCCTGCGCCTCGCCGCCATCGCCGGTGTCGCGCTGCTTGCGGCCGCCTGCGGTTCCACGCGCCAGCTCAGCGACGGGCCGGTGCCGAGCGGTGAGGGCGGACGCTACAAAGTCGGTAACCCCTACGAGGTCGCGGGCGTCTGGTACTATCCGCAGGAAGACCCGCTTTACGACGAGACGGGCATCGCTTCGTGGTACGGCAAGGAGTTCGCTGGCCGGAAGACCGCCAACGGCGAGATCTTCAACCCGAAAGAGGTCAGCGCCGCGCACAAGACGCTGCCGATGCCGACCAATGTGCGCGTGACGAACCTTCAGAACGGCAAGTCGATTGTGGCGCGGGTGAACGACCGTGGGCCGTTCAAACCGGGCCGGATCATCGATCTGTCCGAGAAGGCGGCCGAGCTTCTGGGCTTCAAGGCGCAGGGCACGGCGCAGGTGCGGGTCGAGTTTCTGGGCATCGCCGATCTGCCGGACGGCCGGCCGGGCAAGCGCGTTTCGGGCAAGGGCGATCACGCCGAGATCGGCGAGACGGTGCGCGAGGCTGTCGGCCAGATCATGCCGGTCGACACGTTCATGTTGGCCCGGCTGCTCCCCGATGGCCACACGGTGCGTTACGAGTACATCGTCGATTCGGACCAACACTT
>JAPUEF010000250.1:4383-4804 GCA_027492655.1 Alphaproteobacteria bacterium | reverse complement strand
GAGACGGTGGCGAAGGCTGCGCCGTCGACCTCGGTGGAGGGCGGGGCCTTGCCGCCGCCGCCCGGATCGAGCGCCGCCGCGCCGATCGGAGCGACGCGGGCTGCCCCCGTGCCGGTTCCGGTGCCGGCCGCATCGCCGGTGGACCAGCCGGACGGAACCGTGACGGAGATGGCGGCGACGCCGGGCGGTATCTTCGTGCAGGCCGGGGCGTTTCTGGCGAAGGAAAACGCCGACCGGCTGCTGGCGCGGCTGAAACCGATCGCGAAGTTCAAGATTTCGCCCAAACGTCAGGACGGAAAGCTGTATTATCGCGTGCGCGTCGGGCCGATCGCTTCGGTCGATGAGGCCGACGCCATTCTCGAGAAAGTGTTGATGGACGGCCAGAAGGGCGCCGCCATCGTCGTGGAGTAGGAGCAGAAGA
>JAPUEF010000250.1:0-4373 GCA_027492655.1 Alphaproteobacteria bacterium | reverse complement strand
CTGGCCTTGCCCTTGGCCCTGGCCGCCGCGTCCGCCCTGGCCCTGCGCATTGCGCGGCCCCTGGTTCTGGCGCTGGCCGTTCTGGCCGTTGCCGCCCTGGGCGCGTTCGCCGCCCTGGCCCTGCTGGTCGCTTTCGCCGCGCCCGCAGCCGCCTTCGACACCATCGCCAGGACGGCGATCCTGATGGACTACGACAGCGGGCAAGTCCTCTACGACAAGGACGCCGACAAGCGCGTGCCGCCGGCCTCGATGACCAAGCTGGTGCTGGCCGACGTGATCTTCTCGAAGCTGAAATCGGGCGAGATCACGATGGACACCAAGTTCCGGGTCTCGGAGAAGGCGTGGAAGATGGGCGGCTCGAAGATGTTCGTCGAGCTGGGCACCGAAGTGCGGGTGGAAGACCTGCTGCGCGGCATCATCATCCAATCGGGCAACGACGCCTGCATCGTGATGTCGGAAGGTATCGCCGGCTCGGAAGAAGGGATGGTGGCGCTGATGAACGCCCGCGCCCGCGAACTGGGCATGAAGGATTCGCTCTTCCAGAACGTCACCGGCTGGCCGGCGGAAAATCACTATATGTCGGCGCGCGATCTGGCGACCATCGCGCGGCACATCATCAAGACCTACCCTGAGTATTTTCACTTCTACTCGGAGAAGGAATTCACCTGGTCGTCCGGCAAGGGCATCAAGCCGGGCGAGGGCGAGCAGACGACGATCAGCCAGGGCAACCGCAATCCGCTGCTCTATGCGACGCCGCCGGGCGACGGCATGAAGACCGGGCACACGGAAGAGGCGGGATATTGCCTGACCGGCACCGAGCAGCGCGGCGATCAGCGGATGATCATGGTGGTGACGGGGTTGGCTTCGGAGAAGGAGCGGGCCAGCGAGGCCGTGCGCTTCATGGAAGCGGCGTTCAAGGAATTCCGCCGCTATGACGTTTTCAAACCGGGCGACGCCGTGGCGGAGGCCGAGGTGTGGAACGGCGAGGTCGCCAAAGTGGCGCTGACGGTGGCCGAGCCGCTGCGGCTGTTCTTTACGCCGGAGGGCCGGCAGGGCCTGAAAGTGTCGTACGCCTATACCGCGCCGTTGAAGGCGCCGCTGGCCGCAGGGCAGGAAGTCGGCACGCTGACCATCGAGGCGCCAGGCTACGAGACCCGGAAGGTGCCGCTGGTCGCTGCCGGTGCTGTCGAGGAAACCGGAATCATCGGACGGATCATCAACGCGGTGTCTCTGGAGCTGTTCGGCTATGAGGAGCCGCAGGGCTGAGATGGCTCGCGGCTTCTTCATCGCGCTGGAAGGCGGCGAGGGAGCCGGCAAGTCGACGCAGTCCCTCCGTCTCGCCGCGAGCCTGCGCGCCGCAGGGCGCGAGGTCGTGTTGACGCGCGAGCCGGGCGGATCGCCGGGCGCTGAAGACATCCGCAAGCTGCTGGTGACGGGCGATGCGGCGCGCTGGTCGCCGCTGACCGAGGCGTTGCTGATGTATGCGGCGCGCGAGGATCATCTGAACGTCACGATCCGTCCAGCGCTGGCGCGGGGCGCGGTGGTGATCACCGACCGTTTCGCGGATTCCTCGGAAGCCTATCAGGGGGCCGGCGGGGGCGTTCCGCCGGAGGTGCTGAATGCGCTGCGGGCCATGGTGGTCGGGCGCGACGAGCCGGACCTGACGCTGATTTTCGATCTGCCGGTGGAGGCGGGGCTGGCGCGGGCTGCGGCGCGCGGCGGCGATGCCCGGTTCGAGTCCAAGGGCGCCGGATACCATCAACGGCTGCGCGACGCCTATCTGGCGATCGCCGCGCGGCGCAAGGAGACGGCGGTGCTGATCGACGCCGCGCAAAGCGAGGCGGCGGTGGCCGAGGCCATAAGCCAGCGCGTGGCGGACGCGATGGCGCGGGCCGGGGCATGAGCGAGCTGCCCGAATCCGACCGGCTCGAAGGCTGGCCGCACCCCCGCGAGGCGGCGCGCGTCATTGGACATCAGGCCTCGGAAGAGACGCTGCTGCGGGCGATCAATGGGCAGATGCCGCATGCCTGGGTGCTCGGCGGGCTTAAGGGCATCGGCAAGGCGACGCTGGCGTGGCGGCTGGCGAAAGCGCTGCTGCAGCGCGGACGGAGCCGTGCGCCCCTCACCACGCTGGACAGCGATCCGAACCATCCGGCGGTTCGCCGTCTTCTGGCCGGAGCGCAGGGCGACGTGCTGTCGCTGCGCCGCCCGGTCGACGTCAAGACCGGCAAGATCAAGAACGATCTGACGGTGGATGAAGTGCGCCGGCTGGGCGATTTCTATGGCCGTCATGCCGGCGAAGGCGGCACCCGTATCGCCATCGTGGACAGCGCCGACGATCTCAACCGCAACGCCGCGAATGCGCTGCTGAAGACGCTGGAGGAGCCGCCGCCGGACAGTCTGCTGATCCTGATCGCGCACCGTCCGCGCGCGCTGCTGCCGACGATCCGCTCGCGCTGCCGTATGTTGCTGATGTCGCCGCTGAACGAGGCGGACATCTCCTCGGCGCTGTCGCTCGTTGCGCCGGATGTGAAGGACAGGGCCGCGCTGGCGCGGCTGTCGGCGGGCAGCGTCGGCGGGGCGCTGGAGATGGCGGCCTATGACGGGCCGGGCATGGAGGCGAGCCTGCAGGCGATCGCCAAGCGGCGGGGGCGGGATGCCAACGCCGCCCATGCGCTGGCGAACGACCTGGCGACGGCGGCGAACGCGCCGCGTTTCCGTCTGTTCATCGACCGCATCCAGGCGCGTTTCGCCGATGCCGCCGGGCAGGGCGATCGGGCGGCGCTCGAGGCCTGGAAGCTGGCCGGCGATCTCGCGCGCGCCGAAGACACGCTGAACATCGACAAGCGCAGCATCGTGCTGCGCCTGCTGGAGCGCTACGCCGCCCTGGCGCCGTAGAGGTCGTCGGCGACCGAAGCCAGAAGCTCGAAGCTTTTGAGGCGCGCTTCGTGGTCGTAGATCGATCCCGTCACCATCAGTTCGTCGATGCCGGTCACGCGCACGAATTCCTGAATCTCGCGCTTCACGGTCTGGGGCGAGCCGACGAACGCATAGGTCAACATGTGCTGGGCCTGCGCCTTTTCGGCCGGCGACCAATAGGTCTCGATGTCGTCTATCGGCGGCTGCATCTTGCCGCGCGCGTTACGGACCATATTGGCGAAGGCCTGCTGCAACGAGGTGAAAAGCCGCGCGGCCTCAGCGTCGGTGTCGGCGCAGATGACGTTCACGCAGGCCATGGAATAAGGGGTTTGAAGCTGGTCTGAGGGCGCGAAACGCTGGCGATAGGCGGCGAAAGCCTGCATCAGCATATCGGGCGCGAAATGCGACGCGAAGGCGTAGGGCAGGCCGAGCAGACCGGCGAGCTGAGCGCCGAACGTGCTGGAGCCGAGAATCCACAGCGGCACGTTGAGGCCTCCGCCGGGAACGGCCTGGATCGCCTGGCCGGGCTGGACCTCGGCAAAAAAGGCCTGGACCTCCTGCACGTCCCGGGGGAACTGGTCGGCGCTTTCGGGGCCACGGCGCAAGGCCCGCAAGGTGCGCTGGTCGGTGCCGGGTGCGCGGCCAAGGCCGAGATCGATGCGGCCTGGATAAAGCGATTCCAGCGTACCGAACTGCTCCGCGATGACCATGGGAGAATGGTTGGGGAGCATCACGCCGCCCGCGCCGATGCGGATTGTGCTGGTGCCTTCCGCGACGAACCCGAGCGCCACCGACGTGGCGGCGCTGGCGATGCCGACCATGTTGTGGTGTTCGGCCATCCAGAAGCGGTGACAGCCGAGCCGTTCTGCATGCCGGGCGAGGGCGCGTGCGTTCAGCAGGGCGTCGCGGGGCGTATTGCCCTCAACGACGGGGGCGAGGTCGAGAACCGAGAGTTTCATGGCTTCTATCTGGGCGCGTCGGCGTGGGCGTGCAATGGGGCGGCGGTGGACTGCCCTCGGCCGATCGCCTAGATCAGCGTCATGTCCCTGGTCGATAGCCATTGCCATCTGGATTTCCCCGCTTTCGCGGAGGCGCGTGAGGAGGTCATCGCCCGCGCGCGCGCGGCCGGGGTCGGCGTGATGCTGACGATCGGCACGCGGCTTTCCGCGTTCGACGGCGTGAGAGCCGTCGCCGAGGGGCATGACGGCATCTACTGCTCGGTCGGTATCCACCCGCATGAGGCCGAGGCCGAGCCGGATGTGCAGGCTTCCGAACTGATCGCCCGGGCCGACCATCCCAAGGTCGTGGCGTTCGGCGAAACCGGCCTCGATTATTTCTACGAGCATGCGCCGCGCGAGGCGCAGAAGAGGAATTTCCGGGCGCATATCGAAGCGGCGCGGATCGCCGGACTGCCGGTCATCGTCCACACGCGCGACGCCGACGAGGATACCGAA
>JAPUEF010000249.1 GCA_027492655.1 Alphaproteobacteria bacterium | reverse complement strand
CCTCGGCGATCTGGCTAAAGCCATCGGCGCGCCTCTCGGAGAGCGCGCCGATGCGGCTTTTCAGGTCCATGATGTGTCGGCCGTTGCAGACGCCGGAAGCCGGACAATCGGCTATCTGACATCGCTAAAGGCGGCGGCGGGGCTGGATTTGTCGCTCGCCGGCGCGTGGGTCACGACGGCGGCGTTGGCCGAGCGGTTGGGGCTGGCGGACCGGAACACGATCCTCCACGAAAACCCGGCCGCCGCCTTTGCCCAAATCGCCAACCGATACTATCCCATGGCCGGGCGAAATGCGGGCGCAGGACAGGGTGCCCTGGTCGATGCCAGCGCGCGCATTGGAGACGGTGTGACGATGGAGCCCGGCGTCGTTATCGGGCCGGGCGCGGAGATCGGGAATGGCACGCATCTCGCGGCTTACGCACTCGTTGGTCGCGGCGTCAGCATCGGGCGCAACGCTTATGTCGGCCCGCACGCATCCATGATGTACACCCTCGCGGGAGACCGCGTGACCGTCATGGCCGGCGCGCGCATCGGCAATGACGGGTTCGGCTTCGTGCCGACGCCGAAAGGTCTGGTGAAAGTCCCCCAGATCGGGCGCGTCATCCTGCAGGACGATGTGGAAGTCGGGGCGAACTCTACCATCGATCGCGGTGCGCTGGGCGATACCGTCATCGGAGAGGGAACGCGCCTCGATAACAGCGTCCATGTCGCCCATAACTGCACGTTGGGCCGCTTCGTCGTCGTGGCGGCGCAGGTTGGAATCGCCGGATCGACGGAAATCGGCGACGGCGTCCTGTTCGGTGGGCAGGTCGGTGTCGGCGATCATGTGACGATCGGGGCGGGCGCACAGTTCGCGGCCAAATCCGGCGTCGCCAAAAGTCTACCCGGCGGCCAGGCCTATGGCGGCGTGCCGGCGCGGCCTATCATGCAATGGCGTCGCGAGAGCGCAGCTCTCTCGCGGCTGGTAAAAGGAACGCGGGCGAAGAACCATGAGTGACGCGGCCACGGCGAACGGAGAAATGGCGAGCGCGGATATCCGTCGCATCATGGAGTTGCTGCCGCACCGGCCGCCGTTCCTGATGATCGACCGGGTGATCGATATGGTGCCGAGCACCAGCGCCACCGGCATCAAGAACATCACGATCAACGAGCCTCAGTTCAACGGTCACTTCCCGGGCATGCCCGTCATGCCGGGCGTGTTGCTGATCGAGGCGATGGCGCAGACCGCCGGCGCGCTGGTCGTGCATTCGCTCAACATGACGGCTGAAGGCAAGACCGTCTATTTCATGACGATCGACAAGGCGCGCTTCCGTTCGCCGATCGTGCCGGGCGACTGCGTCCATCTGCCTGTCAAAATCGTACGCCAGCGCGGCCCGGTGTGGAAGTTTACCGGCGAGGCTCGGGTGAACGGCAAGCTCTGCGCAGAAGCCGAATTCAGCGCGATGATCGCGGACAGTACGGCCAAGCCGAACGCGGCCACCCCATGAGCATTCATCCCACGGCCATCGTCGATCCCTCCGCAAGTCTTGCCGGGGACGTCGTCGTCGGCCCGAACGCGCTGATCGGTCCGAACGTCGTGCTAGGCGAAGGCGTCGAGATCAACGCCAACGCGGTCATCTCGCGCAATACGTCGATCGGCGCGGGAACGATCGTGCATCCCTTCGCCGTGCTGGGCGGCCCGCCGCAAAGCGTCGGTTACAAAGGCGAGGAAACCGCGCTGGTGATCGGCGCGAAGAACGTGATCCGTGAGTTCGTCACGATCAATCGCGGCATGCCGAACGCGCGCGGCGAAACGAAGATCGGCGACGGCTGCTTCATTATGACTCACGCGCATATCGCCCATGACTGCGTGCTGGGAAACGGCGTCATCATGGCGAACAACGTGATGATCGGCGGCCATGTGCAGATCGGCGATTCCGCGTGGATCGGCGGCGGCGCAGCCGTGCATCAGAATTCGCGCATCGGCCGCAATGCGATGCTGGGGGGCATGGCGGGGCTTGAGGGCGATCTTATCCCGTTCGGATCGGCTCTGGGCAATCGTGCCTATCTCGGCGGTCTGAATCTGGTGGGCCTGAAACGTCGCGGCTTCTCGCGTGAAACGATTCACGACGTTCGCAACGCCTACAGGCTGCTGTTCGCCGAAGAAGGCACGTTCCAGGAGCGCCTGGATGACGTCGCCGAGACATTCGCGAACTGCGCCGAAGCCATGGAAATCGTCGAGTTCATTCGTGCCGGCGGCAATAGATCGCTGTGCATGCCGCACCGTGAGCCCTGAGGCGGATGGCTGGCGCACTCGGCATGATCGCCGGCTCCGGCGATTTGCCGGTCGATCTGGCTGATCGCTGCGCTGCCGAGGGGCGGCGTTATGCTGTGCTGCGGCTCAAGGGCATCGCCGGGCCGGAACTGGCCGGGCATCCCGGCGCGGACGTGCCGCTGGGCCGTCTCGGCCTCGCGCTTCAAGTCCTGCAGCGCAACGGATGCGATCGCTTGCTCTTTGTGGGCAAGGTCGTGCGGCCGCGCTGGCATGATTTGTCGCTCGATTGGACCGGCTTCGTCGGCTTGATGCGCGTCCTGACGGGGTGGCGCCATGACGACCGCTTGCATCGGGCGATTTCGGGATTGTTCGAACGGCGCGGGATCAAGGTCGTCGGCCCGGCTGAGGTCTGGCCCGATCTGCTTGCGCCCGTGGGCGTCCTCACGGCGCGCGCGCCTGCGGATGTCGATTGGGTGGACATTAAAGCCGCAGCCGCGGCCGCGCATGAAGTCGGGCTGACGGATCGGGGGCAGGGCGCTGTCGCCCGGAACGGGGTGGCTTTGATGCGAGAGGATCGGGACCATACGAATGGCTTGCTCCGCCGCGTAGCTGAAACCGGCGGCGCAGGCGGCGTTCTGGTCAAACTCGCCAAGCCGCAGCAGGATCGCCGACTGGACTTGCCTGTGATCGGCCCGGAAACGATCGCCGTCGCGGCCCAGGCGAAGTTGTCGGGTATAGCGATCGAAGCCGGCGGCGCGATCCTCGCGCGCAGACAGGCCATGATCGCAGCGGCCGATGCTGCGGGCCTGTTCGTCATCGGCCTCGATCCGGCTTCGTTGGCATGATGCCGAAGCGTCCGCTCACCATCATGGTTTCGGCGGGAGAACCGTCGGGCGATGCATTGGGCGCGGGGTTGATTTCAGCCCTTCGGCGCCTGCGGCCGGACGTGAAGATCGTCGGCGTCGGCGGCCCGGCGATGCGTGCGGAAGGGCTGGTGAGCTTCTTCGACATCGCCGAAATCGCCGTGATGGGAATCTCGGAAGTCCTGCCGAAGCTCCGCACCATTTTCCGCCGCATCAAGCAGGTGGCCGCGTTCGCCTTGCGGGTGAAGCCGGATGTGATCGTGCTGATCGACAGCGGCGATTTTCATCATCGCGTGGCGCGCCGGATCAAAGCAGCCGATCCGTCGCTCAAGGTGGTGAAGTATGTCTCGCCGCAGGTATGGGCTTCGCGCCCCGGCCGGGCGGCTGGCATGAAGGATTATCTCGATCATCTGCTGTGCCTTTTGCCGTTCGAGCCGGCTTTCTACGAACCGTACGGCCTCCCGGCGACTTTCGTTGGCCATCCGGCGCTGGAACGTGCCGGGCTGATCGAAGGCGGAAATGCATTGCGCAGGCGACTGGATATTTCGCCGGACGCCAAAGTGCTGTGCGTTTTGCCGGGGAGCCGCCGGATCGAGGTGACGAAGCTGCTGCCGGTCTTCAAGGAGACGGTCGCGCGGATCGCCGGTGATGTGCCGGGCCTCGTCTGCCTGCTGCCGACCGTTCGCAATGTCGAGGCCCGTGTGAGGGCCGGTGCGTCGGATTGGCCGGTCCCGCTGCATATCCTGTCGGATACCGATGCTCGTTTCGCCGCCTTTGATACGGCGGATGCCGCCATCGCGGCTTCGGGTACCGTGACGACGGAATTGGCGTTGGCGGGCGTGCCGATGGTGGTGGCGTACAAGGTCGGTGCAGTCACGGCCGCGATCTGGAAGCGCTTGGTGAATGTGCCGCATATCACCATCGCGAACCTGGTGATCGGGCGGCGTGCGGTGCCGGAGTTCATCCAGGAGCAGGCGACCCCCGATGCCCTGGCTGCGGCGCTGAAACCGCTGCTCACCGACGGGCAGGCTATCGAGGCCCAGAAATCGGCTCTCGCCGAAGCGGTCGGAAAGCTCGGAACCAAAGGAAACGGCCCCAGCCGCCGGGCGGCTGAGGCCGTTCTGAAGATCGCCGAGGGCGTACCGCTCTAACGCTTGTTCAAGGGCACGTAAGCACGCTCGGTCTCGCCCGTGTAGATCTGGCGCGGGCGGCCGATCTTCTGCGCCGGATCCTCGATCATCTCGCCCCACTGGGCGATCCAACCGACCGTGCGGGCGAGGGCGAAGAGGGCGGTGAACATCGAGGTCGGGAAGCCCATCGCCTTCAGGGTGATGCCCGAATAGAAATCGATATTCGGGTAGAGCTTCTTGGAGATGAAATACTCGTCCGAAAGGGCGATGCGCTCCAGCTCGACCGCAACGTCCAGCAGCGGGTCGTCCTTGATGCCCAGCTCGGTCAGCACTTCGTGCGCCGTCTTCTGCATCACCTTCGCGCGCGGGTCGTAGTTCTTGTAGACCCGGTGTCCGAAGCCCATCAGGCGGATCCCTGAGTTCTTGTCCTTCACCTTGGCGATGAATTCCGGGATCTTGTCGACCGTGCCGATCTCCTGAAGCATCTGAAGCGCGGCTTCGTTTGCGCCGCCGTGGGCCGGACCCCACAGGCAGGCGATGCCGGCGGCGATGCAGGCGAACGGATTGGCGCCCGACGAACCGGCGAGGCGCACCGTCGAAGTCGAGGCGTTCTGCTCGTGATCGGCGTGGAGGATGAAGATCCGCTCCATGGCGCGGGCCAGGACCGGATTCACTTTGTACTCTTCGGCGGGAACCGCAAAGCACATGCGCAGGAAGTTCTCGGCATAGCCCAGGTCGTTGCGCGGATAGATGAACGGCTGGCCGATCGAATATTTGTAAGCCATCGCTGCGATGGTGGGCATCTTGGCGATCAGGCGGTGGCTGGAAATCTCGCGCTGGCGCTTGTCGTTGATGTCCAGGCTGTCGTGATAGAAAGCCGAGAGCGCGCCGACCACGCCCACCATGATCGCCATGGGGTGCGCGTCGCGGCGGAAGCCGCGGAAGAACTGCGTCAGCTGCTCATGCACCATCGTGTGGTTGGTGATGGCGTGATCGAACTTCTTCATCTGGGCGGCATTGGGCAGCTCGCCGTGCAGAAGCAGGTAGCAGGTCTCCAGAAAGTCGCCGTACTCGGCCAGCTTGTCGATCGGATAGCCGCGATAGAGGAGGACGCCCGCGTCGCCGTCGATATAGGTGATGGTGCTTTCGCACGAGGCGGTCGAGGTGAAACCGGGATCGTAGGTGAAGGCGCCGGTGTCGCCGTACATCTTGCGGATGTCGATGACGTCAGGCCCGACGGAGCCTTTGAGAACGGGATATTCGAAGGATTTGCCTTCATAGGTCAGCGTCGCCGTGCCGCCCGGTTTCGCCTGCGAGCCAGTGGTTTCAGCCATGTTTTCGGCACCCTGCTTGGAATGAAAGTGAGATCGAGGGGTCTTTGCGTTGCGATGCAATATAGAAGCGTCGCGGCTCAAGAGCTACTGAACCGGAGCTGAACGAACGGCTTTCATGGCGTCTGATTTCGTATTCGCGCAAGGGCTTCGTCTCGCCCCAGAACCGCCATGACATCGAAGACCGGCGGCGAAACGGCGCGGCCGGTCAGCGCGGCGCGAAGCGGCTGGGCGACATCCCCGAGCTTGGCGCCTTCGGCCTCCGCGAAGTTGCGGACAGCCGCCTCGATGTCCGAAGCCGTCCAGGTCACGCTGCCAAGCGTGGCGGCCAGTCGCCCGAGGCGCGCCTGAGCTTCCGGGTGAAGGGCTTTAGACGCTTTCTCATCCATCTCGAGCGGCGTCTGAGCGAAGATAAAGTGAGCATTTTCAATAAGCTCTATCAATGTCTTCGCACGATCTTTCAGTGCCGGCATGATCGCGAGCAGTTGCGCGCGCTGTGCCTCGGTCGGTGCAGGGCGGCCCTGAACACCCATCAGCCGCTCGGCCTCGGCCGCCAGATCGCCGTCCGCCGCGATCCGCATATAGTGGCCGTTGAGGTTGTTCAGCTTCTTGAAATCGACGCGGGCAGGGCTGCGTCCGATCGCCTCCAGGTTGAACCATGCGGTCGCCTGCTGCGTGGAGATGATCTCGTCGTCGCCGTGGCTCCAGCCCAGGCGAAGCAGATAATTCCGCATCGCTTCAGGCAGATAGCCGAGGTTCTGGTATTCGTGGATGCCCAACGCGCCGTGTCGCTTCGACAGCTTCGCGCCATCCTCGCCATGCAGCAGGGGAAGATGCGCATAGACGGGTTTCGGCCAGCACATCGCGTCGATGATCTGCCGCTGACGGGCGGCATTGGTGAGGTGGTCGTCGCCCCGGATGATGTGGGTGACGCCCATGTCGAAATCGTCGACCACGACACTCAGCATATAGGTGGGGGTGCCGTCGCCCCGCAGCAGGACGAAATCGTCGAGCACGTCGTTGCGAAAAACCACCCGGCCCTGGACCTGATCGTCGATCACGGTTTCGCCGGTCTGGGGGGCTTTCAGGCGGATCACCGGCGGGACGTTCGGCACCGGGCCGTCCGGCGCGCGGTCGCGCCAGCGGCCATCGTAACGCATCGGCTTCCCGGCGGCCTTCTGCTCGGCGCGCATAGCCTCCAGCTCTTCAGGCGTCGCGTAGCATTTGTAGGCAAGGCCCTTGGCCAGCAGCTCTTCCGCGACCTGACGATGCCGTTCGGCTCGCGCGAACTGATAGACGACCTCGCCGTCATGTTCGAGGCCAAGCCACCGCATCCCTTCGAGAATCGCGTCGATCGCCTCGGGCGTCGAACGGGCCCGGTCGGTGTCTTCGATGCGCAGACGGAAGGTGCCGCCGTGGCGGCGGGCATAGAGCCAGTTGAACAGCGCCGTGCGGGCGCCCCCGATATGGAGATAGCCGGTGGGCGAGGGGGCGAAGCGCGTGACGATTTGACTGGGAGCGGACATGAGGAACTTCGTGTCAGGCTATTGAACCGTTTGGGGTTCTCTAGCCGATAGGCCCAGCCGCCGCCATGGCGAAAGGCGAAGTTTTTCAAGATGATGAGGTGGAGCGGCGGCGGCGTGACAGGGCGCTGTGGGCGCCCGTTTTTCTCGGCGCGGGGGCGCTCCTTTTCCTGATCCTGACCTTCGATCCGCCCGTGACGGCGGGGGTGATTTCCGGCGTGGCCGGGGTGGTTCTGGTCGCGCGCCGGGCGCGATTCGGGGATGTGGCGGCGGCGGCCGGGCTGGTGGCGCTGGGCTTCGCGCTGACCATGTTGCGGGCCGAGCTGGCAGGGACGCCGGTGGTGGTGGAAAGCCTGCGGGATGTGACCGTGTCCGGGCG
>JAPUEF010000248.1 GCA_027492655.1 Alphaproteobacteria bacterium | reverse complement strand
TATCCGCTCAGCGCGGCGGCCGCCGCCCACGCCCATATCGAAAGCCGCAAGGCGGTCGGCCGGGTTCTGCTGATCCCCTGAAATCGCCGCGCCGCAAAGACAAATGGCCGGGCATGCGCCCGGCCATTTTCATTTCCGCCTGCTGGCAGCGTTATTCGGGCAGACGCACCGGGCGCATCATCGGCATGCTGCCCAGATCGCCATCGCCGCGCGGGCGGTAGGGCTCGGTCGGCATCATCGGGCGATTGCCGCCGCCATTGCCGTTCCCGCCGCCGCCCTGGCCGCGATGCGGCTTGCCGCCGCCGGGACGACCGGCGTGGGGCTTGCCGTGACCCTGGGCCGGCTTGCCGTGGCCGTGATGGCCGCCGGGCTTGCCGCCCTTGGCATGCTGCGGACGCTGGCCGGGCTTGTTCGCAGGCTTGTTCCCGGGGCGGCCGCCGGCCTTGTGCTGCGGGCGCGGACCCTGCTGACGGCGCAGCTCGCCGCGCGTGAGGTCGGTGCTTTCCGGGGCCGCGATGTCGGCCGAGTTCGCGACGATCTTGCCGCGACGGTCTTCGGCGTCGATCGGCCTGCGGATCAGCTTTTCGATGTCGCGCAGATAGGCGCGTTCCTCGTTGTCGCAGAACGAGATGGCGACGCCCGACGCGCCGGCGCGGGCGGTGCGGCCGATGCGGTGGACATAGGATTCCGGGATATTGGGCAGGTGATAGTTCACGACATGACTGACCGCGTCGATGTCGATGCCGCGCGCGGCGATGTCGGTGGCGACCAGAACGCGGATGTCGCCGCTCTTGAACATCGAAAGCGCCCGCTCGCGCTGGTTCTGGCTTTTGTTGCCGTGGATCGCGGCGGCCGCGATGCCTTCCCGCTCAAGGAAACGCACGACCTTGTCGGCGCCGTGCTTGGTGCGGGTGAAGACCAGACTGCGGGTCATCTCCGGGCTGCGCAGCGCTTCGGCAAGCGCCGCGTTCTTTTCGGCCGGATACATGAATTCGACGCGCTGACGGATCAGCTCGACCGTGGTTGCGACGGGCGTGACCTGGACGCGCTCGGGCTCGTGCAGCAGGTCGCCGGCCAGCTTGCCGATCTCGCCCGGCATGGTGGCCGAGAAGAACAGGCTCTGGCGCTTGCGCGGCAGGCGGGCGACGACTTTGCGGATGTCGTGGATGAAGCCCATGTCGAGCATCTGGTCGGCTTCGTCGAGGACGAAGATCTCGACATGATCGAAGCGGATATTGTCTTCGCGCATATGGTCGAGCAGACGGCCCGGGGTGGCGACGAGAATGTCCACGCCGGCGCGCAGGGCCTTGGCCTGCGGCACATGGCCGACGCCGCCGAACACGGTGAGGACGGACAGCTTCAGATTGCGGCCATAGCTGCGGAAGCTTTCGGAAATCTGGGTCGCCAGCTCGCGCGTCGGCGACAGGATGAGCGCGCGGCAGGTCATCGGCTTGCGATTGGCCGGGTTGGCGGCGAGGCGCTGCAGCATCGGCAGCGCGAAGGCGGCGGTCTTGCCGGTGCCCGTCTGGGCGATGCCGAGCAGATCCTTGCCCGCCAGCACATGCGGGATCGCCTGCGTCTGGATCGGGGTGGGGGCGGCATAGCCCTCGGCCGCCAGCGCATCGAGCAGCGGCTGGCTGAGGTTGAGGTCGGTGAAAAGAGTCATGGTGTCTCGAACGCAAAAGGCGTTGCGTCGCGGGCCTTTCGCCACGCGCCGCTCGGCGGGGTTAAGAACGCCCCCGCGTAAAACTGGGTGTCCGGAAAATCAGGAATGAGGCTCGATCCGTCGCCGGTGCTGCTAGGGGTTTCCCTGCGGCGGCCTTTACGCTGGCGACTGGACGGCACGACCGGAACACCCGGCCACGGGCGGTCAGATAGCCGTCCGCGCCGGCGAAATCAATCCGGCGCGGATATTTTTCCCAAACCTTATGGCGTTGCGGTCACGGTGATCGTGACCGCGCCGCGCAGAATGCGGGCATCGTCGCGGTAAAAGGCGCGGATTTCATAGGTTCCCGGCGTCTCCGGCGCTTTGAGTTCGGCGGCGCCGGAGACGGCGCCTTTCGTGGAGACGTAGGAGACATACTGGCGATACCGCGCCCCGGCTTCCGCCACGGCGATATAGTCGTTCCCGGCGCCGGACATGTCGCCGAACGTGACGGGGATGGTTTCGCCCGGCGCGAAGCTGGTCTTTTCCAGCTTCAGCGACGCCATCGCGACGCCTTCGGGAGCCGTGACGGTGAGCGGCGTGGCGGTGAGCGCCTTGCCGCCGGCGATGAGGCGCAGCTCGTACGTGCCGGGTTCGGACGGCAGGTCGAGTGCGACGACGCCGTCCGCGCCCTTCGCATCGGCGTAGGCGATATAGGCGCTGTCGTCGCTGCCCGGCGCAGCGAGATAGACATACTGACCGCCGCCTGCAGGCATGCGGGCATAGCGCACCAGGATGGTTTCGTTCGCGATGAAGCCGGGTGCGGCGATGCTGAGCGCCGGAGCATCGCCCGCCGCGATCTCCGGCGGCTGGTCGGGGCCGCGCACGGTGAAGGGCACGCGGGCGCGGACGCGGGCGTCGCGGCCGAACCAGGCGCGCAGTTCGTAGTCGCCGGGTTCCTCGGGCGCGGCGATGACGATGTTGCCCGCGGCGGCGGCATTGGTCGCGGCGCGGAGCGAGCCCTGACGGTCGGCGGGTTCGCCTTTCTTCACGATGGAGATGAAATCGCGCTCGTTCCCGGCCATGCCGGCGAAGGCGATTTTCATGTCCTCGCCGGGGCGAAATGCGTCTTTCTCCAGCGTCAGCTGCGCGGCGGCGACGGCGATGCGGATTTCCGCGACGGCCATCGGCTCGCCTTCGGCATCGACGATGCGCAGATCGTACACGCCCGGTTCGATGATCGAATAGAAAGCGAGATCGACGGTGCCGGCGGGGCCGGAGATGTCGGGCTTCGACAGGGCGAGCGTGTCGCGCAGGCGTTCGTCGCTGGCCGGCCCGAGCGCCAGCGAACCGGCGAAGTCATCCGGCAAGCCGCGCCATGTGACTTTCACGGGGTCGGTTGCGGCATAGACCTCCTGAGCGGTCTCGATCACCGGCTCGGCCACGAGGGCTTCGGCTTCGGCGCGCCACGCGCCGTTCGGGAACGCGGCCAGATAGGCGGCGGCGCCATCGCCATCGGCATCGGTGACGGCGCGCCAGGCGGCGACGTCGTCCGGCGTCGCGCCATCGCGCTGGAAGTGACCGGTGCTCCACCACCGGGCGGCGTCGCCTTCGGGCCGCGGCGGCGGGGCGGCGGCTTCGACGCGCGGCGTCGGCAGGTCGGCGCCCGGCAGGCGCTGGATGGCGAAGCCGGGCGCGCCGAGCGCGTAGTCTTCATAAACGAAGGCGACGATGGCCGGTTCGCGCTCGGTCGGCGTCGCGGGATCGGCAAGGACAATCGCCAGCACCGCGCCGAGGCGGGCATTGCGATCGGCATAAGGGGCGAGACGGTCGGCATAGGACGCGCCGAAGCGCGCTTCGATCTCGCCCATGCCGACGGCCTTGCGGCCCGACGCTGTCTCGAACGCGGCGATCATCTCGGCGACGCCGGCGGTTGCGATGAAGTCATAGCCGCCGCTGCCATGGCGGCGCTGGAAATGCAGATAGCGCGCGCCCTCCGGCCATGCGGGAAGTCCCATCGATGCGGGATCGAAGGGCAGGTCGTCAGGTTCGAAGTTCGAGCCGGACGGCATGCGCGGGCTGCGCGCGGCGAGTTCCTGCGCCGCCGGATCGGGCAGCAGCTTCAGCGCGCCGAGCGCGGCGCGGCGGACGGCGGGCACCTTGCTGAGCAGCGCCTGGCGCAGCACCGGCAGGTCTTCGGCGCGCGGCGTCAGGCGGGCGAGGGCGTAGATCGCCGCCGCTTGCACCTGCGGCACCGGATAGGCGGCGAACTCGCGCAGCAGCGGCGCGGCGTCGTCGTAGGTGCTTTCATAGCCGAGGAAGGTCAGCGCCTCGACCGTCGAGGGCAGAACGGACTGGAGATGGGCGCGGCAGACGCCGCCGTCCGGATCGGGCGCGCAGGCATCCACCGCATCCTGCATGCGCTGGGGGTAATCGGCGAGATTGTAGGCGCGGGTCTGGTCCTGCGCCGAAGCCGCGCCGAGTGCGGCCAGCGCGACGGCTCCGAGAAGAAGGCGTCTCATAGCGGGCCTCCTGCGGTGGGCTGGCTTTGCGGGAATTTGCGGATCTTGATGTTCTGCAGCAGGCGGATGGTCAGCATGAGCGTGCGCCCATCGGTGCACATGTCCGTCACTTCGACCGTATTGGAGCGGGCGGCGCCTTCGGTGCGGCTTTCGCACCAGTTGCGGATGTCTCGGATGGTCGAGCCGCAGATTTTCATCTGGTCGAGCCCCTTCACGTCGAGCAGCCAGCCCTGCATCTGATCGACGATCTGGCGGTAGACGGCCAGCGTCTCGTCCATGTCCTTCTGGCTGTCGAGGCGGCAGCGCATGGACTTCAGGCATTTCTCGAGCGGCGCGCGGAAGCGCTCGCCCCAGCCGAGCACGACCTTCTTCGGCGTGGAGCCGAACTCGATGGCGTATTCCGCGCGGGCCGATGCGGCGTCGTGGTTCTTCACCAACGCGCGGCACGAGCGCATGGCGCGCCTGGCGTTGCGCTTGTTCATGTCGTTCTCGCGGCATTCCTCAAGCGCGTCGCGAATGCCCGCGATGCGTTCGGTGACGGGCGAATCCGGGTCGCCACGCGCGACCATGTCGCTCAGCTCGTTGATGGCCCGGCGGTATTCGGCGTCGAGAAAAAAGGGCGTGTCCTGCTCGCCGAACCCGCAGATCTCGAACATCATGTCGGGCGTCACGCGCTCGATCTTGATGGAGCTGCGCGCCGGGGGCGGGGCGATCGTGAGGCTTGCGGCCTTTGCGACGCCCACAGCGGCGATGAAGACACAAGCGATTTGCAGCAGCCGGGAGGCTTGCACGGCACTCTCCAAAGGAAACAGATTATCGTCGTCGACGGACGAACCGCCGGGATGTGACTACGCTTTGTGTCGGAAATTGGAACGCCGATCCGTGCCCGCCGTCACGGATCGGCGGCGTGGCTCGCGCGGATTTTCTCAACAAGCGCCAGCACTTCCGCAGCGCGGGCGTCGAGCGGATCGAGGTCTGTCCCGCGACGTAATGCCGCTTCCGCCTCGTCATACAGCCCCTCGTTGAACAGCGCATAGCCGAGCATGACCCAGGGCCGGCCATAGTCCGGCGTCTTCAGCGTCGCATCCCGCCACAACGCCGTCTCATCGGCGAACAGAGCGTTGCGCTGGATCGTCGCGGCGGCGAGGACGGCGGCGACCAGCATCGCGGTGGCGGCGAAGGTGCGGCGTCCGCCACGGGTGGAGAGCGCCAGCGTCAGCACTGCGCCGACGGTGAGCGTCAGGCCGAGGCCGCCGAGATAGAGCGGCTTCAGCGAGACGGGATCGGCGCGCCACAGCAGCGTGTTGGAGGGCGCGAGCGCCAGCAGGGCGAGGCCGAGACCGAAGGCGATGAGGGGCCGGCGACGGCGTTCAACGAGCGCGGCCATGGCGAGCGCCGCGATGAAGGCGAGCTTGGCCAGCGTGCGCGCATCGTCCCATGGCCAGCCGAGTGGAGGGGCGGGGTCGATGGTGACTTTCAGCGGCGTCGCCCAGTAGGCGAGAATATCGAAGGCGGCGTGGACATTGCCGCGCAGCGCCTCCAGCGGCGGCTTGTGCCGAAGGCTGTAGGCGACAAGATCGGCGTGGCGGGACGAGGCGAAGATCAGCACGGCGGCGACCGCGGCGCCGACGAGCGCGGGTGCGAGACGTCGCCAGAAACGACCGGTGCTTTCGGGCGGCTGAACCGTGAGCAGCCACCAGGCGAGAATCGCCGGTGCGATGAGCGCGGTCTCGCGGGCCAGCGGCGCGGCGAGGGCGCAAAGGAAGACGAATACGGCATTGAGACGCGAGGGCGCTGCGCCCGCGCCGAGCAGCATGGCGAGGATGAGAAGGGCGCTGAGGCCCATCGAGCGGCCGCTGACATAGGTGACGGTCTCGGTCAGCGCAGGATGCACGGCCCATACGGCGGCGACGCAGAAGGCGAGGCCGGTGGCGAGCACGCTGTCCGGTAGCGAGAGCCGTGCGGCGCGGCGCAGCAGGAGGAAGGCGAGTACGACCGCGGCGACATGCAGCGCGACATTCACGCCGTGAAAGGCGGCGGCGTTCAAGCCATGCAGCGCATCCTGCGCCGCGTAACTGGCCTTGGTGAGCGGGCGGTTCATCAGGCCCAGCCGCTCGAAGAACGTCGCCGCTTGGGCCGACGGGTTGGCGGTGATGTCGCCGATATCGTCGAACAGGAAGAGGCCGTTCATCGCGTTGGCGAAAACGGCGGCGGTCACGAGCGCCAGCAGCGCGGCGAGGGCGAAGGCCCGCGCCGGGCGATCAGGCCGCGGCGATCTGTCCAAGGCCGGCGGCGACGCAGGCGAATTCCGTGACCGTCTCATCGATGATCTGCTTCACACTCTTCACGCTGTCGATGCGGCCCGCGACCTGACCCGACAGCGCGATGGAGGCTTCCATGTCGCCGCCGAAATAAAGATCCTTGGCATTGCCGAACTCGGCCATGATCGGCGGGCCTTTGTAATCGGGCGTCAGCTCGCGTTCGAGACGGGTGGTCTTTTCGGTGCGGAGCGCCCGCAGCGCCGGGCTGCCGAAGCGGTTGAGGAAGACCGTGCCGGTTTCTTCCGCCGCGATGATGGCATCCTTCCAGTTCCGATGGACCGGCGATTCCGCCGCCGAGACCATGCGGGTGCCCATCTGCACCGCTTCCGCGCCGAGCGCGAAGGCGGCCGCCATGGTGCGCCCGCAGGTGATGCCGCCCGCCGCGATCAGCGGCACGTCGGTGCGCTCGCGGATCAGCGGCAGCAACACCATGGTCGAGACGTCTTTGGGGTTCTTGAAGCCGCCGCCTTCCGCGCCTTCCACCACCAGACCATCGACGCCCGCCTCCACCGCCTTCAGGGCGGCTTTCAGCGTGGGGACGACGTGGAAGACGGTGAGGCCCGCGCCTTTCAGCGCCTCGGTGTAGCGGGTTGGATCGCCGGCCGAGGTAGTGACGAACTTCACGCCCTGATCGACCACGAATTTCACGATATCGGGGTCGCGCACGAAGGCCTGCGCGATATTCACGCCGAAGGGCTGCGTGGTGAGGTCGCGCATCTTGAGGATTTCGGCGCGCACCTCGTCCAGCGCGCCGGATGAGGTTTCGATGATGCCCATGCCGCCGGCATTGGAGACGGCGGAGGCGAGTTGCGCCCGGGCGATCCAGCCCATCGGGGCCTGCACGATGGGGTACGGGACGCCGAGAAGCCGGGTGATGCGGGTGTCGAAACGGGTCATCGTCTTTCTCAGTCTCCCTCGCGGACGGCATTGGCGGCGACGAGGCGCGCGTGGGTTGCAATATGCTTCCTGATTTCGGGCGATGCGATGGGAGTGGC
>JAPUEF010000247.1:5031-7486 GCA_027492655.1 Alphaproteobacteria bacterium | reverse complement strand
TCGCCTTGGTAGGCCATTACCCCACCAACTAGCTAATCCAACGCGGGCTCATCCAACTCCGATAAATCTTTCCCCCGAAGGGCGTATACGGTATTAGCACAAGTTTCCCTGAGTTATTCCGTAGAGTTGGGTAGATTCCCACGCGTTACTCACCCGTCTGCCACTCCCCTTGCGGGGCGTTCGACTTGCATGTGTTAAGCCTGCCGCCAGCGTTCGTTCTGAGCCAGGATCAAACTCTCAAGTTCTAACAAAAGAACTCAGGACAACCCGAAGGTCGTCCAAGTCTCATCCAGGCCCCATGTCACTGACATGCGTCGCATGTAAAAAACTCAAAAGCAGATAGTTCCCACCAAACCCAGGCCTAAACCCAGACTCAGCAGGCGTTCCGCTTCTGCGTATCTCCAGGCAACACAAACCAGCTCATCATCGGCAGTTCCCCACCGACAACCCGCCGCCCGCGTCGCCCTTCCATCACTTAACAATGTCAATCAGCAAACGAGCTGCGTTTCCGCGCTTCGTTCCGTTTCCGGCAGCGGCGTTTTCGCCACCCGCCGTCAGCGGAGGGCGCCTTCTATGCGTCGCGGATTGGGGTGTCAACGAGCCTTTTCGAGATTTCTCAAAAATTTTTCGAGGCATCGTTCCGGCGCGCATCTTCACGCGCCCAGATGCAGATCGCCGCGCAGAAAACGATCATCGAAAAGACGCCCAGCGGCACGCCGATGGTGAGCGCGACGGGACGCGCAAATAGCGGCGCGATCCACGCAAACGCCGTCACGGTGATCATCCAGGGCCTGAAGCCGCGCGCCGTTCCATAAGCCACCAGGAAGCCGATCGCCACGGCGAGCGCCGTCATGTCGTAGTCGAGGACGTAGGGCGTCGCGAGCAGCAGAGCGACCGCGAGCGCCGCCTTCTTGAGGTTTTCATCCGCAGACGACCGCCACAACCAGATCATCAGGCCCGCGAGCGTCAGAATGGTCATCCCCTGTCCGGCATAAGCCATGTCGATCGATCCGCCCCACATGCGGATCGCCGAGAACACGCTCTGGATTTTCGGCCAGCCCGCGCCGCCCGCCTCCAGCACCACGACGCGCGTGAACTCCGTCGATTTCAGGAAGGCCGACCACACGTCCCACCCGAAGGCGACCGTCGCGCCGACGCACATCGCCGCGACGGTCAGGCCCGCCGCGAAGAACGTGGTCCAGCGCCCGGTGACGATCAGAACCAGCGGGATCAGCGCCGCGAACTGAGGCTTGTAGGCGAGAAGCCCGATCAGCACGCCGGCCATCGCCGGACGGCGATCGAGCAGAACCAGCGCCCCGCCCAGCAACGCGGTCGTGAGGAAGCCGTTATGCCCGTGGCTGAGATTGACGAAGACCGCAGGGAAGGCGGTCGCGATCAGCAGCCACAGCCTGTCGCGCGTCAGCGCCGCCCCCAGCACGCCGCGCATCGCAAGCAGATACAGCGCGAAGGTCGAGGCCTGCCAGACCGCAAGCGATGCGAGATACGGCAGCAGCGCAAGCGCTACCGCCACCGCCAGGAAGAACGGCGGATAGTGCCAGCCGAGAAATGGCGCCTGGGAGCCGAAGATTTCTTTCTCGCGCCCGTGCTGAAGCGCCGGATCGAACGGCGCGTCGGGCCGGCCGTCCTGCACGAAGGTGCCGGCGGCATAGATGTTGGAATAGTCGATGCCCAGCGGCTTGCCGTCCGAGGCGTTCAGCCCATCCGGCGATGTCGCGACGAACCAGACGACCACCGCCAGATAGAAGACCAGCAGAATGGCGGGGTATCCCGTGGCGCGGCCGCGATCGAGCCACGAGCCGCTTCGCGCGGCGGTCAGTATCTGGTTCATAGGCGCTCCCGCTGCGATACTGCGCGGACGAGACTTAAAGCGGCGTTAGGAGCAGACGATGGGAGGGGTCAGCATCGGCCTGGCGCTGGGCGGCGGCGTGGCGCGTGGATGGTGTCATATCGGCATTCTGCGGACGCTGATCCGCGCCGGGTTCGAACCCGATATCGTCGCCGGCACCTCCATCGGCGCGGTGGTCGGCGGCCTCTACCTCGCGGGCAAGCTGGACGAACTGGAAGCATGGGCGCGGGGCCTCGATGCCCGGCGCGTCCGCGCGATGATGGACGTCTCGCTGACCAGCGGCGGCCTTATCGCCGGGCGCAAACTGGGAGCGCTTCTGGATGAATATATCGGCGGCGTGCTGATCGAAAACATGACGCGCAACTTCGCCGCCATCACCACCGAACTGAGGACCGGCCATGAGACCTGGCTGCGCTCAGGCCCGCTGACGACGGCGCTGCGCGCCTCCTATGCGCTGCCGGGCGTCTTTCCGGCGGTGAAGATCGACGACCGCTTCTTCATCGACGGCGCGATCACCAATCCCGTCCCCACCGCGGCCGCCCGCGCGATGGGCGGCAGCACCGAGCTCGCCTATTCCGTGGATGGCCA
>JAPUEF010000247.1:0-5021 GCA_027492655.1 Alphaproteobacteria bacterium | reverse complement strand
CCCCGCGCCCGCCCGCGCTTGGGGCGGTCGGGTGTTCAGGGGGGCCGGCCGGATTGGCGATGTCCAGCTGGCCGACGACGACGTTTCCGAGCCTGGTCCCTTCGGCGACGATGACGGGTCATGGACCGACTGGATCCGCCCCGATCGTCTGGTGACGAAGATGATCTTCGGCCCGCGCAAGGACGGTCCCGGCATCTCCGCCTCGATGACCGGCGCGCTCAACATCATCCTCGACCGCCTCACCCGCATGCGCCTCGCCGCCGACCCCGCCGACGTGATGATCGAGCCCGATGTCAGCCAGATCGGGCTGCTGGAGTTCGACCGCGCCGACGAACTCATCGCGCTCGGCGGACAGGCGGCGGAGCGGGCTCTGCCGCTGATCGAGAAGCTGGCCGACGCGCTCGACTGAGGGCGCGGCCGATACAACCCGATTCCCGTATTACGGGAATTTTTGCCTATATTTGGCGTAGCCAGGACGCGGCGACCTCTATTGCGATGAGTCGCAATGGGGGAAAGAAAACAGGACAGCGCGGCCGGCCGCTTCGTCACGCGCTGGCTGGGGCGCGAGGGCGGACAGGAGCGCGCCAACTACGCCCTGTTCCTGACCGAGCTTTGCGACGCGCTCGATCTGCCGCGCCCCGAACCCGCCGGCCCGCATTCTCACCGCAACGCCTACACCTTCGAGCGCGCCGTCCAGTTCGGCGAAACGGCGACGCGCCTGCATGGCCGCATCGATCTCTACAAACGCGGCTGCTTCGTGCTGGAGGCCAAGCAGTCGCGCCACGCCGGCGACAAGCAGGTGCAGCTCGCGGCGGAAACCGATCTTTTCGGCGACCCCGCCGGCCGCGGCCGCCGCGCCCGCGCCGCCGCCGCCGCCAACTGGGATACGCTGATGATGAACGCCCGGCGGCAGGCGGAGGATTACGCCCGCGCCCTGCCCGCCGAAGAAGGCTGGCCGCCCTTCATCCTGATCTGCGACGTCGGCCATTGCATCGAAGTCTTCGCCGACTTCTCCGGTCAGGGGAAAAACTACACCCAGTTTCCCGACCGCAAGACCTTCCGCATCTATCTCGACGATCTGACCGATCCCGCCATCCGGCAGCGCCTGAAAGCGATCTGGACCGACCCGGCCAGCCTCAACCCCGCGAATATCTCGGCCCGCGCCACGCGGCAGATCGCGCTGCGGCTGGCCGCCGTCTCCAAGCGGCTGGAAGACCGCGACGTCGCGCCCGAAACCGCCGCGATGTTCCTGATGCGCTGCCTATTCTCCATGTTCGCGGAAGATGTCGGGCTGCTGCCGCCCGAGGCGTTCAGACGCCTTCTGGAACGCTGCATCGACAAGCCCGCGCGCTTCCGCGCCATGGCGGGCCAGCTATGGGAGGCGATGGACAAAGGCGGTTTCGCGCACGCGCTGGAGGAAGACGTCGCCCGCTTCAACGGCGAGTTCTTCAGGAACGCCGCCGCGCTGGATCTCGACCGCGAGGAGATCGGCGAGTTGCTGGCCGCCGCGAAGGCCGACTGGCGCGATGTCGAGCCGGCGATCTTCGGCACCTTGCTGGAACAGGCGCTGAGCCCGGCCGAACGGGCGCGTCTCGGCGCGCATTATACGCCCCGCGCCTATGTCGAGCGGCTGGTCCTGCAGACCGTCATCGCGCCGCTGCGCGCCGACTGGCAGGCGGTTCTCGGCGCGGCCGAACAGCTGCACGGCGACGGCAGAGGCGCGGAGGCCGTGAAAGTAGTGCGCGCCTTCCATCATACGCTGTGCGCGACGCATGTTCTCGATCCCGCCTGCGGCACCGGCAATTTCCTCTATGTGACGATGGAGCTGATGCGCCGTCTGGAGGGCGAGGTGCTGGAAACCCTCGCCAGCCTCGGCGGCGCCGAAGGCTTGGCCGGCGCGGATCGCGAAACGGTCGGTCCGCACCAGTTCCACGGCATCGAGATCAACCAGCGCGCCCGCGCCATCGCCGAGCTGGTGCTGTGGATCGGCTATCTCCAGTCGTTCTTCCGCATCAACAGCGGCATGCCGGGCGAGCCGATCCTGCGCGCCTACCGCAACATCGTCTGCGACGACGCCGTGCTGCACGCAGACAGGACGCTGCGGCGCAGCGGCGGCGAGCCGCAAACCCGGCAGGCGGCGGACGGCGCGCTTCCGCGGTACGACTATGCGAACCCAAAACGCCCGACATGGCCCGATGTCGATTTCATCGTCGGCAATCCGCCGTTCATCGGCGGCAAGGACATCCGCGTGCGGCTCGGCGGAGACTATGCCGAGGCGCTGTGGGCCGCGCATCCGCAGATGAACGATTCCGCCGATTTCGTCATGTATTGGTGGGACCACGCGGCGGAGATTCTCGCGCGCAAGGGCACGCGCCTGCGCCGCTTCGGCTTCGTGACGACCAATTCGATCACCCAGGTCTTCCAGCGCCGCACGCTGGAACGCCGCATGGCGGGCAAGCCGCCGCTCGCCATCGTCTATGCCGTGCCCGACCATCCCTGGACGAAGGCGACGAAAGACGCGGCCGCCGTCCGCATCGCCATGACGGTCGCCGAGGCGGGTTCACGCGACGGCGTACTCGCCGAGGTGATGCAGGAGAGCGGCCTCGATACCGACCAGCCGCAGATCGCGTTCACGTTCCACGACGGCAAGATCAACCCCGATCTTTCGGTCGGTATCGACGTCTCGGGCGCAAAGGAACTGATCGCCAATTCCGGCCTTGCTTATCGCGGCGTGCAATTGATGGGCGCGGGCTTCATCGTAACGCCCTCTCAGGCATCTCATCTCGGCCTTGGCGCGCGTGACGGGCTGGAACGGCACATTCGCCTGTATCGAAATGGCCGCGACCTGACATCGATACCGAGACAGGTGAAGGTCATCGATCTCTTCGGCCTCAACGACGTCGAGCTGCGTCAACGCTATCCGGAGATCTATCAATATATTCTGGAACGTGTGAAGCCGGAGAGGGATCGCAATAATCGCGCATCCTATAGAGAGAACTGGTGGGTTTTCGGCGAGCCGCGCCGCGAACTGCGCAGCGCCCTGAGCGGCCTGCCGCGCTACATCGCCACCGTCGAGACCGCCAAGCATCGCGTCTTCCAGTTTCTCGACGCCGGGATCCTGCCCGACAATATGCTGGTCTGCGTGGCGAGCGACGACGCCTTCCATCTCGGCGTCCTCTCCTCATCGATCCACGCGAAAGTCTGGTGCTCGGCCAACGCCGCATCGATCGGCGTCTATATCGGCGACGTGCGCTACTCCAAATCGCGCTGCTTCGACCCGTTCCCGTTCCCCGACGCCGCCCTCCCACAGCGCGCGGAGATCGCGGCGCTGGCCGAGGAGATCGACGCGCTGCGCAAGCGCCAGCAGGCGGCATGGCCAGGCCTGACGCTGACCCAGATCTACAATGTCCGCGAAAAGCTCCGCGCAGGCGCGGCGCTGACTGCGGCGGAGGCCGACATCCGCCAGCACGGCCTCGTCTCGCTGCTGAACGAGCTTCACGACCGCCTCGACGACGCCGTCAGTGCCGCCTACGGATGGCCCGCGCGGCTGTCCGCCGAGGATGTCCTCGCGCGCCTCGTGGCACTCAACCACGCCCGCGCCGTTGAGGAACGGCGCGGCGACGTGCAATGGCTTCGTCCGCCCTATCAGCAGGCCCGTTTCGGCGTCCGCACCAAAGCGCAGCAGATCGAGGCCGATCTCGACGGCGCGACGACGATCAGGCGGCCCAGCTTCCCGCCGGGCGAGGTGGCGCAGAACCGCGCCATCATCGCCGCCTTGTCCGAGGCCGAAGGCGCGCTCAGCACTGACGCCATCGCGGCCGCCTTCCGCCAGGGCCGAAGGGCGGCGCCGCAGATCGTCAAGACCATCGCGGCGCTGGTGCGGCAGGGCGTGGTCGCCAGCCCGGATCGGGGGCGCAGCTTCGCGCTGCCGCGCCTCGTGCGCTGATCAATCCTCGACGTCCACGAATTCCAGCAACGCGCCCGGCTGGCAGCTCAGCGCCTTGCAGATGGCGTCAAGCGTCTCGAAACGCACGCCCTTCACCTTGCCGGTCCGCAGCAGAGAGAGGTTGGCCTCCGTGAGGCCGATCTCGGCGGCCAGATCCTTCGCGCGCTTCTTGCGCAGCGCCAGCATCACGTCCAGACGAACGACGATCGCCATGGATCACACGAACTGATCGTGATCGGATTTCAGCGTCCCGGCGGCGTCCAGCGCCGCCCGCAGCCCGCGCGACACCACGATCAACGCCAGCCCCAGCCCGCCCAGCACCACGGGCGTCGCCTCCAGATCGAACTGGAACGCGCCCCGCCCGTCCAGCCACAGGCTCACCGTCGGCACGATCGCCACCATCAGGGCCGAGGCCGTCACCATCGCCCGGCCCACCTCGTCCACCAGCGCGGCGGTGGAGGTCGTCCACAGCTCGCCCTTCTCCAGCCGCGCCAGATAATTCTGCGCGTACCAGAGCGCCGAGGTCAGCGCGATCGCCGGCGCGGCCCGCAGCACCTGACGCAGGAACGCGCCCATCACCTGCGCGAACGACAGCTTGTCGCCTGTGTCGTGCAGCTCCCGCAGATGCCGCGTGCCGGCGATGCCGTCCGTCGCGATTTCGGTGGCGACGAGCACCACCGACAGCACGAACAGGCCATAGACCCACGGGCGCAACCGCTTGGCTTCGTCCGCGACCCGCGCGGCGGCAGACGAAAGAGGATCGGGAGACATGAAGACAGACCTTACTGTTGGAGTCATATAAATTATCGATATACAATAATTTATCACACGTCAACAGTAAGCGTATTCACTGCGCCGTCGTCTCTTCCGCCGGCTCCTCGTCGGCCGGCGTTTCCTCGGGCGCGACGGCGTCCGCGCCGTTCGCGGCACGCATCGCCTCGGCCTTCTCCAGAAAGAAATTGGCCAGCTCGTAGCAGACCTGCACTTTGCGCTCGGCATAGACGAAGAAGGCGTTGGCCTGTCCGCACTGTTCGACCGAAACGGTGATCGGCCCGCTGAGGCGGAACGTGTTCTG
>JAPUEF010000246.1 GCA_027492655.1 Alphaproteobacteria bacterium | reverse complement strand
AGATGAGGGCGGTGACCGCTGCTTTCTAAGGTTCGCGGCGATTTGCGGGCTGAACTTATCCACCCAGCAACGGACGGTCTGGTAGGCGACTTCGATCCCGCGCTGCGCGAGCTTTTCCTCTCCGTCTCGCAGGCTCAACGTGAGCGCATGTACAGCCAGATCGCGTGTTCGATGACGTCGGCTGGAAAGCGATAACGCTTGAAGGACAAGACCGCATCGTGAAGCTCCAAACCTCGGCGATCGTCGCCCACATACCGGAGCCCGGCTAGCTTTAGCCTGACAGGCCAGGCCGTCTGCCTTCAGTTTCCGTCTCCCAAGCGTCGAGTTCGCTACAAACAGGGCGATTTCGTTGCGCGCGACCGGGCCGGCTGAAGCGAAAGGCCCGGCAAGCTGGCACCGAACCAAGATATTCATCCGCCGCAGAGTGAATGTTGACAAGGTTGCCGCTACGGCGTCATGCTCGAACCAAGGGTGCCGGACTCTATAGGACGCCTACTTGGGAGATATTGAGCATGCACAAGCGCTCTAGTCCGGCCACGCCTTGCTGCGCGACGTTGGCGAGGCGTCCGGCCGGACTGTCCGTCTAATGCGGACGGCGAACCTCCCGTTGGCTGCAGCGCATGGCTCGGCTGAACTCGGCTGGCGGCCGTGGATCGCCGTATGGATGCTCTGTTTTATCTATGTGCTGAACTTTCTCGACCGGCAGCTCCTTTCGATCCTGGCAAAGCCGATTCAGGAAAGCCTGCAGATTACGGACGGCCAGCTCGGCCGTATCGGCGGTCTTTATTTCGCGCTCTTCTATTGCCTGATCTCAATCCCGGTCGGATGGCTCGCGGACAAAACGAACCGCATCAAGGTCATCTCGGTTGCATGCGCCTTGTGGAGCGCGGCGACGGTCGCGTGCGGTCTCGCGCAGTCCTATCCCCAGCTCGTTATCGCCCGCATGACGGTGGGGATCGGAGAGGCCGGCGGTGTGCCGCCGTCCTATGCCGTCATCTCCGACTATTTCCCGCCATCGCGGCGCGGCACTGCGCTCGGCATCTTCAATCTCGGGCCGCCCATCGGGGCGGCGCTCGGTATCGCCTTCGGCGCGTCGATCGCCGCTGCTTACAGCTGGCGCGCCGCGTTCATCGTGTTGGGCGGAGTCGGCGTCGCGGCCGCGGCGGCGCTCTATCTCATCGTGCGTGAACCCCGCCGCGGCGGGCTGGACCGCGCAGAGGGCGCGCCGGAGGTCGCCTACAAGGCGGCAGGCTTTCTTGAAACGCTCAAGATGTTCTTCTCGCGCAAGGTGCTGGTCCTTGCGGCGCTTGCCGGCGGTGCGACGCAGTTCGTCACCTATGGCGTCGGCAACTTCACGGTGCTTTTCCTTCAGCGCGAAAAGGGAATGGCTCTGGAGGATGTCGCGCTCTGGTACGCCATGGTCGTTTTGTTCGCGATGGGCGGCGGGATCGTCGTGTCCGGGTGGGTGATCGACAAATATGTGCGGTATTGGCGCGCGGGCTATGCGCTTATCCCCGCAGCCACGCTTACTTTGTCGATCCCGTTTTATATCGGCTTCGTGTGGGCTCCGGATTGGCCGATGGCGCTGGCGTTGCTGACCGCTCCGACGTTCCTCAACTATTTCTACCTCTCCTCGGCAGTCGCTCTCGTACAGGAAGAGGTCGCGCCCAATCAGCGCGTGATGTCGGGGGCGCTGTTGCTGCTGGGCATGAACCTCATCGGCCTCGGCCTTGGGCCCACTTATGTCGGAGCCGCGAGCGACTATTTCCGCGCCGATTATCCGCAGCACTCGCTGCAAATGGCGCTCTACACGCTTGTGCCGTTTTATCTGATCGCGATCGGCCTGTTCATCTGGCTCGGTCAGATCTTTCGGCGCGATGCCGCAAATCAGCGGGAGATCCTGACATGAGTGCGCTGACCCGGATGATGACTGCAACCTGCGCCGTCGTATTGGGGGCGGGAATTGGCTTCGCGGCAGGTCCGGTGGTCGATGCCCCGGCTGGAAAGATCGAAGGCGTCAGCGAAGGCGCGGTCAATACGTTCAAGGGGATTCCCTATGCGCTTCCGCCTGTGGCGGAGGCGCGCTGGACGGCGCCGAAGCCGGTGCCGCGATGGGATGACGTCAAATCGGCGAAAGACTTCGGGCCTGCATGTATGCAGCCGGTGTCGCTGGCGAAAACTATCTACACCCAAGACATTGGCGCTCTCAGCGAAGACTGCCTGTCGCTCAACATCTGGGCGCCAGCCAGTGCAGCCAAGGCCCCGGTCTTCGTCTGGATCCATGGAGGCGCGCTGGTTTCGGGCTCGAGCAAGGAGATCATGTATGACGGTGCGGCGCTGTCGGCGCGCGGCATTATCGTGGTTTCGATAAACTATCGTCTGGGCGTGTTCGGCTGGCTCGCTCATCCGGCGCTCAGCGCGGAATCGGCGGATGGCGTCTCCGGCAATTACGGTCTGCTCGATCAAATCGCGGCATTGAACTGGGTCAAGGCCAACATCGCGTCATTCGGCGGAGACCCCGCCAACGTCACGATCGCCGGCGAAAGCGCCGGCGGTCTCAGCGTCATGTATCTGATGGCCGCGCCGAAGGCGCGAGGTCTGTTCAATAAGGCCATCGCCCAAAGCGCTTACATGATTTCGACGCCGGAGTTGAACGCACGCAATTTTGGGGAGTTGTCGGCGGAGGAAATCGGGGCGTTCATCGCCGTCAAGGCGGACGTCGCGGATCTGGCGTCCCTCCGGGCGATGGATGCCAGGCAGTTGATGACCTTGGCGGCAACGCTTCGTTATGCGCCGCTCGGCACGGTTGATGGCAAGGTGCTGCCCCGCCAGCTCGTCGATGTTTTCAATAGCGGTGAGCAGGCGCCAGTGCCGATCCTCGCGGGCTTCAACAGCGGCGAAATTCGCTCGCTTTCGTTTCTGGCGCCGCCTTCACCCGAAACGGCTGCGCTGTATGAAGAGACTATACGCGAGCGTTATCTCGACCTGGCAGGCGAATTCCTGCGTCTTTACCCGAGCTCCGCGTTGGAGGAGAGCCGCCTCGCGATCACGCGTGACGCTCTATACGGGTGGACGTCGGAAAAGCTCGTCCGCGCACAGACCAGTCTTGGGCAAGGCAGTTATTTGTATCTCTTCGATCACGGCTATCCGGCCGCCGACAATGAAGGCCTGCATGCGTTTCACGGAAGCGAGCTTCCCTTCGTATTCGGGAATTTGACACGAACGCCGCCTTACTGGCCTGAGATTCCGGCGACCGAGGGCGAGCGCCATCTCTCGGACGCGATGGTCGGATACTGGTCGAGCTTCGCCTCGACCGGTGCGCCGGCTGCGGCCAATGTGGCTGGGTGGTCCGCCTATGGCAGCGATGCCAACTACATGCTGTTCGCCGATGTGCCGCACGCATCAACCAAGCTCTATCCCGGTATGTTCGAACTGCACGACGCGGCGGTCTGCCGTCGTCATGCGACGAAAACGACGCCCTGGAATTGGAATGTCGGGATGATCTCGCCGATCCTGGCGAAGGCGGAAGGTTGTCCCTGACGTCAGGACGCCGATTTCAGCGACAGGAAACCCGCCGCCATGAAGCGCGCCATGCGTTGCTTGATGGCGTTGAAATCGTCCGAATGACAAAGGCCGCCGGACAGGCGGTCGATGCGCCCCGTGCGGGCCAGCGTGTTCATCAGAGCGCCCGTGACGAAATGGTAGCCCCAGAAAATCTCTTCGTCGGCGTAGTCGGGCAGGGCGCGCTTCAAAAGGCCGATAAGCTTGAGCACGACGGGATCGAAATGCTCGTCCATCAGTTCGGCGCCTTCGGGCGTGTTGCTCGCCCTGGCGCCAAAGGCGCCGTAATTCATCCAGGCTTCGCCGCCCTCGCGATAGAGATCGAGGTCGGTGTCGAGAAACGCGCGTAGCGCGCCCTCGACGGTGATGTTGTCGCCGTGCCGCTCTTCATACTCCTTCATCGCCGTCATGCGGCGACTGCTGGTCACGCCAGCCCGGCGGGCGAAAACCTCGTCGAAAAGGTTCTTCTTGTCCTTGAAGTAGTAATTCATCAGCGTCGTGTGGATGCCGACGCGCTGTGCGACATCGCGAAGCGTTACGCCGTGAAGTCCGTTCTTCGAAAACAGATACTCCGCCGCATCCAGGATCTGCTCAATGCTGTCAGCGCGCTGTTCGGCTTTGCTCCGGCGGGGGCGCGGGCTGGACACGCCATCCGGCGACGGACCGGCTTTCGTTCGGGCGCGCGTCTTCGGCGGCATCACGTCACTCAACGCTTTTTCCTCGTTCGCACGCAAGTTTCCCACTTGGCTGCCTTGCGCGCAATCCCGCCAGAAAGTTGCGCCCGGGCCGTCGCTCGACCCGGGCGCGGATCAGCTAGAACATCTTCACGACACGGATGCCGAACTGACGCGGCGGGCCGGCGAACCGCAAACCGGAGTTGATCGCGGCTACATAGTGCTGGTCGGTCAGATTGGTGCCGTACAACGTCGCCATGATGTCGCCATGCGTCCAGGCGAGCTGCGCGCTCAGAATGTTGCGCTCCTCGATCCGGTCGCCGCGAGCGGTATTCTCAAACAGCGTTGCCCATTGACCGGAAACGTGCCCGAAATTGACGCGCGGCGTCAGCATGTCGCCGTTGGGCAGCTGGAATTCATACTGCGCACCGATGTTGAAGGTGAATTCCGGTGCGTAGGTCTGATCCCGGCCGTCGAGGTTGATGCAGCTCGCGGTCGCAGGGCCTGTCGCCGGATCGCACGGCCCAAGCGAAATCGCGCGCGGATCGACCGCATAGAACTCGCCGAGTTCGGAGTGCATCCATCCAATCCCTGCATCCAATGAGAACTGACCGAAGACGGCCTCGATCTGGGCTTCTACGCCGTAGATCTCCGTCGAATTCGGCGTGTTGAGCTCAAAGCCGAAGACCGGAAGAAGCGGATAGCCGATCGTGACCTGGAAGTTCTCGTATTCGTTGTAGTAGGCGTCGAGCTGCGTGCGGACCTTGCCATCCAGCCATCCCGCCTTCCAGCCGATCTCGTAGTTCGTGACCTTCTCTTCATCGAACGGCGCTGGAACGCCGAAGCCGACCGGCACGTTCAGCCCGCCAGGGCGGAAACCGGTCGCGGCGAACGCGTAGAGGAAATGGTGGCGGTTGACCGTCCAGTTAAGCGAGAGCTTGCCCGACAGGTTCGAGAAGGACGCTTTCTGCTCCTGAGCGAGAGGCGTTCCATACTGGCTAACGGTGATGCTGTTGGCGGTCGAGGCATCGGAATAGCGAAGCCCCAACTGCACCTGCAAGGCGTCGGTCAGCTGATAGCCGATCTGCCCGAAGACAGCGAAGACCTCCTTGGGATTCGTGCCCTGCAGGCGGTATTCGCTCAGGATATTGCCAGGCGGCACGCCGATGACGAATTCGCCGTCGGGAAATTCGTATTCGTCGTGCTGGTAGTAGGCGCCGACAATCCAGGTGAACCGGCCTGTATTCGGCGAGATGATGTTGAATTCCTGCGAGTAGATTTCTTCATCCACCAGGTCGCGGAAGGTTGAGCCGCCGAGGCTCGTTCCATCGAGATCTGCAGCGTAGATGGACCGCCCCCACTGATACCCGGACACCGAGCGGAAGGTCGTGCCACTGGGCGTCACGTAATCCAGCTTCAGTGACGTGCGCACGAAGCGGTCGAACGCCGCCATGGGCGCATTGGCTGAGATATCGAAGGGATCGCTGGTGGAATTGACGGGATCCGCCGGATACGCGCCCATGTCGAGATAAGAGTAGTCCGTCTTCAGCAAGGCGCTGAAAGAGGCGGTCGGCTGCCAGAGAAGGCTGAGGCGAGCGCTCGCAAGACGCTGGCGTCCGTCATGCCCGGTCCATGGGCCCGAGATGTCGTAGAAGCTATCTCGCGCTTCGCTGTTGAAGGCCACGCGCGCGGCGAATGTATCGCTTACGGGCAGGTTGACCGCACCCTGAAGCGCGATGTCGGCGTAGTTGCCGATCTGGCCCGCGATGTAGCCGTTATAGTCGCCGCCAATGACGGGGTTGTTGGTCGTGACGAACACTGCGCCGCCGGTCGCATTCTGCCCGACGAACGTGCCCTGCGGTCCGCGCAGAATCTCTACCCGGCCGATGTCGTAATAGGGTTCGGCGGTGAAATAGCCCGGGAAGGTCGCCACGCCGTCGCGATAGGTAATGACGCCGGTCGTGGTTTGCGTGTTGTGCTCCGCCTTGCCGATGCCGCGAATGTTGAAATCGATACCCTGGCCGAAATTGTTGACCGTCGCGCCGGGCGAAACGAACTGAAGCTGGTCGATCGTCGTGACATTGCGATTGGTCAGGTCTTCGCCGGTCAGGACCGAGGCGGCGATCGGCGTCCGCTGGAGGTTCGTGCTGCGCCGTTCCGCCGTGACGACGACCTCTTCGGACCCGTTTGCGTCGGTGTCGCTTTCAGAAGCGCTTTCGCTGGTGGGGGCGCTCGATGGCGCCGTCTGGGCAAGCGCGGCGGCGCTCCATGCCAAAGCCAGCACGGACGTGCTCAGCAATACGGATTGAATCTTCATGGTCCCTCCCCAGGGCGCAATTTTGGCCTGCGCTCTCTGGCGCATGACCATAGGGAAACCCGCAATTTGCCCTGTGTCAATGTTCATTCACGATATAGCGAATATCTTTTGGCGCCCAGGACTGCCTGCCTCAGCCTCCTGCGACTTCGCATAGAACTGGGCGTCATGGCGTGGCGCTCAAAGACGTCGCGGAGCGCGTAGGCGTTCACGCCTCTCTTGTGCGCGACTATCAAGCGGACAAGACAGACGTCTTCGGCCAGGTCGTTCTCAAGCTTATCGCTCTTCTCAAATACGCGCTGCCGCACGCGCCTCAAGTGCGGCGGGCAAGGCCAAGCGAAATCGGTGGCAGGGCAGCGTGGCACGGCGCGTGGAAAGCGGCCCACGCCCCCATCTAACTCGGATGAGCCCGGTGTTTAGATGAACCGTGCGCCCGAATGATCGATGGGCTGACCGTTGGCTTCCCCAGTAAGCCGTGGAGCAGGGGACACACAGCCCTGCCCCGCCACCAGTCCATTGTTAACGGTCTTGCGGTTGAGACCGTATTGGGCAGCTAGCTCTTCGAGCGGCGCTTTCGATCATTGTATCGCTGCTCGGACAGCGTGCGTGGTCGTGGCGCTGCCATGAAGTATCTGGCCCATAGCCCCGACCGATCTGAGCACACAGATAAACCAAGCCCTCCACACGCCGGAGCCAGACACCTAGGCCGGATGACCCTCGAGAGAACATTCCATAATGTCCCTTAGCGTCAGTGCGGTAGGGGGCCGGAAGCGCGACAAACGCGTTTCACTTCATCGTTGGGATGATGAAGCTGGAATCGACGGCGGTGCCGCCTGAGGGCCAGCGCTGGGTGACGGTCTTGACCTTGGTGTAGAAGCGCACGCCTTCGGGGCCGTGCTGGTTGGTGTCGCCGAAGGCGGAGCGCTTCCAGCCGCCGAAGGTGTGAT
>JAPUEF010000245.1 GCA_027492655.1 Alphaproteobacteria bacterium | reverse complement strand
GCGCGCGCGCCGCAGCTGCCGGCGCCGGTCGCGGGGGCCGGCGGGGGGTCGGGGGGGGGGGGCCCCATCCACCACCGCGGCCCCGCGCTCACCGCCGCACCGGGGGTGGGCCCGCCGCCCCGCCCAATGCCGCTGGGGGGGGCGCCCAAAAAACGGGCGCCGCGGGTAGGATACAAACCAAAACAACCACGGCCGGCTTTGCGCCGACCGTTTTGCGTTTGGGGTCGCCGGTCAGTCGGCGAGTTCGGGCTCTTTCGAGTCGCTCTTGCCGCGTGAGGGCGTTTCCTTGATCTCGATGATTTCGAAGGCGAGCTTCGCGCCGGCCTCGTCCACCCCGATCTTCACGACACCGCCCTTCACCAGTCTGCCGAACAACAACTCCTCGGCCAGCGGCTTCTTGATGTTTTCCTGGATCACCCGGGCGAGCGGACGCGCGCCGTAGTGCTCGTCATAGCCGTGCTTCGCCAGCCAGGCGACCGCCGGCTCGGTCAGCTCGAAGGTCACGTTGCGGTCGGCCAGCTGCGCTTCCAGCTGAAGCACGAACTTGGTGACGACCTGGGCGATGATCTCCTGGCTGAGCGGCGCAAACGGAATGACCGCATCCAGACGATTGCGGAACTCCGGCGTGAACAGCTTCTTGATCGCCTCTTCGTCTTCGCCCTCGCGCTTGCCGCGACCGAAACCGATGGCTTCTTTCGAGGCCTCCGACGCCCCCGCATTGGTCGTCATAATCAGGATGACGTTACGGAAATCGATCTTCTTGCCGTTATGGTCGGTCAGCTTCCCGTGGTCCATCACCTGCAACAGGATGTTGAAGATGTCCGGGTGGGCCTTCTCGATCTCGTCGAGCAGCAGCACGACATGCGGATGCTGATCGACGCCGTCGGTCAGCAGGCCGCCCTGATCGAAGCCGACATAGCCCGGCGGGGCGCCGATGAGCCGGCTGACCGCGTGACGCTCCATGTATTCCGACATGTCGAAGCGCAGCAGTTCCACGCCCATGATCTCGCTGAGACGCTTGGCCACCTCGGTCTTGCCGACCCCGGTGGGGCCGGAGAAGAGATAGGCGCCGATGGGCTTTTCCGGTTCGCGCAAACCGGCGCGCGCCAGCTTGATCGCGGCGGCCAGAGCCGTGATCGCCTGATCCTGCCCAAACACTACGCGCTTGAGATTGGTCTCCAGTTCGCGAAGCGACTCCGTATCGGATTTCGATACTGTTTTCGAGGGGATACGGGCCATCTTTGAGATAACGTCTTCGACTTCGCGAACGCCGATGACCTTCTTCCGGCGGCTTTCCGCTAGCAGCATCTGGGCCGCCCCGACCTCATCGATCACATCGATCGCCTTGTCCGGCAATTTGCGGTCATTGATGTATTTGGCCGACAGCTCAACCGCCGCTTTAACTGCGTCGGCGGTGTAGCGGACCTTGTGATATTCCTCAAAATACGGCTTCAAGCCTTTGAGAATCTTGATCGAATCCGGAATCGACGGCTCGTTCACATCGATCTTCTGGAAACGACGCACCAGCGCCCGGTCCTTCTCGAAATGCTGGCGGTATTCCTTGTAGGTGGTCGATCCCATGCAGCGCATGGACCCTGACGCCAGAGCGGGCTTCAGCAGGTTCGACGCATCCATTGCCCCGCCGCTGGTCGCGCCGGCCCCGATCACGGTGTGGATCTCGTCGATGAAGAGGATCGCGCCCTTGAAGTTTTCAAGCTCTTTCACGACGGACTTCAGACGTTCCTCGAAGTCGCCGCGATAGCGCGTGCCGGCCAGCAGCGAGCCCATATCGAGCGAGAAGATGGTGGCGTCCTTCAGAACATCGGGCACCTCGCCTTTGACGATCTTGCGAGCGAGACCCTCGGCGATCGCCGTCTTGCCCACGCCCGGATCGCCCACGAAGAGCGGGTTGTTCTTCTGGCGGCGGCAGAGGATCTGGATCGTGCGCTCGACCTCGGCCTCACGGCCGATCAGCGGATCGATCTTGCCGGTCAGGGCCTTCTTGTTGAGGTTGACGCAATAGGCGTCGAGCGCCTCCTGCCCCGTCTTGGCGTTCGGCTTCTCACCGCCCGGCTCGGCCCGATTGCCGCCCTCGCCGTCCTCCTCCTCGGCGCCGCGCACCGAGCGCTGCTCGGACAGACCGGGGCGTTTGGCGATGCCGTGGCTGATGTAGTTCACCGCATCCAGCCGCGTCATCCCCTGCTCCTGCAGGTAGAAGGCGGCGTGGCTTTCGCGCTCGGCGAAAATCGCGACCAGCACGTTCGCGCCGGTGACTTCCTCGCGCCCCGAAGACTGGACATGGATGACGGCGCGCTGCACCACGCGCTGGAAGGCGGTCGTGGGCTTGGCGTCTTCGCCGGACGGCGAGCGCAGCGATTTCAGCTCGTTGTCGATGTAGTTCGACAGCGCCCGGCGCAACTGGTCGAGATCGGCGTTGCAGGCCCGCATGACCGCCGCGGCGTCCTTGTCGTCGATCAGCGACAGGAGCAGATGCTCCAGCGTCGCGTATTCGTGCGTCCGCTCCGTCGCGAGCTTGATGGCCCGGCGCAGCGATTCCTCGAGAGACCTGGAGAATGTGGGCACTGAGTTTGGTTCCTTACTCTTTCTCCATCGTGCACTGGAGCGGGTGCTGATGCTGCCGCGCGAAGTCGATCACCTGCGTGACCTTGGTCTCGGCCACTTCATAGGTAAAGACCCCGCACATCCCGACGCCGGTGCGATGGACGAGGAGCATGATGTCGACGGCTTCTTCCCGGCTCTTTCCGAAGAACCGCTCCAGAACATGCACGACGAATTCCATCGGCGTGTAATCGTCGTTGAGGAGCAGAACCTTGTAGAGAGAGGGTTTTTTCGTCTTCGGCCTGGCTTTGACGACGATGCCGGTGGACGTGCCCCCGCCCCCGCCGATCCGGTCCCCGTTGTCGCCGCCAGTGCTCATACGCGTCATTAGATAGGCATTTCCCGCAAAGTTAAAAGCGGTGGCGCTCACGCGACACGCACGTGAAGAAACCGGCCAAAAGGAAAGGCCCGGACATGCGCCCGGGCCTTTCGGATCGTATGGATGAGCCTGAAAGGCTCAGGCGGCTTACGCCGCAAACTTTTCGGTAAACGCCTTGGTTTGGGCGGTCAGCGGCTCGAACGCCGTCTTCAGCGATTCGGTGAAAATGCCGCTGAGCTTCGTCATCTCCGAGACATGCGTCTCGAAAGCCGACTTCGCGTAGGCGGACTGCGCCTCGAACGCGGCTTCCAGCGACTTCGCGCCGAAAATCGCCTTCGCGGCTTCGTTGAACGCCTCGCCCGACGACTTGGCGTAGGCCATCAGCTCGGCCTGCAGCTTCTCGAAACCTTTGCCCGAGGCTGTCGCGGCTTCCATGAAGGCGTCCAGCGCCTCCTTCTGGAACGACGAAGCGGACTCGAAACCCTCGAACGTCTTGGCAACCATCGCTCGCTCCTTCGCGGAAGATCGATATTTATGCTGCATTGCAGCAAAGCCTGTATGCACCTGCGAAGACGCCGCGTCAACTGCTCTATCCGTAGGAGGTTCGTCTTGTTGACGCGCCGCGAGTCGTTCCCTAGCGTCGTGCTTCGGGGAAAGCTTGAATGATGACGGGGGCTTAGCGGGAAAGCGGCAGTCACATCGACAACGCCGCGTTTACCAACCTTTCAGACCCGGGACTTAGGCTTGGCTGGAGTGCCGCATCGCGACATCGCGGGCGGCGAGTACGGTTTTTCAAATTTGCAGGTCCAGAGCCCATGACGCGAGCTTACGGAACGATGGTTCGGTTTGCCTTCGCCTTCATTTTCGGCGCCGCGATGCTGGCGTCCGCCCCGGCGGCCTATGCCGGCACCGGCAATGACGCCGCCCTGGTGATGGATGCCGAAACCGGCCGCGTGCTCTACGCGCGGTCCGGCGACGCGGCCCGCGCGCCCGCCTCGCTCACCAAGATCATGACGCTTTATCTGCTGTTCGATCAGATCAAGGCGGGCCGCATGACGCTGGCCGACGAGATTTCCATTTCCGGCAACGCCGCGTCGCAGAAGCCGACCAAGCTGGGCGTCAAGAAGGGCGACAAGATCACCGTCGAGCAGGCGATCTATGCGCTCGTCATCCAGTCGGCGAACGACGTGGCGGTCGCGGTGGCCGAACATATCGGCGGCAGCGAGCAGGCCTTCGCGCGTATGATGACCCAGCGCGCCCGTGACCTCGGCATGAAGCGCACGACCTTCCGCAATCCGTCGGGCCTCCCCGACGCCGGCCAGATCACCACGGCCCGCGACATGGCGATCCTGTCGCGCGCGGTCATGCGCAACCACCCCGATCTCTACCGCTATTTCAGCGCGACCGAATTCACCTTCCGCGGCAAGACCACGAAAACCCACAATCGGGTTCTGACGGGGCTCGCCGGCGCGAACGGCATCAAGACCGGCTATACTCGCGCCTCGGGTTACAACCTCACCACCTCGGCCGAACGTAACGGCAAGCGCCTGATCGGCGTCGTGCTCGGCGGCGACAGCTGGAAGGCCCGCGACGACGAAATGAAGGCGATGCTGGAAGCCTGGTTCGCCCAGCTGAAGCGTCGCCCCAATCTGGTCGCCAGCTACGGCTCGGGCGTGACCGTCGCATCGGCCCCCGCGCCGCAGCCGATGACCGTCGCCGCCGTAGAGCCGGTTAAGGCGCCCCCGCCCGTTCCCGCCGCCAAGCCGGAGGAACGCCGCGTGGTCGCCATGGCGCCCATTCCCGACGAGCCGGAAGCCGAGGCCGCGCCTGCCCCGGCGCCCGCTCCGGTCGCGCGCAAGGCCAAGCCGGTTTACGTCGCTTATTACGTGCCGAAGCCCCAGGCGAAGCCGTCGCGCTTCGGCGGCGACACGCGCACGGCGAAAGCCAGCACCGTGGAAGTCGCCGAGGGCGACACGGGCGAAGCCCGCGTTCTTCCGCTCTCCACCCTGGTCGCCAACGAGAAGGACGACATCGGGACGCTCATCGCCGCCAACTACAGCGGCGACGAGCCCACCGCCGAAGCGCCGCGCAAGGCCAAGGCGAAGAAAACCGCCGGCGACTGGGGCATCCAGATCGGCGCGTTCGATAGCCGCAAGGCCGCCGAGCACGAATTGTCGCGCGCTCGCGCCGCCACCAAGCGCGTCGCAGCCGCCGAAGACATGGTGATGAACGTGACCAACGGCGAAGGCCGCACCTTCTATCGTGCGCGCTTCGTCGGCTACTCGAATGCCGATGCTCAGGCAGCCTGCAAGGCGCTGAAGAGCGAAGGCTTCAAGTGCGTGACGTTCTCCAGCGCCACCGCTTCGGCGAACTAACGGCGATCGGCTCGTTTCGATCCTGATCTTGATGGCCGGGCTTACCCGGCCATTCAACGGCATCGCTCTACCTTTCGCTTTCGCGGCGAAAGGCCCCTTCAGCCCAGCAGGACGTCGCGCGCCGCGTTGATCTTCGCGGCCAGATAATCGCTGCCGCCACGATCGGGGTGCACCTGCTGCATCAGCCGGCGATGCGCCTCGCGGATATGGCTTTCGCTCGCCCCGTCCTTCAGGCCCAAAATCTCCAAGGCTTCATCCCGTGTCATCGCACCGGACGACTGCGGCGGTGGCGGCGCGGCATCAAAATCCGGGCGCACGCGGGCCAGATAGGCTTCGAGCAGCTTCGCGCCATCCGGGTCGTTCAGCCGCAGCTCACCCAGCAACGCGCGCAGCTCGCCGGCATTCAGCTCTGCGAGCGTCCTGCCCTTGAACGCGCCCAGCAGCACCAGCCCCGAGGTCTCCCCGGTCCGGTGATTCAGCGTCATGCGCAACCACGCGGTCGATGCTTCCGACACCTGGCCCGCCCCACCGCCTGTCGGCGTATGCTGCAGCCCTCTGCGCACCTGAACATAGAGGAACGCCATCGTTCCCAGCACCAGCAGCGCTGGCAACACCGCCTCGCGCGTCAGCAGGAACAGCCCCGCGACGCCCAGCACGACGATGCCGACCCAGCGCGCGATCCGCGCCAGGCGCTGCGGGGCCATGGTCGCCAGCGTGCGCCACAGCGCCAGCCCGACCACCAGCGCGAGGAAGCCGCCGAAAAGATAGATCACCGGCCGCCACCCATCTGTCGCGCGATCTGCTTCACGGCGGGGCCGCCCTGCCGGGCATGAGCGTCGAGCGCACGCATCCCGCCCGACGCGAAGATCGCGACAGCCCGCAGCAATGCGCGCAGCATCTCCGCCGACCCTTCATCGAATGCGCAATACGCGCCGCGCGTCAGGCGCGCGATCTCGCGAAACGCCCGTTCCGTGTTCGGGCTGCGACCTTCCTGAAACATGAAAGCGGGAACGCCCTGAAGCCCAAGTTTGCCGGCCGCGCCCGCAAGCGCATCGGCGTCTTCCTCGACCGCATCGCCCACGAAGACCAGCGCGTGCACACATTGCCGTGCCGTCTCGGCGGAAGCATGCGCAAGAACGCGCTCGATCTGGGTATATCCGCTACGGCAGCTATAGCCCGCCATCGCCGCCTTCAGCGTCGCTGCATCCGCGCTCCAGGGCCGCACATCGAACGCCCCAGGTCCGCGATACGAAACGAGCTGCACCTGCAAGCCGCCCCGCGCTTCCGACGCCGCCTCGAACATCGCGCCCTGCAGCGCCCGCGCCATGCGCCAGGTAGGTTGGCGGCTCATCGTCGCATCGAGGGCGAAGATCAGCCGCCCGGTCACGCCCGCCGGCTTCAGCGCCGGCGTCCTCGCCATGGCGTCGAGAAACGCCGAAACGCCTTTCGATGCGGCCTTCGCGGTGCTGATAGGTTTGTCGTTCATGCCCTTCGAGATCGCGTCTCCCCGCCTCCCGATCAAGGCCCGTCGGTCAGCGAGAGCAGCGAGGCGTTGCCGCCTGCCGCCGTCGTGTTGACCGAAAGCGTCCGCTCCGTCGCCAAACGGTGGAGATAATGCGGTCCGCCCGCCTTCGGCCCGGTACCCGAAAGCCCCTCGCCGCCGAAGGGCTGGGCTTCCACCACTGCGCCGATCTGGTTGCGGTTCACGTAGATATTGCCCGCATGCACCCGCGCCGCCACCTCGTCGGCCGTCGCGGCGATGCGCGAATGGATGCCCAGCGTCAGACCATAGCCCGTATCGTTGATCGCATCGCAGACTTTGCCCAGATCGTCGGCGCGATAGCGGATGACGTGAAGGATCGGCCCGAACGTCTCGCGCGTCAGCCGCTGCAGGGCGTCGATCTCATAGGCGCGCGGCGCGAAGAAATGCCCCTCGGCGTTCGGCGCGACGCGGCCCGTGGCGATCTTCTTGCCCTCGCGGTCCATACGCGCGGCGTGATCCTGCAGCATCTTCAGCGCTTCGGCGTCGATGACCGGGCCGATATCGGTCTCCAGACGCCATGGATCGCCGGTGATCAGCTCGTCCATCGCCCCGGCCAGCATCCTGATCACCTTGTCAGCGATACGGTCCTGCACGAACAGCACGCGCAGCGCCGAACAACGCTGGCCCGCACTGTCGAACGCGCCGGTCAGCGCATCGCGCACCAGCTGTTCGGGCAAGGCGGTGGAATCGGCGATCAT
>JAPUEF010000244.1 GCA_027492655.1 Alphaproteobacteria bacterium | reverse complement strand
GGGCTGAGGCGGCGATCGACATAGCCGTTCGGTTTCAGCCAAAGCAGGTCGATCACCCGCTCGCCGGCGATGCGGGCGAATTTCTCGACGCTGCGCGGGCCGACGCCGGGCAGCGTGCGCACGGGCGCGAAGAGCTGGAAAAGAATTTCAGGCCGCATGGGAGGACCATAGCATCTGCATCGGCCGGGGGCTCCATAGGCAGAGCATGGTAGACCCGGAGCAGGCGAGGCATGACATTCGGCGACGCGCGCCCTATATCGGCGCCCCCATGACTGACGATATTCGCCTCAAGCGCCTCAGCTACCGGGCGCATCATCGCGGCTTCAAGGAAGCCGACCTGCTGCTCGGCGCGTTCGCCGACGCGCATCTGGCCGAGCTGAGCGCCGCCGATCTGACGGATTTCGAGACGCTGCTGCAGGAGCAGGACCAGGATATCTATGACTGGGTGCTGGGCCGCACGCCGACCCCGCCGGAGTTCGAGACGCCGGTGATGGCGCGGTTGAAGGCGTTCGAGTTTTTCCCGCGCGCGAACTGGACCTGAGGCACTTCCCTTGTCGATGCTGATCCAGAACCTGATCTCGCTGAAGGGCCGCCAGAAGATCGGCGGCGCGCCGGAGGGATTCGATGCGAAGCTGGCGGCGGAGCTGGCGGCGGCGCGCAAGGGTCTGGTGGTTTACGTGGCGCGCGACGAGGCGCGGGCCATCGCGTTCGAGGCGGCGCTGGGGTTCTTCGCGCCCGGGACGGCATGCTGGAGCTTCCCGGCCTGGGACTGTCTGCCTTACGACCGGCTGGGGCCGCGCAGCGATATTCTGGCGCGGCGCATTTCTACGCTGTCGATGCTGGCCGGCCGTGCCGCAGGCCCCGCCGTGCTGGTGACGACGGTGAACGCCGTGCTGCAGCGCGTGCCGCCGCGCAGCTGGATCAGCGCGGCGCAGCTGGAGCTGAAAGCCGGCAAAGCCATGGGCATCGAGGCGTTGACCGGGTGGCTGGCGCGGCAGGGCTATGGCCAGGCGGGCAGCGTGGTCGAGCCGGGCGATTTCGCGGTGCGCGGCGGGATCGTCGATCTGTTCGCGCCGGGTCTGCCCGAGCCTGTGCGCGTCGATTTCTTCGGCGACGAGATCGAGAGCCTGCGCACCTTCGACGCCGAAAGCCAAAAATCGACCGGACGCCTGGCCGGCTTGACGCTGCTGCCGGTGAGCGAGGCGGGGCTGGACCCGGACAGCGTGAGCCGTTTCCGCACCGGATACATCACCGCGTTCGGCGCCCAGACGGGCGAAGACCCGCTGTATGAAAGCGTCAGCGCGCGGCGGCGATACCAGGGCATGGAGCACTGGCTGCCGCTGTTCCACGAGCGGCTGGAAACGCTGTTCGATTATGCCGGCGAGGCGCTGACCTTGCTGGACGCGCAGGCCGAGGAAGCGATCTTCGCGCGTATCGAGCAGATCGGCGAGTTTCACGAGGCGCGCGTGCAGGCGCGCGATCTGGCGGCGAAGTCGCCGGGGCTTCAGGTGGCCGACTACAAGCCGCTGCCGCCGGCCCGGCTCTACCTGACGCGCGATGGCTGGGACGAGGAAACCACGGCGCGGCCGACCTTCCTGCTGTCACCTTTCGAGCTGGCCGACGGGATCGATGTCGGGGCGCGGCCGGGACGCGATTTCGGCGCCGAGCGGGCGCAGTCCGAAGGCACGGTGTTCGATGCGGCGGTGGCCCATGTGCGGGCGCTGACGGGCGCGGGCACGCGCGTGGTGCTGGCGGGGTGGAGCGAGGGTTCGGCGGACCGTCTGTCGGGGGTGCTGGCCGATCATGGTCTCGATGGCCTGGAGCGCGTGGAGAGCGCGCGGGCGGTGGAGACCGGGCCGGTCAAGCCCAGCTTTGCGGTGCTGCCGCTGGAGCGCGGCTTCGAGATGCGCGGGCTGGCGCTGATCAGCGAGCAGGACATTCTGGGCGACCGGCTGATCCGCGCGGCGCGCAAGACCAAGAAGGCCGCGAACTTCCTGGCGGAAGCCGCGACGCTGTCGGTCGGCGATCTGGTGGTGCATGTCGATCACGGCATCGGGCGCTATCTGGGCCTGAAGACCATCGAGGCGTTGGGCGCGCCGCATGACTGTCTTGAGCTGCAATATGACGGCGGCAAGCTGTTCCTGCCCGTAGAGAACATCGAGCTGCTGTCGCGCTACGGCTCCGACGGCGAGAGCGTGCAGCTGGACCGGCTGGGCGGCGCGGGCTGGCAGAGCCGCAAGGCGAAGCTGAAGAACCGCATCCGCGAGATCGCGAGCGACCTGATCCGCATCGCCGCCGAGCGCGCGATGAAGAAGGCGGCGGTTCTGGATGCGCCGCATGGCCTCTATGACGAGTTCGCGGCGCGGTTCCCGTTCGAGGAAACGGAAGACCAGGCGAAAGCCATCGCCGACACGCTGGAGGATTTCAGCAAAGGTCAGCCGATGGACCGTCTGGTCTGCGGCGATGTCGGCTTCGGCAAGACCGAAGTGGCGCTGCGAGCGGCATTCATCGCGGCGCTGTCGGGCAAGCAGGTGGCGGTGGTCGTGCCGACGACCTTGCTGGCGCGCCAGCACTACAAGACCTTCTCGACCCGTTTCGCGGGCTGGCCCATTCAGGTGCGCCAGCTGTCGCGTCTGGTGAGCGCGGCCGATGCGTCGAATACGCGCAAGGAGCTTGCGGCCGGATCGGTGGACATCGTTGTGGGCACCCATGCGGTGCTGGCCAAGACGGTTCAGTTCAAGGATCTGGGCCTGCTGATCATCGACGAGGAGCAGCATTTCGGCGTCGTCCACAAGGAACGGCTGAAGCAGATGAAGGCCGACATCCATGTGCTGACGCTGACCGCGACGCCGATCCCGCGCACGCTGCAGCTGGCGCTTTCGGGCGTGCGCGATCTGTCGTTGATCGCCTCGCCTCCGGTCGATCGTCTGGCGGTGCGCACCTATGTGGGGCCGCTGGACCCGGTGACGGTGCGTGAAGCGATCCTGCGCGAGCATTATCGCGGCGGGCAGAGCTTCTATGTCGTGCCGCGCATCGCCGACCTCGCGGAGACCGAACAGTTCCTGAAGGAGACGGTGCCGGAGGTGCGCGTGGTGGTGGCGCACGGGCAGATGGCTCCGGGCGTTCTGGACGACGTGATGAACGCCTTCTACGACCGCAAGTTCGACGTGCTGCTTTCGACCACCATCGTGGAGAGCGGGCTGGATATTCCCACCGCCAACACGATGATCGTGCACCGCGCCGACATGTTCGGGCTGGCGCAGCTGTATCAGCTGCGCGGGCGGATCGGGCGTTCGAAGGTGCGGGCCTATGCCTATCTCACGACGCCGGCCGGGCGGTTGCTGTCGGCGGGGGCTGAGCGGCGTCTGCGCGTGCTGCAGTCGTTGGACGCGCTGGGCGCGGGCTTCACCCTGGCGAGCCACGATCTGGACATTCGCGGGGCGGGTAATCTGCTCGGCGACGAGCAGTCGGGCCATATCCGCGAAGTGGGCATGGAGCTGTATCAGGAGATGCTGGAGGAGGCCGTCGCGGCGCTTCGCTCGGGCCGCGGCGACGAGGCGGATGACGGCGAGTGGTCACCGCAGATCAATCTGGGCGCGTCGGTGTTGATCCCCGAAAGCTACGTGCCGGATCTGGATGTGCGGATGTCGCTGTATCGCCGTCTGGCGGGCATGGAGGATCAGGCGGAGATCGACGGCTTCGCGGCGGAGATGATCGACCGCTTCGGCAAGTTGCCGGGCGAGGTGAACCAGCTGCTGCAGATCGTATCGATCAAGCGGCTGTGCCGTCTGGCGGGGGTGGAGAAGATCGATGCCGGGCCGAAGGGCGCGCTGATCGGATTCCGCCATAACGTCTTCGCCAACCCGGCGGGGCTGATGAAGATGATCGCCGACAATCCGAAGACCTTCAAAGTGCGGCCCGACCAGAAGGTGGTGATCACGCGCGAATGGACGGGCGTGGAGGATCGGCTGAAGGGCGCGACCGTCACGATGAAGCGTCTGGCGGAGATCGCGGGAGCGGTTTAGGCGGGTAGTTTTTCGCCCAGCATGACTTCGGACATCGCCCAGAGGCGTTCGGCGGCTTCGCTGTCCATCGCCCAGGGGCGGATGCCGGACATCGCTTTCTCGCCCGCATCGACCGCGACGGCGACGTTGCAGTCCTCGCAATAGACGCCGCCGGCGGTGAGCAGGGGCGAGGTGGCGGCCCATAACGCGGTGGCGGCGCCGCCGGCCGGCGTCTTGAAGCCGTCGCGAACCTTGCCGTTTTCATCGACCCAGCCGAGGGCGCGGATTTCGTCCTGCGACATGTCGCGCTGAAGATTGGTCATAATGCCGCCGGGATGGACCGAGAAGGCGGTGACGCCGCGCGGTTCGAGGCGGGCGTTGAGCGCGAGCGCGAAGAGCGCGTTGGCGGTCTTGGATTGTCCGTAGGCGGTCCATTTCTCGTAGCCGCCATTGTCGAAGTTCGGGTCGTCGAAACGGACAGGCGAGATGCGGTGGCCGATGGAGGACAGCGCGACGACGCGCGCGCCCGGCGCGAAGATCGGCGCGAGGCGCTGGGCGAGCAGCATGTGGCCGAGATGGTTGGTGCCGAACTGGGATTCGAAGCGGCCCATGATGCGGCGCTCCGGCGTCGCCATGATGCCGGCATTGTTGATGAGGATGTCGATCTTGAGGCCGCGCCCGATCATGCCGTCGGCGAAGGCGCGTACGCTGTCGAAATCGGCGAGGTCCATATCGGCGACCTCGATGGCGTCGTTGCCGGTGGCCTCGCGCAGGCCAGCGGCGACGTTCTCGCCGCTCTCCCGGTTGCGCACCGGCATGATGACATGGGCGCCGGCCCGGGCGAGGGCGCGTACGGTCTCGACGCCGAGACCCGATGCGCCCCCGGTGACGACGGCGGTGCGGCCCGTGAGGTCGATGCCGGCGAGGACGTCGCGCGCTTCGCTGGCGAAGCCGAAGGGCGAGGCGACGGGGCGCTGTTCGAGCGGCATGGAATCTCCTTTGAGATGGAGGCCGGCCGCCGTCAGCCGGCGGCGGCTTCCTTTTCGCTGACCTTGTCGAAAACGCGCAGGAGCACGTCGGTATCCTGCGCGCCGACCAGCATGTATTTGCCCTGGAGCACGAAGGCGGGAACGCCGGTGATGCCCATCTGGCCGGCAAGACCCGCTTCGCGCGTGACCAGCTCGATGTCGGCGTCGGAGGCGAGAAGCTCGCCGACCAGCTCGGCATCCATGCCGCAGGCGGCGGCGATGTCGGTGAGAACGGCGGCGTCGCCGATGTCGCGGCCCTGCTCGAAATAGGCGGAGAAGAGCGCCTCGACCACGGCGTTCTGAAGGCCGACGCTGGAGGCCCAGCGGATGAGGCGGTGGCTGTCGATGGTGTTGGGGCGCTTCTCGGCCTTGTCGAAGGCGAAGGCGATGCCGAGTTCGGCGCCGTAGGTCTGCAGCGCCTCGCTCATGCCTTTGACGCGCTCGCCGTCGCCGAATTTGGCGCGCATATAGGCGCGGCGGTCGAGCCCTTCCTTCGGGACGTTCGGGTCGAGCTGGTAGGGACGCCAGCCGACCTCGATGCCTAGATCGGGGCGCTGGGCTACGGCCCGGTCGAGGCGGCGCTTGCCGATGAAGCACCACGGGCACACGGTATCGGAGACGACGTCGATCTGCATGGAGGCAGTCTAGGACGTTCCGCCGGGGGGCGCCATCCGCCTTGCCGGGGGCGGGCGATAGCCTTAACGGTGGCGCCGATCAGACCTTCAGGGGAAACGCCTATGACCGATCTGCCCAATTTCCGCCTCGACGGCAAAGTCGCGCTGGTGACGGGCGCGTCCAGCGGGCTTGGCGTGCGCTTCGCCAATGTGCTGGCGAAATCGGGCGCTTCAGTGGTGCTGGCGGCGCGGCGGACGGACAAGCTGCGCGAGGTGGAGCGCTCGATCGAGGCCGAGGGCGGCAAGGTGATCTCGGTCGCGATGGACGTGACCAATTCGCGCTCGGTGGTTGACGCTTTCCAGGCCGCCGAGGGCGCGCTCGGTCCGGTGGACATCCTGCTCAACAATGCCGGGATGGGGCAGAGCAACCGCGCCACCGACATTCCCGAAACCGAGTTCGACACGGTGATGGCGACGAACACCAAGGGCGCGTTCCTGGTGGCGCAGGAGGCCGGCAAGCGGATGATCGCGCGCGGCAAGGGCGGGCGGATCGTCAACATCGCCTCGGTCGCGGCCTTCGAGGTTCTGCCGGGCGGCGCGGTCTACAATATGTCGAAGGCGGCGGTCGCGATGATGACCCGGGCGCTGGCGCGCGAATGGGCGCGCTATGACATCAACGTCACGGCGATCTGCCCCGGATTCATCCTGACCGACATCAATCGCGAGCTGTTCGAGACCGATTACGGCAAGAAGCAGATCCAGTCCTATCCGCGCCGCCGCCTGCCGGTGGAGAGCGATCTGGACGGCGCGCTGCTGCTGCTGGCCTCGGACGCCAGCCGGGCCATCACCGGCTCGATGATCACGGTGGATGACGGCCAGTATATCTGAGCCGTGCGGCGCGATTCCCGTCCTTACTGGCTGAAGCGGCTGGCCGGCTGGCGCTCGCGACGCTGGGCGCGGCGCTGGCTGCATCCGCAATTCGACGCCATCGGCGAGGGCTGCGTCTTCATCAATCCCCGTCAGGTCGAGATCATCGGGCCGAACATCCGCATCGGCCGCAACGTCCATATCAACGCCGAGCCGACGCGGCCGTCGCGGCTGTGCGTGTGGTTCGCGGGCGAGCGGGTGGGGTCGATCACGCTGGGCGACAATGTGCTGGTGAGTCCGGCGGCGCGGATCATTTCCTCGATGGCCATCTCCATCGGTTCGAACGCGATGCTGGCGAGCGACGTGTATATCTCGGACAGCGACTGGCACGGGATCTATGACCGAACCACAGAGGCCGGGCAGGCGGCGGCGATCGACATCGGCGAGAATGTCTGGATCGGCTTCGGGGCGATCGTCTGCAAGGGCGTGACGATCGGCGCGAATTCAATCGTCGGCGCGGGCAGCGTGGTGACGAAGGACATTCCGGCGAACGTAATCGCCGCGGGCAATCCGTGCCGTGTGGTGCGCGAGCTGGATCCCGCGCGCGGGTTCAGGACGCGGGCGGATTTCTTTGCGGATACGCAAGCGCTGGCGGCGCTGGACCGTCTGGACCGGACGATCATGCGCGGCAATACGCTGGTCGGGCATGCGCGCGCCCGGTGGTTTCCCGGACGGCGCGATTGACGCCGTCAGCCCGGAAGACCGGGGAGGCCCGGGACGGTTTCCAGATCGCGGTCCCAGTCGGCCCGATCGGCGAGGCAGATATGCGCGACCGGGCGGATTTCGACCGGCGTGTCGAGACTGCCTGCCGGGACGACCAGAAGATGGCCGTCCATCTGCATCGACGGTAGCGCCGAGCCGCATTCGGCGCAGAAGCTGCGTTCATGGCGCGTGCCGGGCAGGCGATAGGTCTTGATGCCGGCTTCGCCCGCGCGCCACACGAGGGCGGCTTTGGTGGAGAACAGGTTTGCGGCGTGGGCCGAGCCGGTGTCTTTCC
>JAPUEF010000243.1:4198-7593 GCA_027492655.1 Alphaproteobacteria bacterium | reverse complement strand
GGGGCGCAGGAATACGCCGCCAACCAGACCCGTGAGGAAGCCCGCCACGTCACGGCATTCAGCGCTTATGTGAAGGCGCGCTGGGGCAAGCCGCGTCCGGTCGGTCCGGCGCTGGGCGGATTGCTGACCGAACTCGTTCTATCGCCGCTGGTCTGGAAGAAGATCGTCGGCATGCAGATGCTGGTCGAAGGCCTCGCGATGGGCGCGTTCGCCATGATGTACAAGGATGGGCGCGATCCGCTTCTGGTGAAGCTGATGCAGCTGGTGATGACCGATGAGGCCTTCCACCATAAATTCGGGAAGATCTGGGCCGACCGCACGATCCCGCATCTGTCGAAGGGCGAGCACGAGCAGATCGAGGACTGGGCCTGGGACGTGTTCAACGTCCTCATCTACAATCTCGCCAGTCCCGACCAGAAAACCTGGATCTATCAGGAGCTTGGTCTCGATCCTGTCTGGTGTCAGCAGGCTTTCATGGAGGCGCTGACCGATGAGGCGATGCGTCAGGAGATGCAGGACGCCTCGAATATTTTCCGTGTTCTGGTGAAGACGCTGCTGAAGGCGGGGATCATCACCGACCGCACGCGCGGCAACTACGCGGCCTTCTTGGATATGGCCGAACTTCACAACGAAGGCGACCGCATGATCGGCGACGACATCGCCGAAGAGGGCATCCGTCAGCTGATCAAGCTGAACGGCGGCACGAGCCTGCTCGGGCCGCAGCTGCTGGCCGCCGAATAACGCAAGGGAGCGAAGATATGACCGACGGAATGACCAACATCACCAAGGACGCCGCCTATGATGCGGCCGATCCGTCGGATTTTCCGGCGATGATGGATGTCGAGCGCTATGGCCGGCGCTCGACCGCTTTCGACAAGATCATCTCGGCGACCCACGATCATTTCTGGGATCCGCTGGACGCGAAATATATCGACTTCACGGCGCCGTTCGATCTGGAGAACGAGTACCTGATGCCCTCCAACATGAATATGGAGCTGCAGACGGCGGTCGCCGACAAGCTGACCGAGAAGCAGAAAATCCGCCTCGTGAATTCATCGGTTCACTGGTCGCTGTCGTCGATCCTGCATGGCGAACAGGGTGCGCTGTCGCTGTCGGCGTCGCTGTGCCATGTGCTGAAGGATCCCGGCGCGCAGGAATACGCCGCCAACCAGACGCGCGAGGAAGCGCGTCACGTCACCGGCTTCACGCGCTACGTGCAGGCGCGCTGGGGCAAGCCGCTTCCCGTAGGTCCGGCGCTGGGCGGCCTGCTGACCGAAATGGTGAACTCGCCCTTCGTGTGGAAGAAGCTGGTCGGCATGCAGATGCTGGTCGAAGGCCTCGCCATGGGCGCGTTCGCGACCTTCTATACCTATGGCCGCGATCCGCTGATGGTGAAGCTGATGCAGCTGGTGATGACCGACGAGGCGTTCCACCACAAATTCGGGAAGATCTGGGCCGACCGCACGATCCCCCATCTGTCTGAGCCCGAGCGCAATCTGATCGAGGACTGGGCGGCGCAGGTGTTCCAGGGTCTGCTGTTCAATCTGGGATCACCCGAACAGAAGAAATCCATCTATGCCGAGTTCGGACTGGACTGGCAGTGGGTGCAGGGCGCGGTGGCGGAAGCCTTCACGACGCCGAAGATTCGCGAGCGGCTGAAGGATTCCACCTCGATCTTCCGAGTGCTGATCAAGACGCTGCTGAAGGCCGGCATCATCACCGACCGCACGCGGCATGTGTATGGGGCCTTCGTCGATATGGCCGAACTCCATACCGAGAGCGACCGTATGGTCGGCGACGATATCGCCGAGAAGGGGATCGAATATCTCCAGAAGATCAACGGGGCTGCGGGTTTCGGCGCGACGCTGCTGGCCGCCGAATAGAATCGGTTTCGCAACGATGGAAGGGCGGCCTTTCGCGGGCCGCCCTTTGTCGTTTCAGCGCGGGCGCCAGAAGACCGCGAGTTTGTTACCGTCGAGATCCCGGAAATAGCCGGCATTGATACGCGCCTCGCGAGCCGGGCGCGCCTTCATCCGCGCCGCCAGCCGCGATGGCTGCGGCATGGACGGCGGCGACCTCCGCCTCGTCCTTCGCGGCAAGCGCGACCATCATACCGTTCGCCGCTGGCCGTCTGGCCATCATATGGCTTGCAGACGGCGATAAACGGGTCGACGCCCGTGTCCAGTCGATGATGCGGTCATTCGCGAAGATGCGCTTCGCGCCCATGACGCCCAGAACCGCATCGTAGAACGTGCCCGCGCGGCCGAGATCGTTCGTGCCGATGGTGATGCAGGCGATCATGGCGTTCCCCGGTTTGCGCCGACGTTCCGACTGTTCCGTGCTCGCCGCAAGATCGCGTTGCGTCGCGCGGGCGGCCTGCGCAAACTGCTGCAAAAGGCAAGGCGCGGGAGAGACATGCATATCCCAATCGAGGCGCGCGGCTGGCGGCGCATCAAGGTGTCGCGAGCCGGGCGAATCCTGACGCTGGCGCTGTCCAATCCGGGCATGCGGAACGCCGTCGATTCCATGATGCACGAGGAACTGGCCGAGATTTTCTATGAGGCCAATCGCGACGCCGGCTCGGATGTCGTGGTGCTGACGGGCGAGGGCGGGGATTTCTGCGCGGGCGGCGACATCACCTGGTTCAAGCGGGCGCTGGCCGGCGAGGTCGCGAAGCCGAGCGCGCTGGAGGGGAAGAAGATCATCTTCTCGATGCTGGATCTGGAGAAGCCGCTGATCGCCAAAGTGCGGGGCCCCGCCGTCGGGCTGGGCGCGACGATCGCGCTGTTCTGCGACACGATCTTCGCGGCGGAGAGCGCCGTTTTTATCGACCCGCATGTGAAAGTGGGGGTCGTGGCGGGTGACGGCGGCGCGGTGATCTGGCCGCACCTGATCGGCCATGCGCGGGCCAAGGAATTCCTGATGACGGGCGATCCGGTGCCGGCGGGCGACGCGTGGCGCATGGGGTTGGTGAACCATGTGGTGCCGGATGCCGAGCTGGATGCCCGGGTGGAGGCTTTCGCAAAGAAGCTGGCCGGCGGGGCGACGCAGGCGATCCGATACACGAAGGTCTCGGTCAATCTCGGTCTGAAGGCGCTGGTCACGACGATCCTCGATGCGTCAATCGCCTATGAAATGACGACCTTCGAGACGGACGATCACAAGGAGGCGGTCGCCGCCTTCCTGGAGAAGCGCCGGCCGAATTTCACGGGACGCTGAGTTTTGAGCGCGATGCAGCACGATCTGTTCGGAGACGCGGAGCCGGTTCTGCCGCCGGGCTTCACGCTGATGCGGGGACGTATCGCGCCCGGCGAGGACGCCGCGTTGCTGGACGAGATGATGGCGGTGTTCTCTGCCGCGCCGCCTTACCGGCTGAAAATGAAGACGGGGGCCTA
>JAPUEF010000243.1:0-4188 GCA_027492655.1 Alphaproteobacteria bacterium | reverse complement strand
CTATGTCATCAATCAGATGACGAATTGCGGCGATCTGGGCTGGCATTCCGACGCGGACGGCTATCGTTACATCGACCGCCACCCCGAGACCGGCGCGGTCTGGCCCGCGATCCCGCCGCGTCTGAAAACTCTGGCGATGGATGCGGCGCGCGAGGTCGGGGCGTCGTTCGAGCCGGACGCGTGCCTGGTGAACCTCTATGCGGCGGCGGGAAAGCTGAACCTGCATCAGGACCACGACGAGAAGGACTACGCCTGGCCGATCGTCAGCCTCTCGTTCGGTAATAGTGCGGTCTTTGCATTGGGCGGACGCAAGCGGCGCGATCCGGTGCGGGAGGTGATGCTGCGCCACGGCGATGTGGCGGTGATGCACGGACCGGGACGGATGCTGTTCCACGGCGTGAAGCGGATCGTCTCCCAAACCGCGCCGCTGACGCATCCGACGATCCCGGCGGGCGGGCGATTGAACCTTACCTTCAGGCGGGCGGCATGAGCGTCAATTACGACGAGCCGGACTACGTCACGGCGCTGCGCGACAGCGTGCGGAAATTCGTGGCGACGGAGATGCCGCGCGAAAAGGCGCGCCAATGGGACCGCGACAATCACTGGCCGCGTGAGGTTCATGCCAGGCTTGCCGGATTGGGCGTGTTCGGCCTCACGGTGCCGGAGGCCTTTGGCGGCCTCGGGCCGGACATCTACGCCACGATGGCGGTGATCGAGGAATTGGCGAAGCGCTCCACCGCCATCGCCTGCTCGTACATCATGGGCGTCTGCTATGCCGGCATGAATCTGGTGGAGAGCGGGAGCGAGGCGCAGCGCGCCGAGCTTCTGCCCAGACTTGCGCGGGGCGATCTGATGTTCGCCTATGGTCTCAGCGAACCCAATGTCGGCGGCGACCTGGCGAGCGTTGAAAGCTCGGCGCGGATTGAGGGCGGCGACGTGGTGATCGACGGGGCGAAGCGCTGGTGCACCGGCTCGCATATCGCCGACTATATTTTCTGCCTCCTGCGCTCCGGCGCGAAGGACGAGAAATACCGCAATTTGTCGGTGGTTCTGGTGCCGCCGCAGTCGCCGGGCGTGACGATCACGCCGCTGGGGCATTTAGGGATTCGGGGCGTTGAGACGAAGGACGTGACCTTCGACGGGGTGCGTGTGCCTCTCGCCAATGTTCTGGGCGGGCCGGACAAATGGGGACATGGCTGGTCGCAGCTGGCGGGGCGCGCGCTGGAGGTGGAGAAGCTGGAGCTTTCGGCCTGCGCGCTGGGGATCGCCACGGCGGCGGTCGAGGATGCGACCGCCTATGCGCAGGAGCGGGTGCAGTTCGGGCGGAAGATTTCCGCGCATCAGGCAATCCGTCATTCCATCGCCGAGATGCGCACCAAAGTGCAGGCGATGCGGCACATGCTGTATCACGCCGCCTGGCTGGCCGATCAGGGGCGGCCCTGTTCGGTCGAAACGTCGATGTCGAAGCTGTTCTGCTGCGAGATGGCGGCGGAGGTGACGCAGGCGGCGATGCGGGTGGCGGGCGCGTATGGCCTGTCGGATCAGTTCGATTTCGAGCGCTATACGCGCGATGCGATCTCGCTGCCGATCGTCGGCGGATCGTCGAACATGCAGAAGAACAACATCGCCAACAGGCTGAGGCTGGAGACATGAGCGGAACGCGGGAGACGCTTCTGGCGCGGGCGCGGGACTTCGGACCCGAACTGAGCGCGCGGGCGGCGGAGTTCGAGCAGGTGCGGCGTCTGCCCGCCGACATGGCGCGCAAATTCGCAGACGCCGGGTTCATGTCGATGCTGACGCCGGAGGTCTATGGCGGGCTGGAGGTCGATCCGCTGACCTTTCTGGATGTGGTGGAGACGTTGGCCGTCGCGGATGGATCGGCGGCCTGGTGCGTGTTCATCGGCTCGACCAGCGGCGTGACGGCGGCCTATCTGCCCGACCATACGGCGCGCGAAATCTACCGGCCCGGAACCATCACCGGGGGCGTCTTCGCGCCGCGTGGGCGGGCGGCGGACAAGGGCGACGGCACCTATGAGGTGGCGGGGCGCTGGCAATGGGGATCGGGCACGCAGAACGCCGACTGGGTGATGGGCGGCTGCTTTGTCACCAAGGATGGCAAGCCCGACATGCTGCCTTCGGGCCTGCCCAATATGCGCATGTTCCTGGTCCCGAAAGAGCGCGTGACGTTCCATGACACCTGGCATGTCTCGGGCCTCAAAGGCACCGGCTCGACCGATATCGAGTTCAAGCCGCAGACGATCCATCGCGATTATTCGGTCGGGTTGATCAGCGATGCGCCGCTGGCGCGGCCGCTCTACGCCTTTCCGGTGTTCGGGCTGCTGACCATCGCGATCGGCGGCGTGGCGCTGGGTCTCGCCCGCGCCGCGATCGACGCGCTTGTGGCGCTGGCCGGCGGCAAGACCCCGGAAGGCCATCGTCGTCCGCTGGGCCAGCGCGCCGAGACGCAGGAGAAAGTGGCTGAAGCCGAGGCGCTGGTGCGGTCGGCGCGCGTCTGGCTGCGCGAGACGGTGGCGACGGCCTGGGAGGCGGCGCAGCGCAACGGCAAGCTGTCGGTCGAGCACCGGCGCGACATCCGCCTCGCGACGACGCATGGCACACGCGCGGCCGCGAAGGCGGTCGATCTGATGTATAATCTCGGCGGCGGGTCATCGGTTTATGAAAGCTCGCGCCTGCAGCGCTGTTTCCGCGACGTGCATGTGGCGACCCAGCACATGCTGGTCGGCACGCCGACGCTGGAGTTGACCGGCAAGCTGTTCATGGGTCTGGACGCGGAGACCTCGCAGCTATGAGCGCCGCAGAGTATCAACCGCGCGGCGGGGTGGCGTTGGCGCTCGCCGATGGAATCGCCCGCGTCACGATCAGGCGCGGCGACCGTTTCAACGCGTTGTCGCAGGAAACGCTGACGGGGCTGCGCGATGTCGCGCGGACCTTGCGGACCGAGACGTCGGCGCATGCGGTGATCGTGCATGGCGATCCGGTGTTCACGGCAGGCGCGGATCTGAAAGACCCGGCGATGCAGACGCGCAACGCGCTGACGCTGCTGGAGAAGCGCGAGGCGCTGCGGCTCGGTCCGGATATGTGCGATGCCTGGGCGGCGCTGGATCAGGTGACGATCGCGGCCATCGAAGGCTTCTGCATCGGGGGCGGCGTGGCGCTGGCGGCGGCTTGCGATTTCCGGGTGATGGCGCGGTCGTCTTATATGCGGCTGCCCGAAGTGCCGCTGGGCATGAATATGAGCTGGCACACGATCCCGCGCCTCGTGGCGCTGGTGGGGCCGGCGCGGGCGAAGACGCTGACGCTGTTCGGCGAGAAGCTGGATGCGGATGCGGCGCTCGGCTGGGGCCTTGCCGATCAGGTGGCGGAGGATGGCGGCGCGCTCGCCGCCGCCGAAGCGCTGGCGGCCAGGGCGGCGGCGCTGCCGCCGGTCGCGGCGCGCATCGCCAAGCGGGCGATCAGCGAGGCGGCGGGGGCGCTGAACGGCGCGACCTCGTATGCCGATCTCGACCAGTACGCGCTGGCGAGTACGACGGGCGATCACAAGGAAGCCGTGGCGGCGTTCATCGAAAAGCGGTCGCCGCAATTCAAGGGAAACTGAGTATGGCAGGACGGGTTCAGGGCAAGATCGCGCTGGTAACGGGCGCGGCGCAGGGGTTGGGCGAGGCGACGGCGAAGATGCTGGTGCGCGAAGGCGCGCGCGTGGTGATCACCGACATCAACCAGATGGGCGTCGAGAAGGTCGCGGCCGAGATCAACGAGACGCATCCGGGCCGTGCGGTGGCGTTCAAGCAGGACGTGACCGACGAGCAGAGCTGGATCGCCACCATCGAGGCGGCGGTGCAGGCATTCGGCGGGCTGCATGTCCTGGTGAACAATGCCGGGATCAGCGGCGGATCGAGCGTGACGGAGACGGATTTCGCTCTGTGGAAGAAGGTGCACGCGGTCGATCTCGACAGCGTGTTTCTGGGGTGCAAATACGCGATCCCGGCGATGGCGAAGAGCGTGAAGGAAACTGGCCTCGGCGGCTCGATCGTCAATATCTCGTCGATCGCCGGCATCATCGCCGGGCATAATACGGCGGCCTATAATTCCGCGAAGGCGGCGGTCCGCCACCTCTCGAAATCGGTGGCGTTGCATTTCGCCAAGCAGAAGACGGGCCACCGCAGCAAA
>JAPUEF010000242.1:10054-47468 GCA_027492655.1 Alphaproteobacteria bacterium | reverse complement strand
CGCTGATCGCTCTGGGTCTCTTTTTGAAGCTGAATGGCTTCAATCTGCGCGCGCCGCAGATCGATACCTTCCAGACGATTCTCAAACTGGCCGCCGGTTCGCTTGAAGAGGTGGAGCTGGCCGATTGGCTGTCAGCGCACATCGTGCCGCGCTGACGACCTTCCCCCGGCCCGTCCAAGCCCCTATCTCTCCCGACCATGACCCATTTTTCGCCGCGTGAGATCGTCTCCGAGCTGGATCGCTTCATTGTCGGGCAGGCCGCCGCCAAGCGCGCCGTCGCCATCGCGCTGCGCAATCGCTGGCGGCGTCAGCAATTGCCCGAAGCCCTGCGTCAGGAAGTGACGCCCAAGAACATCCTGATGATCGGCCCTACCGGCTGCGGCAAGACCGAGATTTCCCGCCGCCTCGCCCGCCTCGCGGAGGCCCCGTTCCTGAAGGTGGAAGCCACCAAGTTCACCGAGGTCGGCTATGTCGGCCGCGATGTCGAACAGATCGTGCGCGATCTGGTCGAGGTGGCGATCGGGCTGGTGAAGGACGCCAAGCGCAAGGACGTGCGCGTCAAGGCCGAGAAGGCCGCCGAGGAGCGCGTGCTGGATGCCCTGGTGGGCGCGGGGGCGAGCGAGGCCACCCGCGAAGCCTTCCGCCGCAAGCTGCGCGAGGGCGAACTGGACGACAAGGAAATCGAGATCGACGTCGCGGAACAGGGCGGTGGGTTCCCGCTGGAAATCCCCGGCCAGCCCGGCGGCTTCATCAATCTGCAGGAGGCGCTGGGCAAAGCGCTGGGCGGGCGGCGCAAGAAGCGCCGCGTCACGGTGAAAGAGTCCCATCCGCTCCTGATCGCGGAGGAAAGCGACAAGCTGCTCGACACCGATGAGGTGACGCAGGACGCGATGAAGCTCACCGAGAATGACGGCATCGTCTTCCTGGACGAGATCGACAAGATCTGCGCCCGCTCCGAAGCGCGCGGCGCGGACGTTTCCCGCGAAGGCGTGCAGCGCGATCTGCTGCCGCTGATCGAAGGCACCACGGTTGCGACCAAGCACGGTCCGATCAAGACCGATCATATCCTGTTCATCGCCTCCGGGGCGTTTCACTTCGCCAAGCCCAGCGACTTGCTGCCCGAATTGCAGGGCCGCCTGCCGATCCGTGTGGAGCTGGCGGGCCTCACGCGCGACGATCTGCGCAGCATCCTCACCGAGCCGGAAGCCAGCCTCGTCACCCAGTACAAGGCGATGCTGGCGACCGAGAACGTCACGCTGGACTTCACCGAGGACGGCATCGACGCGCTCGCCGACGTCGCCGCCGAGGTGAACGCCAGCGTCGAGAATATCGGCGCGCGCCGCCTGCAGACCGTGCTGGAGCGGGTGCTGGAGGACATCTCCTTCACCGCCGCCGACAAGGCGGGCGAGGCGCTGACCATCGACGGCGCCTATGTGCGCGAGAAGATCGGCACGCTCGCCAGGAATACCGATCTGTCCAAGTTCATTCTGTAACGGCGGCGGGCTTGTAAGCCGGGCAGGGCAATGATGGGGTTCCAGGCATGCGGATAACCCCCTTGGCCCTTCTCGCGGCCCTCTTTCTTTCTGCCTGCGGCGATACCGCCACGCCGCCGCAGTCCGTCAGCGTTTCGCCGCCCGGACCGGCGCAGGACTGGAAGGCAGGCGCGATGGTCGCCGCGGCCAACCCCCTGGCGGTCGAGGCGGGGCTGAAGGTGCTGCGCCAGGGCGGCAGCGCGGTCGATGCCGCGCTCGCCGTGCAGGCGGTGCTCGGGCTCGTCGAGCCGCAATCCTCCGGCCTCGGCGGCGGCGCGTTCCTCATCCACTACGATGCGAAAACCGGCGCCGTCACCGCCTATGACGGCCGCGAAACCGCCCCCGCCGGGGCGACGCCCACGATGTTCCTGAAGGACGGCAAATCCGTTTCGTTCCCCGAGGCCGTCACCTCGGGCAATTCCGTCGGCACGCCCGGTCTCGTTTCGATGTTGCTGCTGGCCCATGCCGATCATGGCAAGCTCAGCGTCGCCGAAGATGTCGCGCCCGCCGTGACGCTCGCCACCGACGGTTTCGCCGTGCCGAAACGCATGGCCGACGCCGTCACCATGGCTCTGGGCTTCTACGGCCCGATGACGGGCGAGGCCGCGGCCTATCTCGCCCCCGGAGGCACGCCCCTGACCGAGGGCGCGACGCTCAAAAATCCCGCCTATGCCGACACCCTCACCCGGATCGCTGCCGAAGGCGCCAAGGGTTTCTATGAAGGGCCGGTCGCCGCCGCGATGGTCGCCGCCGTCCATGCCGGCAACGCCCCCGGCACGCTGAGCCTGGATGATCTCAAAACCTATCAGGCGCGGAAAATGGAGGCGCTCTGCCGCCCCTATCGTGTCTATCTCCTCTGCAGCATGGGGCCGCCGTCATCAGGCGGCCTTGCGGTGCTGGAAACGCTGGGCGTGCTCCAGGCCTTCGACCTTTCGGCCCACAGGAACGACGTCACCGGCTGGAATCTGGTGATCGAGGCCGAGCGTCTCGCCTATGCCGATCGCGATAAATACGCGGCCGACGACGCCTTCGTGCCGGTGCCGGTGAAAGGCCTGCTCGATCCCGCCTATCTCGCCGGGCGCGCCAAACTCATTTCGCCCGATCGTGCGATGGCCGAGGCCGTGGCCGGCACGCCCGAAGGCGCTCCCAAATGGGCCGCCAACGATATCGACTATTCGCACGGCACCTCGCATTTCGTGGTGGTGGACAAAGACGGCAACGTCGTCTCGATGACCACCACGGTCGAGGGCATCTATGGCAGCCAGCGCATGGCGGCCGGGTTCATCCTCAACAACCAGATGACCGACTTCGCCTTCAACCCCGCCGGCCCGGACGGCACGCCCATCGCCAACGCCATCGCGCCGGGAAAACGCCCGCGCTCGTCGATGGCCCCCACCATCGTCTTCAAAGATGGGCAGTTCCTGCTTGCCACCGGCTCGCCCGGCGGGTCGGCGATCATCGGCTATGTGCTGAAGAGCCTCGTCGCCATGCTCGACTGGGGCATGGATCCGCAAAGCGCCGTCGCCCTGCCCAATGTCGTCGCCCGCGGCACGCCGTCGGTCGAAGCGAACTTCGATCCCGCGCTCCGCGCCGGTCTGACGGCGCTGGGTCAGCAGATCAGCGAAGCCCGCGCCGGCGAAGGCTCCGGCCTTCACGCCATCATGCTGATGCCGGGCGGCATGTTGGCGGGCGGAGCCGACCCCCGCCGCGAGGGCCTTGCGGCGCGTCCCTGACGCCTCTCTTAAATTGCCGTAACGTCAGGCCTCGCGGGGCTGACAGGGGGTGGGGCCGGAGGCTATAAGCCCGCCTGCTTCAAGGACCATGACAAGAGGACACCCCGCCATGATCCGCAGCCTCGCCCTTCTCGGCGTCGCCGCCCTGTTCGCCACCCCGGCGTCCGCGTTCGACAACACGACCTGCAAGGCGTTCCTCGCCGGCACCTGGGACATGAGCGTCGCGACCGACCTCAACGGCCGTCCCGGAACCATCGCCACCCGCGCCGTCTATGCCGCCGATGGCGATTTCTCGGCCACCATCAATATCGCGCCGCAGGGCCTCGACCCGGAAGTGCAGACCATCGCCGGCACCTGGGACGCCGCCGCCGGTCCGTCCACCGACAGCTGCAACGCCAGCGTCGCCACCGGCGGCCGCGACCAGATGAACACCGTGCTGATCGTGCTCGACACCAACACGGTGCGGACCGAAGACGGGGCCACCGCCCGCCGTGTCCCGGCCATCGGCGTCCGCTCCGCCTCCATCGCGCCCTGACGCGATCAGCGCGGGGAGCGCCGGCATGAAAGTTTCCACCGCCGTCCTGCTGGCCGCGCTGTCATTCGCGCCCGCCGCCGCTGCCTTCGACAACGCCAGCTGCCGCACCTTCCTGACCGGCTCGTGGTCCACGGAAGCGGCGCGCGAGATGGACGGCAAGAAGACGACCCTCAAGGCGCGCTCCAGCTACGCCGTCGATGGCAGCTTCTTCCAGACCATGCATGCCGAGGTCGAAGGCCTGCCGCCGCAGGATCTGAAACGCGAAGGCATGTGGGACGCCGGCCCCGGCGCATCGCCCGACACCTGCCGCGTTACGCTGACCCCCAAGGGCGAGGACGCCCACACGATCGAGCTGACGGTGGTGGACGCGGACACCGTCACAACGCCCGAAGGCATCGCCTCGCACCGCGTCGAGGATTGAGGCGAGGCCGCTGCGGCGCGCCTACCGGCAACTTCGCCGCACCCAAAAGAGAGCCCAAAGAGAAAGGCCCGCGCTTTCGCACGGGCCTTCTTCATTTCACGCGGACCGCTTAGATCACCAGATCTTCACGCGCTTCTCGGGCGCGATGAACATCTTGGCGTCGGCGGGAATCGAGAACGCGGCGTACCAGTCATCGACGTTCGGCACGACGCCGTTGACGCGATACTGGGCCGGGCTGTGCGGGTCCGACAGAACCTGGTTGCGCAGCGTTTCATCGCGATACTTGGAACGCCACACCTGGCCCCAGCCGAGGAAGAAGCGCTGGGTGCCGGTGAAGCCGTCGATCACTTCGGGCTCCGCGCCGTTCAGCGCGATCTTGTAGGCTTCCAGCGAAACCTCGACGCCGCCGAGGTCGCCGATGTTTTCGCCCATCGTCAGATCGCCGTTCACCTTGATGCCCGGCAGCGGCTCGAACGCGGAATATTCCGCGCCCAGCGCCGCGACGCGCTCCTTGAACTTCGCTTCGTCTTCCGGCGTCCACCAGTTGCGCAGCACGCCGTCGGCGTCGGTCTTCGCGCCCTGATCGTCGAAGCCATGGCCCATTTCGTGGCCGATGACGCCGCCGATGCCGCCATAATTGATGGCCATGTCGGCGTTCAGGTCGAAGAACGGCGCCTGCAGGATCGCCGCCGGGAACACGATCTCGTTGAACGAGGGATTGTAGTAGGCGTTCACCGTCTGCGGCGACATGAACCACTCGTCCTTGTCGACCGGCTGGTCGAGGCGCGAGGCGTTGCGGTTCCATTCGAACGCGGCCTGGCGCTTCAGATTGCCGAGGGCGTCATCGGCCTTCACGTCCAGGGCCGAGTAGTCGCGCCACTTGTCGGGATAGCCGATCTTCGGACGGAAGGCGGCCAGCTTCTTCAGCGCTTCGACCTTGGTCGCTTCGCTCATCCAGGGCAGGTTCTCGATGCGCTTCTTGTAGGCGGCGCGCAGGTTCTCGACCAGCTTCACCATCTCCGCCTTGGCTTCCGGCGGGAAGTACTTGGCGACGTAGAGCTGGCCGACCGCCTCGCCCAGCGCGCCGTTCAGCGCCGAGATCGCGCGCTTCCAGCGCGGACGCTGTTCCTTCTGGCCCGACAGCATCGAGGCGAAGGCGAAGGATTCGTCGTCATAGGCCTTGGGCAGAACCGCCGCGTAGCCTTCCAGATAGTTATAGGTGAGATAGGCCTTCCAGGTTTCGACCGGGGTGTCCTTGAAGATCTTGGTCAGCTTCTGGATGGCGTCGGCTTCGTTGGCGTTGAAGCGATCGAATTTGGGAACGCCCAGAACGTCGAAGGTCTCGGCCCAGGGGAAGTCCGGCGCGAAGGCGATCAGCTCGGCGCGGGTCTTGGGGTTGTACATGGCGACCGGGTCACGGCGCTTGGCCATTTCCCACGAATCCTTCGCCAGCGCAGTCTCCAGCGCCATGATGTCGGCGGCGTGCTTCTCGGCGTCGGCATAGCCGGCCAGCGCCAGCATCTTGCCGATATGCGCCTGATAGGCGGCGCGGATGTCCTTGAACTGCTGGTCGTCGCGGAAATAGTAGTCCTTCTCCGGCAGGCCCAGACCCGACTGATAGATGTCGATCGTGTAGATGCCGGGGTTCTTGGAATCGACGCCGGGGGTGATCGCGACGGGACCGCCGGGCATGCCCGGGGTCGCCATGATCTTCGCCAGATCCTCGTGGGTGGCGGCGGCGGCGATGGCGTCGAGATCGGCCTTCGCGGGCTCAAGGCCCTTCTGTTCGATCAGATCGGTGTTCAGGAAGGCGTTGTAGTAGTCGGCGACCTTCTGGCCGACCGAGCCGGCCTCGTGCTGGGCCTTGGCGTTCTCTTCCACGGTCGCCTGGACATCGGCCTCGGCCTTGTCGCGCAGGATGGTGAACGAGCCGTAATTGGTCTTGTCGGCCGGGATCTCGGTGTTCTTGATCCAGGTGCCGCCGACATAGTCGAAGAAGTCGTCACCGGGCTTCACCGACGTATCCATACCGGCGGTGTCGAAGCCCCAGGTGCCGATCGTCGGCTTGCCGTCCGCGGCGAAGCTGGAGAAACCGGCGGCGACGGAAATCGCGAGTACCGAAGCGGCCATGGCCGCGCGACGACGCAATGCGAACATTCAGAAATCCTCTAAGGGTCAAACCTTGCCCGACGCTCTAGACCCGGGCGCGACGGGAATCAAAGCCCATTGCGTGCCGGATGATCACAGAGTCGCGACACAGTTATTGAGATGTCACCTCGAACGAGGCCGTCGCCCGGACGGTCCGATCGCCGGTCGCATCGTCGAAATAGGCGCGGATTTCATAGCGGCCGGGCTCGGACGGGCCGCGGATCGTCAGCGTCCCCGAGCTCGCGCCGTCGGTATATTCGTAGTTCAGATAGCCCTCGTCGCCGGCCCGGGCCAGGGCGATCCAGTCCTTCTGGTTGCCCGGCATAGAGTTGAAGTTGACGATGATCGGGGCGTCGGGCGCATAGGCGTTGGCGTCGAGCTGCAGGTTCACCGGCGGGGCGGGCGCCACGTCCAGCGGCAGGCGCGCCTGCACCGTGCGGTCGGAGGCGATGTCGTCGAAATAGACCCGGATCTCGTACTTGCCGGGCTTCGTCGCACCGGGCAGCCGGGCGATGCCGGCGGCCGCGCCGTTGCTGTAGACATACGAGATATAGGCGCCGTCCTCGCTGCCCGCCTCGGACAGCGCGACCCAGTCACGCTGGTTCTCGGGCAGCCCGGCATAATGCACGTTGATCGGGCGGCCCTCGGTCAGCGTCGCGCCGCCCTCCACCTCCAGCGTCACCGGATCGGCGGGCGCGATGATCAGCGGGATGGCGTAACGGATCGTCTCGGACTTGTTGCGGTCGGTGTCGTTGCCGAAAAACAGCCGCACTTCGTATTCGCCCGGCTTCATCACGCCGCGCAGCACCAGATCGGCGTTTTTCGCGCCCCTCAGATATTCGTAGCGGATCTCGCCATATCCCGGCGACCCCTTGGCGGCGATGGCGACGTAATCCTGCTGGTGGCCCGGCATGTCGCGGACATGAACGGGAATGACCCGTCCGACCGGATAGGACGGCTGAGCCAGCGTGACGCGCGCGCCGCCGGTTTCGATCGCCGCCGGAGTCGGGGCGGGCGGCGCGCCGGGTTCTTGCGGCCGCGACGGCGCGGCGCTGGCGGTCTTCGCGCCTTCGCCCGCAGCGCTTGAGGAACCCCGCGCCCTGTCGCCGCCTGCCTGCATGAAGACGACCGCGCCGACGACCAGCACGCTCGCTGCGGCGGCCCCGCCATAGGCGAGCAGCCGCACGCGGCGCGACGAGGTCTTCACCACCGAGGCCGTGACCTTGGCCATCGGATCGACCGGCACGCTGCGCGCCGACGAGCTGAGGCTTGCCTGCGCGGTCTCGCGGCTGACGGCTTCGGTCTGCAGCGACGCGCCCTGCGCCGCCTCGACGCCGGCCCCGGCCGCGCCGAAACCGATCAGCGCCGCGAGGATACGGCGGCGCGTTTCGGGCTCGTCCTCGCGCCAGGCGGGGATCGCGGCGGCGGGATCGATGACGCCCTTCAGGGCCTCGGGCAGATCGCCCGGCAGATCCAGTCTTTCGGTCAGGACGACAAGGCGCTGCTGCGCCGGGGCGGCGAGAACGGCGCGCACGATGTCGTCCGAAGCCAGCGCGGCGTGCGACGCGAAGAGGATCGTCGCATCCGCCGCCCCGCCGTCGGCCAGTCTCACGCCCTCGGCCCGCAGAGCGTCGATCAGGCGCGCGGCGCGGTCGTCATTTGCAGCGAAGAGCGCGGCGACGGCCGCGCCTTTTTCAAGTGTCGTGGTCATGTCTGTCTCAGGGGCTGACGCCCAGGCGTTTCAGCGAATCGAGCGCGAGCTGGCGGATTTCGGCGTCGTCGCTCTGGGCGGCGGCGCGGCGGTAATAGGCGATCGCTGCGCCGGTGTTCTTTTCGGTGCCCGAACCCATCTCCAGCGCCCGGGCATAGTTCAGCATGGCGCGGGCATCGCCCAGATCGGCGGCGCGGCGGTAGTAGTCGGTGCCGCGCGCATCGTCTTCCGGGACGCCGCGCCCCAGAGCATAGGCCGCGCCCAGCCGGTTCATCGCCGGGGGGTAATTCTGGTTGGCGGCCTCGGTCAGCCATTTGATGGACAGCCCCTGATCGTAGTCGATCAATTCGCCGTCCTCGTAGAGCGTGCCGAGATAGAACTGCGCGATGGCGCAGCCGCCCTCCGCCGCGCGCATGACCGCCTGGGCCGCGCCCTTGCCGTCCAGCGCCACGCCGCAGCCGCGCTGCTTCAGCCAGCCCTGATTGAAGACAGCGCGCCAGCTGCCCTTCGCGCCCGCCGCCTCGCACGAGGCATAGGCGGCGGAGAGAGTCTGGGGATTACCGCCGCCCGAACAGGCCTTGTTGGCGGAAAGGCAGTGCAGCGTCTGCGCGTCGCGGTCGCCTTGCTCGGCCATCGTCTTCAGCCGTTCGATCCCGATCTGCGCCTCGGCGTTGGCCAGCAGGGCGGGAGCCGAGGCGGTGCACCATTTGTCGGCGGGAATATCGAGCTTGGCGGAAGACAGCCCGCCGCCGAACGTGCCGGTCATCGCCAGAACGCCCACGGCGGCGGCCAGCACGACGCCCGCCGCGATGCCGACCAGCAGCAGCGGGCGGCGTTTGCGGGCGGGCGGGGCGGCGACGGCCGGGCGGGGCGGGGGAGGCGTCGGTGCGCCGGCGATCTTCGGTTCGCCGCGCACCCCGAAGCTCGCCAGCGCATGCATGATGGCGTCCACCGGATCGCCATCCGCGCCTGGAAAGGCATCGACCGTGTTGCGGGTCTGGAGCGTCAGCACCAACCGGTCGGGCAGGTCGTCGGGCATCCGCAGCTGATCGACCAGAACCGGAATGATCGGCCGTTTCAGCGTGCGCGCCGCCGAAACCTCGTCGAAACAGCGGTCGGAGGCGAGCGATTCCCGAGAGGCGAAAAACACCACCGCCTTGGCCTTGCGCATGTGGCGGGTGATCGTCTCCTCCCACAGCGCGCCGCCGGGGATGTTCTTGTCGAACCAGACCTTCACCCCCCGGCTTTTCAGCGCGTCGAGGATCGGCACCACGCGCGCCGTGTCGCGGCGCGAATACGAAGCGCAGATGTCGATCTCGTCGATGGGATCGGCGCTCACGGGCGGGCTCTGAAAACCGGGGTCATGTCGGGGCGCAGAATGGCCGAGCGGATGGGGGATTGGAAAGGGCGAAGGGTCACACCCGCGTCTCGTCACGCTTGCGACGAAGATAAAGATAGAGCGCACCCTCGCCGCCATGGCGAGCCTGCGCGGCGGCAAGACCGGCGATCAGGCCCGCGAAAGGCGGGGCCGAAAGCCACAGCGGCACCAGACGTTTCAACGCCCCGCCCTTGCCGACCCCCTTGCCGGTGATCACCAGCACCATGCGATGCCCGCGCCCCCGCGCCTGCATCAGGAACCCGGCCAGCGCCTTGTGCGCCATGTCCAGCGTCAAGCCATGCAGGTCGATGCGGCCCTCGATCCGGATCTCGCCCTTCATGAAGCGGCTGGCCCTTTTGCCGTCGAGCTGCGGCGCGGCGAACGGATCGCGCGCCGGCGTAAAGGCCGTCGCCGGTTCCGGCGGCGCGGCGGGCGCAGGTTTCACCGTCACGCGGCGGCGGCGGACGGGCGCGGCGGCGGACAGATCCGGCTGCGGTGCAGGCAGCGGCTCCATTGCAGGTTTCGCCGCCGGAAGACGGCGCGGCTTCACGCCTGAAGTGACGTGATCCCACAATTCCCGTTCGCGGTCGCTCAGCCGGCGCGTCATTTCGGGCGCAATATCACAAACGCGGCTTCGGCGTTCGTCACGCCCGCCGCCGCCTCGGCCTCAACGCCCCAGCCGAAGAAAATATCGCCCCGCACGGCCCCCCGGATCGCGCCGCCGGTATCCTGCGCAATCATCAGCCGGGCGATATCGCCGGCTCCGGTCCCCCGCGCGGTGACGAAAACCGGCAGACCGTAAGGATAGAGCCGCGAATCCACCGCCAGGCTGCGGCCCGGCATCAGCGGTACGCCCTCCGCCCCCGGCGGCCCCAGGGCGGGATCGTCCAGCGCCAGCGCGCGGAAAAAGACATAGGACGCATTGAGGTTCATCACGGCCGCCGCACGATCCGGATTCGCCGCCAGCCAGGCGCGGATCGCCTGCATCGACATCTTTTCGCGCGGGATCGCGCCTTCGGCGATCAGGGCGGCGCCGATGGCGCTGTAGGGATGGCCGTTCTGCGCCGCATAGTTGAGCCGCAGCCAGCCGCCTTCCTGCAGTTTCACCCGTCCAGAGCCCTGAATCTGCAGGAAAAAAGCATCGACGGTTGAGGGCAGATAGACGATGGCATCGGCCCGACCATCAAGACTGCCGGATTCGATTTCGGCGCGGGTGTCGTAGGGCTTCAGGGTGCCGTTTTCGAGCTTGCCGGCAAGGCGTTCGCCATGAAGGAGCGCGCGGAATCCTTCGGGATCGGCGGTGACGAGATCGGCGGGGCGGGCATAGACGGGAGCCGGGAACGCGGCGCTTTTGGCGCGGCTTCCGGTCAGTTCCGGCTCGTAATAGCCGGTGACTTTGCCGGTGCCGGAGACGGCGGCGGGCTGGAAACGGGTTTCAAAAAAATGGCGGGCCGAGGCCGTATCGGCGGTGCCGGCGGCGGCGCAGGCGCGGCTCCAGGCTTCGGCGTCGCCGAATTGTGGAAAGCGCGCGGCGTCGGGCAGGGCGGCGCAGCTTTTCTGAAAGGCGGCGAGCGCCGCCGCGTGGTCGTCGGCGGCCCAGCCGGGAATATCGGCAAACGCGATGTCGTGGAGTTCCACGACCGGCAGGGCGGCGGCTGGGCCCGGCGGAGCCGGTTTCCAGATCGAGGAGGCGGCCCAGAAGCCGGCCGCGCCGGCGGCGAAAGCGAGGAAAAGCGCGACGAGGCCGAAGCGCCGACCGGGCGGGCGCGGATCGGCCATCGGCGATCAGTCGCCGTAGTCGGTGTCGGCCAGCTTCCAGTTCGGGTCGGCCGCGCGGGTGTCGCGCACCCAGGTCCAGCGGTCGGTGACGCGGTTGACGGCGGATTCGCTGCCCTCGACGGTCTCGCCGGCGGCGTTGCGGCTGTACTGGATCAGCTCGCTTTCGTAGCGGACATCGATTTCGGCGATACGGCCCTTGAGCGCCGCCGAGATAAGCTGCGGCGTCGCCTCTTTCACGAAAACCGTGGTCGCGGTGAGGCCTTTGGCCTCGCGCGCGGCGATGGCGCCGTCGAAAGCGGCATAGACCTCGTCGCCGAGGATCATACGGAGTTCCTGACGATCGCCGGCCGCGAAAGCCTCGATCACGCGTTCATGCGCCGCAGCGGCGCCGGCCATGAAGGCTTCAGGATCGAAACTGCGATCGACGCCCGCGATATCGGCGAGACCGCGCGCCGCAGCGGCGGGATAATTGGGCAGCGGGCGCGGGGCGATCACCGGCGGCTGGCCGGCGGCTGAGGCCGGTGCGTTCGGCGTGCGGCGGGGTTCCGCCTCGGCGGGGGGAGCTTCATGGCCGGTACGGGTGCCCAGAACGGACCACAGGCGGAACAGGATGACCCCGGCCACGGCTCCGAACAGAAGGAGGTCGATAATTTCCATCTTGTCCATGCCCGATCTTACGTCGATCCATCCTGAAATAACGATCGCCTGGGCTTGCCAGGCGCGGCGAAGCCGCACCTGCGGCAGTGTCAGCAGACATTCTGGCTGAATGAAGGCCCTACCGGAAGGCGGAATGCCGGCGTTCGGTAAGAATATAGGCCCTGTATTGCCGTCGCGCCAGCCGCTTGGCTGGACTTGACCGCTTTGCGCGTGGTAGCAGCGCCGCCTTTCCGCCGCCTGCGGCCATCAGGAAAAACCGTTCCATGACTGACGCTCCCGACACCGCCGGACTGCCGCAGATCGCCGTGCTGGCGCAGTTCGTGAAGGATCTCTCGTTCGAAAACCCCGGCGTCGCCCGCGCGGCGTCGCAGGAAAAGCCGGCCATCCAGGTCGGTATCGACGTGCAGGTCCGCCCGGTCGGCCCGGAGCAGTTCGAAGTGGGCCTGCGCGCGATGATCGAGGCCAAGGCCGGCGATCAGCCGATCTATGTGGTGGAGCTGGTCTATGCCGGCGTGTTCGGCCTCAAGAACCTGCCCGCCGAACAGCAGAACCCGTTCCTGCTGATCGAAGCGCCGCGCATGCTGTTCCCCTTCGCCCGCCGCATCATCGCCGATGTGACGCGCGACGGCGGCTATCAGCCGCTGATGCTGGACCCGATCGACTTCTCGGCGCTGTACCGCGCCCAGCTCGAACGCCAGCGTCAGGCCCAGGCCGGCGGCCAGCAGGGCACCGCCTGACGCCGTTCAGGCGTATTGCTTCCAGATCGGCGTCGTCTTGAACCCATCCAGGAAGGCGGTATGCGCCGCTTCTTCCTCGGCTGTGATCAGGGGCGGCAGCGGCACGGGCCGCTGCGCACGGGCGCGCGCCTGCGCGGCCGCATCGAAATCGGCCTGCAGGGTCATCCCGAACTGACGCCCGCCGCACAGCTCCAGATACACGTCCGCCAGCAGCCGGGCGTCCAGCAGCGCGCCATGCTTGGTGCGTTCGCTGAGGTCGATGTTGAAGCGCTTGCACAGCGCATCGAGCGAGGCCGGAGCGCCGGGAAATTTCTTCTTCGCGATCTGCAGAGTGTCGATCGCCTGGCTGGCCGGCAAGGCGGGCAGTCCCACCCGCGTCAGCTCGGCGTTGAGGAAGCCCATATCGAACGTCGCGTTGTGCGCGACGATGGGGGCATCGGCGATGAAATCGAGAATGGCCTGCGCCATTTCGCCGAACAGCGGCTGATCGACCAGCATGTCGTCGGTGATGCCGGAGACTTCGCTGGCCCTGGCGTCCATCGCCCGGCCGGGATTGAAGAAGGCGCGAAAGGTGCGGCCGGTCTGGACGTGATTGACCAGTTCGACGCAGCCGATTTCGACGATGCGGTGGCCTTCCTCGGGTTTGAGGCCCGTGGTTTCGGTGTCCAGCACCACCTCGCGCATCATGGCCGGGACGCCTCCTTGCGCGCCGCCCAGATTTTCGGCTCGCGGCGCTTCAGATCCTCCAGCACATAAGCGACCCGTTCGCGTGCATGATCAAGCCCGAGATGGGTGTCGATCACGTAGTGCGCCTTCGCCCGCTTCGTCGCGTCGGAGGTCTGGCGCTTGAAGATATTTTCGAATTTTTCTTCCGTCATGCCCGGCCGGGCCAGCACGCGGGCGCGCTGTATGTCGGCGGGGGCGGAGACGACGATCACCGCATCGACCCGCGTTTCGCCGCCGGTCTCGAACAGAAGCGGGATGTCGAGCACGACGATGCGCGCCCCGGCTGACTCTGCGTCATGCAGGAAATCCATCTGCGCCTTGCCGACCAGCGGATGGATGATCGCTTCGAGATTCCTGATCGCCGCCGTATCGCCCAGCGTCAGCGCGCCGAGCTTCGCGCGGTCGATACGGCCATCCGCCACGACGCCCGGAAAGGCCGCGCCGATCGGTTCGACCGCCGCGCCGCCGACATCGTAAAGCGCATGCACCGCCGCATCGGCGTCATAGACCGGCACATCCAGCGCCTTGAACATCCGCGCCGTTTCGCTTTTGCCCATGCCGATGGAGCCGGTGAGGCCGACGAGCAGCATGGCCTAGAGCTTCTTCGCTTTCAGATCGAATTCCAGCATCTCGACCAGTTCCGGCGTCACCGGCGGCTTCTCGCCGAACCACGCTTCGAAACCCGGCCGGGCCTGTTCGATGAGCATGCGCAGACCGTTCATCGTAGTGAGGCCGAGTTCGCGCGCTGCGGTCAGCAGCGGCGTTTCCAGCGGGGCATAAACGATGTCGGCGACGATCGCCCCCTGGCTGAGCGGCGCAAGGTCGAGCTCCAGTGTCGGCTGCCCGCGCATGCCCAGAAGCGTGGTGTTCACCACCAGGCTGGCGCCGTCCAGCGCGTCGGAGCGATCGTCCCACGGCACGATCTCGATCGTCACCTTCGAGGTCTTCATCGCCGCGGCGATGGCCTGCGCCTTCTCCGGCGTGCGGTTGGCGATGCGGATGAGCTTGCATTTTTCATCGATCAACGCCGCGACCACGGCGCGCGCCGCGCCGCCCGCGCCCAGCACAACCGCCGTCGCGCCGGCATTGCTTTCCGCGCCCGAAACGTAGTCGAGGCTTTCGGAGAAGCCGAGCGCGTCGGTGTTGCGGCCTTCGATCGAGCCATCGTCCTTGACGACGATCGTGTTCACCGCGCCGATGCGTTTGGCGTCGGAATCCAGCGAATCCACGATCCTGAGCGCTGTCTCCTTGTGCGGGACGGTCAGGTTCACGCCACGAAAGCCCATTTTCGGCAAAGCCCGCAGCGCCGCTTCCAGATCGCCGGGTTTCACCGGCATCGGGATATAGGCGCCTTCCAGCCCCAGCGTCGAAATCCAGTGATTGTGCATCAGCGGCGAGCGCGACTGCGCGACGGGCCATCCCATCACGCCCGCGATCTTCGCGGTGCCGGAAATCGTCATGGCGCAAGCGCTCCTTGCGTCCGCAGAAAATCGAGAACGGGCAAAATCGGCAACCCCAGGATCGAATAATAGTCGCCGTCGATGCGGCTCATCAGATGAACGCCTAGGCCTTCCAGATGGTAGCATCCGACGCTGGCGAGAACGCCCTCGCCGGCGGCGGTGAGATAATCCTCAATCGCCGCTTCGTCCATCTGCCGCATGGTCAGCCGGGCGACGCTGACATGCCGCCAGATTACCGCGCCGCCCGCCGCGCCGCAGACCCCGCCGACCAGCTCGTGCGTCTTGCCTTGCAGGAACATCAGATGCCGCGCGGCTTCGGCGCGATCCTGCGGCTTTTCAAAAATGCGCCCTTCGCAAACCAGAAGCTGATCGGCGCCGATGACGAGGCCCGGCATCGGCACCGACGGCGCGATCTTCAGCGTCTTCGTCTCGGCCAGCGCATCGGCGATATCGCGGGGTTTCGCGCCTTCGGCCTGAAGGCTTTCGATAAGCGCGGTTTCGTCGATGCGCGCCGGGATCGCCGTGAACGACAACCCGGCCGCCTTCAGGATCGCGGCCCGCGAGGCGCTCTGCGAGGCGAGCACCAGCGGACGCTTCAGTTCAGAAATCATTGTTGCCCGCCATGGTCAGGCGGCCTTCGGTCTTGCGGCGGTTCAGCAACGCGACGATGGCGGCGGCGGTTTCCTCGATGGCGCGGCGGCTGACATCGATCATCGGCCAGCCCTTGAGGAGGAAGAGCTTGCGCGCCTGGGTCATCTCGTCGCGCACATAGGTCTCGTCGATATAGTCGGTCTCGTCGCGTTCATTCAGCGCCATCAGCCGGTTGCGGCGGATCTGGACGATGCGGTCGGGGCTGGCGACGAGGCCGATAACCAGCGGGCCGCCCGTCATGTCGGCCAGCGCCTCGACTTCAGCCGGCAGCGGCACATTCGGCACCAGCGGCAGGTTCGCCGCCTTGAAGCCGCGATTGGCGAGATAGAGACAGGTCGGCGTCTTCGACGTGCGGCTGATCCCCAGCAGTACGACATCGGCCATCGCGAACCCCGCGACGTTCTGCCCGTCGTCATGGGCGAGGGTGTAGTTCAGCGCTTCGATGCGATCGAAATACGCCTGGTCCAGCTCGTGCTGGCCGCCCGTCCTGTGGCTCGATTCGATTCCGAGATAACGCCCGGTCATGGCGATCGCCGGATCGAGCACCGAGAGATGCGGCAGGCCGAGGCGCAGGCAGGTCTGTTCCAGCATCTCGCGCTTTTCCGGTTTCATCAGCGTGTAGAGAACGAGGCCCGGCGCATCCTCGACCATCTGGATCGCGCGTTCGAGCTGGCGGTCGGAGCGGATGAGCGGATGGATATGAAGGATCGGACGCGCTTCCTCGAACTGGGCGCATACCGCCTGGGCATAGGCCTGCAGCGTCTCGCCGGTGGAATCCGATACGAGATGGAGGTGGAAATAGACATTGGCCGGCCCCCAGCCGCGGCTCAGCGCCGTCGCGGGGATCTCGTCGCTCATCGGATAACCCTGTGGAGAAGCTTGCTGACGGTTCTGTTGAGGGCGCGCTCGACCCTCATCGGCACCCGTCATGCGCTCGTCGGGCACAGGGCTCAAGGGCGTTTTTGCATAGGGTTGGCCGGCTGGGGACGACGCCGGAGGCGGGACGTTGGAATCGGGGATGGCTATCTCGCGCGGCGATGATTCCCGCTTTCCCCAACTCCCACAGGGTTTTGCACAGGCGGGAATCCGCCGGAATTAAGAGCTGATTAACCTTTAACCCCCGGAAACCAGAATCCGCGCGGCCGCCAACAGGGGGGTGTGGATGATCGAGGCGAGGCTTTGATCCCCCTTGTTCACAGGAGCTACTACCTCCTTCCACCACTACCTTTCTCTCCAAGAGTCATAGATAGAAGGGAAGAACGCATGCAGCAGAGCGGCATCCCGGTCTTGTAAATGAAGCCCTTCCTTCGAGTTCTACGTGGTGAGCCGCAGAAGGTTCCCCCGATCTGGATCATGCGCCAGGCCGGCCGTTATCTGCCGGAATACCGGGAGATCCGGGCCAAGGCCCGGGACTTCGTCGATTTCTGCCTGACACCCGAACTGGCCATCGAAGCGACGCTGCAGCCGATCCGGCGCTATGGCTTCGATGCGGCGATCCTGTTCGCCGATATTCTTCTGGTTCCCCAGGCGATGGGGCAGAGCCTTGCCTTCGTCGAGGGCGAAGGCCCGAAGCTGGAGCCGGTGCGCACCCGCGAGGCGCTGAAGGCGCTGAACGTCGAAGGGGTCGCCGAGCGGCTGCAGCCGGTGATGGAGACGGTGAAAGGCCTGAAGACGGCGCTGCCGGAGACGGTGGCGCTGATCGGGTTCGCCGGAGCGCCGTGGACGGTTGCGACCTATATGATCGAGGGTGCGGGCGGCAGCGATCATGCCCTTATCCGCGCCATGGCATGGTCTGAGCCATCATTGTTCGGGGCGATCCTGGATGCGCTGACCGAGGCGACGACTGCCTATCTGATCGCCCAGGTCGATGCCGGAGCCGAGGCGCTGCAAATCTTCGACACCTGGGCGGGAAGCGTTCCGGCGCCCCTGTTCGAGCGGGCCGTCATCCAGCCGACCGCCGCCATCGTGAAAGCGGTAAAGGCGCATGCGCCGCATGTGCCGGTGATCGGGTTCCCGCGCGGCGCGGCGGCGCATCTGAAAGCCTATGCGGCGCGCACCGGGGTCGATGGGGTCGGGATCGATCATATGACGCCGCTGGGCTTCGCCGCCGAGGCGGTGCCGGCTTCCACGGCGCTGCAGGGCAATCTCGATCCGATGCTGACCATCACGGGCGGTGAGGTGATGGCGGACGAGGCGCGGCGGCTGGTGCGGGCGATGGAGGGCCGGCCCTATATCTTCAATCTGGGGCACGGCGTGACGCCGCAGACCCGGCCCGAGCACATCGCCGAACTGGTCGCCGCCGTGAGGGGCGTATGAGCGCGCGGCTGGGGATCGTTCTCTTCAATCTCGGCGGGCCGGACAATCTGGACGCCGTGCGGCCGTTCCTGAGAAATCTGTTCTCCGACAAGGCGATCATCCGCGCGCCGGGCATCGTCCGCTGGCCGTTGGCGCGGCTGATCTCCAGCCGCCGTGCGCCTTATGCGCAGACGATTTATCGCTCGATCGGAGGCGGCTCGCCCATCGTGCCGGAAACCGAGCGTCAGGCCCGGGCGCTGGAGGCGGCGCTGGCTGCGGAGGGCGTGACCGCCAGGGCGGTGATCGCCATGCGCTACTGGCATCCCTTCGCGGCCGAGGCGGCGGTGGAATTGAAGGCCTGGAAGCCCGACCGTGTCGTGCTGCTGCCGCTTTATCCGCAGTTTTCCACCACGACGACGCAGTCCTCGCTGGACGACTGGCGCGGTGCCGCGGCGAAGGCGGGGCTGTCTGTGCCGACGGCGGCGGTGTGCTGTTATCCGACCCATCCGGGTTTCATCGCCGCCTATGGCGATCTGGTGCGGGCGGCATTGGCTGAGGTGCCGGCGGGCGCGAGGGCGCGCATCCTCTATTCGGCGCATGGCCTGCCGGAGCGCATCGTGACGGCGGGCGATCCCTATCCGCTTCAGGTCGAGGCGGCGGCCAAGGCCATCGCGGCGGCGGCCGGCGCCGAGACGATGGACTGGCGTGTCACATATCAAAGCCGGGTCGGACCTCTGACATGGATCGGTCCCGATACGGATAAGGAAATCGAGGCCGCAGGGCGCGAAGGTCTGGTGCCGGTGGTGGTGCCGCATTCCTTCGTGTCGGAGCATTCCGAAACGCTGTACGAGCTGGATCAGATCTATCGTGCGGCGGCGCTGACGGCGGGTGCGCCGGCCTATATCCGGGTGCCGGCGGTCGGCACCCACCCTAAATTCATCGCGGCGCTGGCCGATCTCGTCCGGCAGGCCCCGGCGCGTGGAGCGATCGCGCCAGATCCCGGCTGGCGCGGTTGCGGGGCCGCGGCCGGGTGCCCTTGCAGGAAGGCGGCGGCATGACCGAATGGCTGGAAGGCGTCGGCTATGACTGGATCAAGGCCGGACACGTCATCTTCGTGATCTTCTGGATGGCGGGGCTGTTCATGCTGCCGCGCTATCTCGCCTATCACAGCGAGACCGCCATCGGTTCGGCCGAGAGCGAGGTCTGGAAGGCCCGGGAGGCCCGAATCCTGCGGGTGATCCTGACCCCGGCCATGGTTCTGGCCTGGGCGTTCGCGATCCTGATGCTGATCGGGCGGCCGGAGCTGCTGCAGGGGGCGGGCTGGCTGCACGCCAAGATCGCCCTGGTGCTGGGGCTTTCGGGCTTTCACGGCTTCCTTGCAGGGCAGGTGCGGAAGTTCCGCAATGACAAGGGTATCCGCAACACCCGAACCTGGCGGATGCTGAACGAAATTCCCAGTTTTGCGGCTATCGTCATCGTCATTCTGGTGGTCGTGAAACCGTTCTGAGCGGGCGCGCCAGGGGGTTGAACCCCCGCCGGAAACGGGTCTATAGACGTTTCCCAGACAGCGCCCGCCGGGCGCAGGCCTTTCGCAAAAGGCCTGATCCACGGCGGCCTGAAGCGGCGGGATCCAACCGCCGGGCCTTTCCAAGACCGCATTTCATCCGCCGGGCCTTTCGTCATCGACGGCTGAATCCGAATGATCCGGGCCTCTCGGTCCGGCGTTCTCCTGAAAACAATTCCCTTCACGACGCCCAGGTTATCGCCATTCCTTCTCCCTCACGCCCCACGCTGACCGGCCGCAAGAAAGCTGCTGCGCCCGCCCCCGAAACCGCGCCGGAAACCGCCGCGAAAGCAACGGTCGAAGCCGCCGAGGCTGCGCCCGCGCCCAAGGAACCGGCGGCGCAGGCGAAGCCCGAGCCGGAAAAGCCCGCGCCGATGACGCTGGCCGATGTGCGCCTGCAGATCGTCAAGCTGCAGGATCTGAAGGCCAAGTCGCCGGTCGAGATGCTGGCTTTCGCGGAAGAGCTGGAGATCGAAGGCGCCGGCTCCATGCGCAAGCAGGAGCTGATGTTCGCTATCCTCAAGGCGCTGGCCGAGAGCGACATCGAGATTTCCGGCGTCGGCGTGCTGGAAGCCCTGCCGGACGGGTTCGGCTTCCTGCGTTCGCCTGAATCCAATTATCTGCCCGGCCCCGACGACATTTATGTCAGCCCGGCCCAGATCCGCCGCTTCTCGCTGCGCACCGGCGATACGGTCGAGGGCCTGATCCGCGCGCCGAAGGACGGCGAGCGGTATTTCGCCCTGACCAAGCTGAACGAGATCAATTTCTCGGACCCCGAGAAGGCCGGCCATACCGTCCATTTCGACAATCTGACGCCGCTCTACCCGGAAGAGCGGCTGAAGATGGAAGTCAACGATCCGACGCTGAAGGATCGTTCGGCCCGCATCATCGACATCGTCGCGCCGCTCGGCAAAGGCCAGCGCGGGCTGATCGTCGCGCCGCCGCGTACGGGTAAGACCGTGCTGCTGCAGAACATCGCCAAGTCGATCACGGCGAACCATCCCGAGTGCTATCTGATCGTTCTGCTGATCGACGAGCGCCCGGAAGAAGTCACCGACATGCAGCGCACGGTGACAGGCGAGGTCATCTCCTCGACCTTCGACGAGCCTGCGACCCGCCACGTCGCCGTCGCCGAAATGGTCATCGAGAAGGCCAAGCGCCTGGTCGAGCATGGCCGCGACGTCGTCATCCTGCTGGATTCGATCACCCGCCTCGGCCGCGCCTACAACACCGTCGTCCCCTCGTCTGGCAAGGTGCTGACCGGCGGCGTCGATGCCAACGCGCTGCAGCGCCCCAAGCGCTTCTTCGGCGCGGCGCGCAATATCGAAGAGGGGGGCTCGCTGACCATCATCGCGACGGCCCTGATCGATACGGGCAGCCGCATGGACGAAGTCATCTTCGAAGAGTTCAAGGGCACGGGTAACAGCGAAATCATTCTCGACCGCAAGGTCGCGGACAAGCGCGTGTTCCCGGCGATGGACATCCTGCGCTCCGGCACCCGCAAGGAAGAGCTGCTGGTGGAGAAGGGCATCCTCTCCAAGATGTATGTGCTGCGCCGTATCCTCAACCCGATGGGCACGGTGGATGCGATCGAGTTCCTCATCGACAAGCTGCGCTCGTCGAAACAGAACTCGGACTTCTTCGACAGCATGAACACTTAAACGTGCCGGTCGATTTCGACGCCTATCAGGAGCCGCGGCTGGAAACGCCGCGGCTTTTGCTTGAGCCGATCAATGCCTGGCACGGCGAGCCGATGTTCGCGGGGCTTAAAGACCCGCAGCTCTATATCTACACATCGGATGAGCCGCCCTCTTCGGTGCGCGCGCTCAGCCATCGCTATGAGGCATTGGAAAGCCGCCGTTCGCCCGAGCGCGACGAGCTATGGCTCAACTGGGCCGTGCTCGATCGCACCAAGGGCTATGCTGGCTACATGCAGGCGACGGTTAAATCTGACTCTACGTCACTTGCCGCCTGGCGCATCTTCACGCCCTTTCAGCGCGGCGGCATCGCATGGGAGGCGGCGCAGGCGATGCTCGATCACCTCGCCGGCATCGGCGTCAGCGAAGCGATCGCCTTTATCGATACGCGCAACGCGGCATCGATCCGTCTTGCCGAAAAGCTCGGCTTCACCCGGCACGCGCTGCATGAGAAGCGCGAAAAACTGCGCGGCCGCTGGGTGGACGATGTCGAGTATCGCAAGGCGCTGACCCTGAACGGGAACTGAAGGATCGCTGCGGCCAAATGCGGCGTTGAGCCGAAGCGCCATCAGGCAGATTTTTCGCGGCGCTTCGCCGGAGGTTCGTCATGTCCAGAACGCTGTCCCTCATTCTCGCCGCCGCGCTGTCCGGCTCCGCACTCGCGACGACCGCCGCGCCGCAACCCGTCGAGGCGAGCGCCGTGCAGTCGCTGCTCGCCGGGGGCTGGCGCTATGAGCCGGACGGCAGCGCGCCGCCGGCCTGCGATCAGGGTCCGAGCGAGTCCGGCGAGGTCATCACGTTCGAGTTCGCCGTTACCGGCGGGCGCGTGCAATGGACCAATGCCGATGGCGAAGGCGTCGATCTGGGCGTCGAGGCCTCACGCGACGGTCAGACCGTCGCACTCATCTCGCCGGACGGCCCCGGCCTAAAATTCCAATTGAATGCGGACGGCACGCTTTCAGGTCTGGAGATGGCCGAGTTCGCGCAGGATCTGACAGGCAAGCAGTTCCGCAAATGCTACGAGCCGGCCGATCGCGCCCATATCGACGGCAGCGCCAAGGCGCTCGCCTTCTTCGGCGGCGGCGCCGAAGCCCCGCCCGTGCGCTTCGTCGACACGCGCTTCGCCAGGAAGGGCAAGGATCTCTGCCTGGAGCCGGAATCGCAGTATCTGCGCCTCGACATGGTCGGGCCGCTCGGCTTTGAGCTGACGCGCTGGAACAGCGCTGCCATCGCCGAGAAGCTGGCGGTGGACGAGACGGTGAAAACGCCGCTGGACGACGTTTCGAACTTCACGCTCGAAAGCCTGACGCCGACCGGGCTTGGCTGGGAGGCGGTCGTGACCGAGCTGATCCCGCCCAACGGCTCGCGCGGCGACACCTCCACCATCCGCCTGCAGGTAAAGGGCGATCATGTGACGATTCCCGAATGGCAGCGCGACTACCTGCGCTGTACGACGGGCGATGAAACCACGGTCGTCGCGCAGTAAGGACTATCCATCATGCGTCTTCTTCTGGCCGCTCTCCTGATCTCGACCGCCGCCGCCGAATCCGTGCCGGCGGGCGAAGCTGCCGCGCTTCAGTCGGTCCTCGCCAAATCATGGACCTCGGGTGAGAGCTGCACGCAGGATCTCGTCGATTTCGTCGTGGATACCGACAACCAGCCTTATCTGCGCAGCGATGGCGGCTTTACGCCGTTGACGGTCTTCACCGCCAGGGATGGCCTGCTGACCGTCGCCGATGAGGTGGGCATCGGGCGGACGACATTGATCTACCGGCTGGAGAGCGATGGAAGCCTTCGTTTGTGGTCGGAGGTTTACGATCCGGCGCTTGGCGAAGAGGGGCAGGAGGGCGAACCGATCGTGCAGCGGGTGAAGGACGGCATGATCGTGATCGGCGATGACGGGCTGCCGGCGTCGCCGGGCGCGCCGACCCCGACGATGAAGCCGTGCCCGCAACGCACCGCGCTGTTTCCGGCCGAGATCGTGAAGGCGCTGGACGGCGCATGGGCGACCGGGGACGGCAAAGGCGGCATCTGCGCCAGGGATGCCGACAGCATCACCTTCCAGCTGACCCGGCCGGTGCCGCATGTGCTGCGCGGACCGTTCGGCGGCGAGGTGGTTTCGACCGACTATGCGCTGAAAATCGTGAAAGAGGGCGAGGCCTTCGTCGTGACCGAGGGTGGCGCCTTCGAGGTGAACGACTACACTTTTACCCCTGACGGCAAGGGCGGGCTTGTGCAGGCCAATCCCTATGCAGATGGTCCGCTGGAACTGCATCGCTGCCCATGATCGCCGCTGTTTTCATCGCCGCGTCGTCGATCGCCGCCGACTGACCCTGCGGCGTCGCCCTTGTGAGGCGGCGCTGCCGCGCGTAGAAGGCCGCACCCTTTGTTCCAGCCTTTGAGGTGATGTGTCGTGACGGGTTCTCCTGTCGTCGCGGTCGCGGGTGCGACCGGCGCAGTCGGTGTCGAGCTGCTGAAGTGTCTTGAGACGCGGGCCTTCCCGCTTTCGAAGCTGAAGCTGCTGGCCTCGAAGCGTTCGGCGGGCCGCACGATGACTTTCAAGGGCGAAGAGCTGCCGGTCGAGGAGCTGACCGAAGCGAGCCTGAAGGGCGTGGATATCGCCCTGTTTTCCGCCGGTAGCGCCATCAGCAAGCAGTTCCTCGCGGCGTCGCGGGCGGCCGGCGCGGTGATGATCGACAATTCGTCGGCCTTCCGCATGGACGACGACGTGCCGCTGGTCGTTCCCGAGGTGAACCCGCAAGCCGCGAAGCTGCACAAGGGCGTCATCGCCAACCCGAACTGCTCGACCATCATCGCCAACGTGCCGTTGTGGCCGTTGCACAAGGTGAACCCGGTGAAGCGTCTGATCGCCTCGACCTATCAGGCCGCGTCTGGCGCGGGCTGGGCGGCGATGGAGGAACTCAAGGACGCGACCCGCGCGGCGCTGGACGGTCAGCCGTTCCAGCAGAAAATCATTCCGCACCCCTACGCCTTCAACGCCTTCAGCCATAACTCGAAGGTCGATCCGGTCACGCTCTACAACGAGGAAGAGACCAAGCTGCTGAAGGAGACGCGGAAGATTTTCGGCGACGATACGATCCGCATTTCAGCGACCTGCGTGCGTATTCCGGTGCTGCGTGCGCATTGCGAGGCGCTGACCGTAGAGTTCGAGCGGCCGATGTCGCCCGACGAGGCGCGTGCGATCCTGAGCAAGGCGCCGGGCGTGAAGGTGGTGGACGACGTGGCCGCCAATCATTTCCCGATGCCGAACGAGGCGAGCGAGCAGGGCGACATTCTGGTCGGGCGTCTGCGGCCGGATTCGTCGGACCCGACCGGCAAATCGCTGTGCATGTTCATCGCGGGCGACCAGTTGCTGAAGGGCGCGGCGCTGAACGCCGTGCAGATCGCAGAGCTTCTGGTCTGATACCCGTCTCTGGCGTAGGGTCTCTTCCATAATAATCGGGAGGGGGCCCATGTCCGGGCACGGCGACGCCACGTTTCACGCAATGACCGAGGGCACCCAGGAAGACTGGATGGCCATCGCCGGTCATGCGGCCGAGTTCGGCCGGGGTCTGCCGAAGCGGATCGTCAGTCATCTGAAACTGCTCGACGGCGATTTCGGCGGCTACGCCGTCGATCGCCTGACTCATTCGTTGCAGACCGCGACGCGCGCCCATCAGGCCGGGATGGATGAGGAATATGTCGTGATGGCCCTGCTGCACGACATCGGCGACACGCTCGGCCCGTCCAACCACGCCGATATCGCTGCCGCGATCATGCGGCCCTATGTCAGCGAGAAGAACCACTGGATCGCGGAGAAGCATGCGATCTTCCAGGGCTACTATTTCTTCCATCACCTTGGCCTCGACCGTGACATGCGCGAGGCTCATCGCGGACACCCGCATTTCGAGGCCTGCGCGCAGTTCTGTCATCTGTTCGATCAGAACTCGTTCGATCCGGCCTTCGAGTCTATGCCGCTGGAGGCATTCGAGCCGATGATCCAGCGCGTCTTCGCGCGGCCGAAGAACTCGATCTATCTGCGCAAGGATGCGGCGCTGGCGGCGGAGTAGCGGTCTTCAGGGCTTCAGGATGATGCTGCCCGTCGTGCGGCGGGCCTGAAGATCTTCGTGCGCTTTGGCGGCGTCGGCGAGGGCGTAGATGGCGGGCGCGCCCACTTTGACATTGCCTGACAGAACGACCTCGAAGAGCGCCGCCGCGCTGGCCCGGAGCTCTTCCGTCGTGCCGACATAAGCGAAAAGGCCGGGGCGGGTGAGATAGAGCGATTTCGGCGACAGCACAGCGGGCGAAACCGGCGGAACCGGCCCAGACGCATTGCCGAAGCTGACGAGGAAGCCGCGCGCGGCGAGGCTGCCGATCGAAGCCTCGAAACTGTCCTTGCCGACGCCATCGTATGAGACCGGCACGCCCTTGCCGCCGGTGATCTCCATGACGCGGGCCGCAATGTCCTCGCGGGACGAGACGATCACGTGGTCGCAGCCGAAGGATTTCGCGAGGGCGATCTTGGCGTCGGAACCGACCGTGCCGATGACGGTCGCGCCCAGCGCTTTGGCCCACTGGCAGGCGATCTGGCCGACGCCGCCGGCCGCTGCGTGGAACAGGATCGTTTCCCCCGCCTTCACCGGATAGGTGCGGCGCAGCAGATATTCCGACGTCATGCCCTTCATCAGAATCGATGCGGCGATGTCGTCTGAGATCGTGTCGGGAATTTTCACGGCGCGGTCTGCGGGCAGGTTCGCCGCCTCGGCATAAGCGCCGATGGGGCCGGTGCAGTAACCGGCGCGATCGCCGACCGCGAAGGCGGAGACGCCTTCGCCCACCGCCTCCACGACGCCGACGGCTTCGAGACCGAGGCCCGACGGGAGCTTTACCGGGTAGAGGCCGGAGCGGTGATAGGTGTCGATGAAGTTGACCGCGATGGCAGTCTGGCGAAGGCGGATTTCGCCGGGGCCGGGCGGGCCGAGATCGGCTTGCGCCAACCGCAAGACCGCCGGTCCGCCTGTTTCAGAGAACCGGATGGCCTTGGTCATTTGATCCGCCTACTGATTATTTCAGATGCGCCGCGAAGAATGCCGCCGTCGCGGCATTGGCCGCCAGCGCCGCGCCGGCGTTATGGTGCGCGCCGCCGACACGGGCGAAGGCGTGGTCCTGGCCGGCATAGGTGATCATGGTGGCGTGGGCGTTCGGACCCAGCGCATCCGCCATCTGCTTCTGCGCTTCGGCCGGCACGAACTGGTCTTTTTCGGCGACGTGAAGAAGAATCGGTTTCGAAATCTTCGCCGCTTCGCCAAGGACGCTGGCGATGTTCACGCCGTAATACGAAACGGTGCAGTCGATCTCGGTCCGCGCCGCCGTGAGATAGGCGAGCAGTCCGCCGAGGCAGTGACCGACCGCGCCGATCTTGCCGGTGACGCCGGGCACGGCCTTCAGCGCCTTGATGGTGGCGGCGATGTCGGTGATGCCGAGATCGACATTGAACTTGCCGAAGAGGTCGAAGGCCTTCGCCCATTCCGCTTCGCTTTGGTCGGTGATGTCGACGCCCGGCTCGATGCGCCAGAACAGATCGGGCGCAAGCGCGACATAGCCGGCCGCCGCGAGATCGTCGCAGATCTCGCGCACGTTGCGGTTCACGCCGAAGATTTCCTGGATCACCACGACGCCGGGGCCTTTGCCCGAAGCCGGCTTCGCCAGATAGGCGGCGAATGCGCCGCCTTCGGTCTGGACTTCGATCTTTTCGCCCATCGTCGTCTTCCTTGTGCCGGATCGGCTTAGCGAATGTTCGCGGCCTGACGTTGCGCCGCCTGCTGCTGGGCCACCATCTGCGCCTGGATCTGGAAGGGGCGCGGCAGGAGCATGTTCGACAGCTGGACCGGATCGGTGATCGGGTCGGAGCAGGTCGCGCCGACACAGGCATAGGCGGTCGGCTTGCCGTTGGCCTGACCCTTGCCGTGAGCGGGGTGGCTGGCGGGCAGCTTCTGGCCGGGCTTGATCAGCGTGACCATACGGCATGGCACCGAACGCTCGAGAACGGCCCGCATGAGCGTCTGTGTCTCGGGCGCACGTTCATCGCCGATGATGACGATTTGGGCCGCAGCGATCACGAACTCGGTGGCGTTCAGCAGCGTCGCGACATTCGCGGCCTGACGGATCACTTCCTGTCCGAAGGCCGACACGGTGCGGTTGGCGGCGTCGCGATAGGCGGCATCGCCGGTGAGGAAGTAGAGCCGGGCGGCGCACTCGACGATCACGCCGTTATAATTGGGCGTCGCCTGATCGAGGCCGGTGCGGATGCGGATGATGGCGTCGGTCGTCTCGGCGCTGGTGAAGTAGTAGCCGCCGCGCGTGGTGTCGGCGAACTTGGCGTCGAGGCGGGCCATCCAGGCCCTGGCGCGCTCCAGATAGCGCGGGTCCGAGGAGAACTCGAACAGGATCAGCGCCGCGCGGATCATCTGCGCATAGCCTTCGGCGGTCGTTTCGGCCTTGCTGCGGCCGTCGCGCCAAGTGTGATGCAGCTTGCCGTTATCGCCCAGCTTTTCATCCACCGCCCAGAAGGCGCGCGTGGCTGCGAAATGCCATTCGGGTTTGCGGAACACGGCCGCGGCCTGCACCAGCGCAGCGATCGCCATGCCGTTGGCGTCCGGCATCACCTTGTCGTCCAGGCGCGGCCGCTCGCGCTTGGCGCGGGCCATCTGCAGCATGCGGCGGCAACGGGTGAGGATCGCCTCCTGCTCGGGACGCAGGAAGCCAGGGGCCGCGAGGCGGTTGAGGACGGTCTGGCCGTTCTGCCAATTGCCGTCCGTGCCGACGCCGTAAACCTGCTTGAACATCGGGGCGTCATTGGGGCCGAGGACGTCGTCGATCTCGGCTTCGGTCCAGACGTAATACTTGCCCTCTTCGTGGTCGCTGTCGGAGTCGAGCGACGAGCCGAAAGCGCCGTCTTTCGTCACCATCTCGCGCAGCATCCAGTCGATGGTTTCATCGACGCGCGAGGCGTAGAGCGGCGAGCGCGTCATCTGCCACACGAGGGTCAGCACCTCGACGATCAGGCCGTTGTCGCCGAGGATCTTTTCGAAATGCGGGATGAGCCAGCGCTCGTCGACCGCGTAACGGTGATAGCCGCCACCGAGATGATCGTAGGCGCCGCCCTGGGACATCATGTCGAGGGTCAGGGTTACGGCATTGCCGAATTGCGGCGCGGCGGTGCGCATGAAGGCGCGCCAGATGAGATGGAGGGCCGGGGTCGGGTGGAATTTCGGGGCGCCCTCGAAGCCGCCGTAGAACAGGTCGATGCGCTGGGTCAGACGGCGCGAGACGGGCTCGACGATGTTGGGATCGAAATTCAACGGCTGGTCGGTGTTCCACACCCGCTCCAGCGCGGCGCGCACGCCTTCCAGCGCGCGGTTCACATCATCCTGCCGGTTGGCGAGTACGTCCTTGACGCTGTCGAGCAGCTGGCGGAAGCCGACGCGGCCATCCCGTTCCTCGGGGGGCAGATAGGTGGAGCCGGTGAAGGCGTTGCCGTTCGCATCGAGGAAGATGTTGGCGGGCCAGCCGCCGGCCTGACCGAGCGCCTGAAGCGAGGTCTGATAGATCTGGTCGATCTCGGGCCGTTCCTCGCGGTCGAGCTTCACATTGACGAAGCCGGCGTTCAACAGTTCGGCGATGGCCGGATCGGCGAAGGTCTCGCGGTGCATCACATGGCACCAGTGGCAGGCATTGTAGCCCGACGAGACGAAGATGGGTTTGCCGGTGGCCTTGGCTTCGTCGAGCGCGGCCTGGCCCCAGGGACGCCAGTGGATCAGATCGTCCTTGTGGAGCTGCAGATAGGGGCTGATTTCGTCGCCGAGCAGGTTGCGGGCGGGGAAGTCGGTCATGTGAAACGTGTCCATTGGGCCGCGTCTCGCGGCGGCGCAGCGGGCCGGTTGTCCCGCCGGAAAGGCCGGGTGACTCGCATGTTTGCCGCCGCGAGTCCAGAATAGGGCAGGTGCTTCGCGCACCCAGGGAGGCTCCATGAAGATCACCATCGATGTCGACGTCACCCCAGAAGAAGCGCGCCGGTTCCTGGGCCTGCCGGACCTTGAGCCGATGCAGCAGGCGATCCTGAAAGACGTGCAGGACCGCATCCAGAAGAATATCGGGCGGCTGGAGCCGGAGGCCCTGATCCGCCAGTGGTTCAGCCTCGCGCCGCAGGGCCTGGATCAGGTGCAGAAGCTGTTCGGCAATATCGCCAATCTGGCGACCGGACGGCGTAAGACGTCGTCCAAAGACAAGGACTGAGGGAATCCGCTGATCGATTCGGACTCGATCTATGCGCTGGCCAGCGCCGGCGGGCGCGCGGGCGTGGCCGTGGTGCGGGTCAGTGGGCCGCGCGCGCTTGGCGTGCTGGCGGCGCTTGCGCCGGGGCTGACGCCGCGACCGCGTCAGGCGCACCGCACGGTTCTTCGCGATCCGAAAGACGGGGCCGTTCTGGACGACGGGTTGGCTCTGATCTTCCCCGCACCCGGAAGCTTCACGGGTGAGGACGTTCTGGAACTGCATGTTCACGGCGCGCCCACGGTGATCGACAGGCTGTTCGAGGCGCTGGCGGGGCTGGGTCTGCGGGCGGCGGGGCCGGGCGAGTTCACCCGGCGCGCCTTTATGAACGGCAAGATGGATCTCACCGCCGCCGAGGGCCTGGCCGATCTGATCGCGGCGGACAGCGAAGCCCAGCGGGCGCAGGCCTTGTCGCAGATGGGCGGGGCGTGGGGTGCGGTGATCGCGGACTGGCAGGCCCGGCTGCTGGATGCGCTGGCGTTGCTGGAAGCGGCGATCGATTTCGTCGACGAAGACGACGTCCCGGACGGCATATCGGATTCGGTTCCGGAACGTCTCAAGGGTGTCGCGGATGAGATGGCGCGGCACCTGGCCGGCGAGCGTTCGGGCGAAATTGTGCGCGATGGGTTGCGGGTTGCGATCGTTGGACCACCAAATGTGGGAAAATCGACGCTTCTGAATGCGCTGGCTGGCCGCGACGCCGCCATCGTATCTGACATTCCCGGGACGACCCGCGATATCGTGGAAGTGCGGCTCGACCTCGACGGCTATGTCGTGGTGCTGGCCGACACGGCGGGGCAGCGGGCGACGGACGATCCGATCGAGCGCGAAGGCGTGCGACGTGCGCGGGCTAAAGCCGCCGAGAGCGACCTTCGTATCTTCGTGCAGGACTCCAGGACTCGAGTCGGACTCGAAACGGATGATCTCGCGCGGGCCGGCGATATGGTCTTCGTCAACAAGGCAGATCTTGGCGCGGCCGGGGATGCCGACTCTCGGTTCGACACGCTTTTCGGGTCGGCCTTGTCGGGCGTCGGGCTGGAGGCGCTGCTCGGGGCCTTGAGCGCTCGGGTGAAAATGCACGCTGGCGAGGGCGGGGTGTTGATCACGCGCCGCCGCCACCGCGATGCGCTGGCGGCGGCCCATAGCGCCCTGCTGCGCGCGACGGGTTCTGCCTACCCTGTTGACCTCGCGGCGGAGGATGTTCGGCTGGCGCTGCAGGGGTTGGCGCGGATCGTCGGGCGTTTCGACGTCGAGCAGGTGCTGGACCGTATTTTCGGGCAGTTCTGCATCGGAAAATGATTCACGTGAAACATCGGGCGCGTTTGTCGCTTTGTTTCACGTGAAACGCTCGCGTCTGGCGCGATTTTCTTGACTTCACAGCCTTGGCGAGTCCTTTGCCGCCTCATGGGATTCGATGTGATCGTCATCGGTGGCGGACATGCCGGCGCGGAGGCTGCCGCCGCTTCGGCGCGCCTTGGGGCGCGGACAGCACTGATCACCCACAAGCGCGCCACGATCGGCGAGATGTCATGCAATCCGGCCATTGGCGGGTTGGGGAAGGGCCATCTCGTCCGCGAAATCGATGCGCTCGACGGGTTGATGGGGCGGGTTGCCGACGCCGCCGGTATCCAGTTTCGGCTGCTCAATCGGCGCAAGGGGCCGGCCGTGCAGGGGCCGCGTGCCCAGGCCGACCGCAAGCTTTACCGGCAGGCGATGCAGGCAGCGCTGGCTGCCGTCGAAGGTCTGACAATCGTGGAAGGCGACGTCGAAGACCTCATGCTGGAGCAAGGCCGGGTGGCCGGGGTCGTGCTCGCGGGCGGCGCGCGGCATCTGGCCGGCGCGGTGGTTCTGACGACCGGCACATTCCTGAATGGCGTCATTCATATCGGCGACACGCGGTTCGCTGCGGGCAGGATGGGCGATGCGCCGGCCATTGGCCTGTCAAAAACGCTCTACAGCCTTGGCCTTTCCATGGGCCGCCTTAAAACCGGCACCCCGCCCCGTTTGAGCGGTGAAACTATCGACTGGGCGGCGCTGGAAATGCAGGCGGGCGACGATCCGCCGACGCCGTTCTCATTTCTGACGAAGGCGATCACGACCCGGCAGATCGAATGCGGGATCACCCGGACGACAGCCGCATCGCACCGTATCCTGACCGAGAATTTGCATCGGCTGCCGATCTATTCCGGGCAGATTGCCGGACGAGGGCCGCGATACTGCCCGTCGATCGAGGATAAGGTCGTCCGCTTCGCCGAGCGCGAAAGCCACCAGGTCTTTCTGGAGCCGGAAGGGCTGGACGACGACACGGTCTATCCGAACGGGATTTCCACCGCGATGCCGGAGGATCTGCAGCGGGCCTTCCTGCAGACCATTCCGGGGCTGGAGCGCGCGGTGATGTACCGGCCCGGCTACGCCATCGAGTATGACTATGTCGACCCGCGCGAGTTGGCGGCGACGTTTCACGTGAAACGAGTCCCCGGCCTTTTCCTTGCGGGACAGATCAACGGCACCACCGGCTACGAGGAAGCAGCGGCTCAGGGCCTTCTGGCGGGACTCAACGCCGCGCGTTTCGCGGGCGGAGGGGAGGGCTTCATCCTGGACCGGGCGGAGGCTTACGCAGGGGTGATGGCGGATGATCTGGTGACGCGGGGGGTGACGGAGCCCTATCGGATGTTCACCAGCCGGGCGGAATACCGCCTTTCTCTGCGGGCGGACAACGCGGATCAGCGCCTGACGCCGCTGGGAATGGTCCTTGGATGTGTCGGATCGGAGCGCGCCAAAGCGTTTGAAATGAAGCGTGCCGCGCTGGAAAGCGCACGCGACCGTCTGGAGGCGCTGGCGATCAGTCCGTCGAAGCTGAAGGCGCACGGCATCGAGATCGCGCAGGACGGGGTGACGCGGACGGCCCGGGCGCTGTTGCGGTTTCCCCAGGTCGATCTGGGGGTGCTGACACGGATCTGGCCGGAGCTGGGCGACATCACGCCGGAGATCGCCTCGCAGCTTGAGATCGATGGCCATTACGCCGCCTATCTGGCGCGGCAGGATGCCGATATCGCGGCGTTCCGGCGCGACGAAGCGGTGCGGCTGGACGGCGATTTCGACTATGGTGCGGTGCCGGGGCTTTCGACCGAGATCGTGCAGAGGCTGGGCCGCATCCAGCCGGAGACTCTGGGGCAGGCGGCGCGGATCGAGGGGGTGACGCCGGCGGCGCTGACGGCGATCCTCGCCGAGGTCCGGAAGCGAGATCGCCGTGTCGGTTGAACCCTTCGCCCGGGCCGACTTCATCGCGGCGACCGGCGCGACGCCGGCGCAGATGGCGCGGCTGGATGTCTATGCGGCGACGCTGGCCGAGTGGAACGGCAAGATGAATCTCGTCAGCCCGGCCTCACTGGCCGATCTGTGGCGACGGCATTTTCTCGATAGCGCACAGCTGATGGCGCTGATTCCGGATGGCACACGGCGGATCGTGGACATGGGGTCCGGCGCGGGTTTTCCGGGTTTGGTGCTGGCCGCGTTGCGCCCGGATGGAGTCGGACTCGAAACGGTTCTGGTGGAAAGCATCGAGAAGAAATGCGCCTTCCTGCGTGCGGCGGCGGCGGCGATGGAGCTGCCTGGGGTCAAGGTGATCCGGGGGCGGGCCGAGGACGTCACGGGGTTGAAAGCCGACGTGGTGACGGCGCGCGCGATGGCGCCGCTGGAGACGCTGCTCGGCTATGCAAAAAGATTTGCGGATAAAGAGACGATGCTGCTGTTTCCCAAGGGACGGACGGCGGCGGATGAATTGACCGCGGCGCGGCAAAACTGGACAATCGAGGCCGAGATGATCCCGAGCCGCACCGACGGCGAGGCCGCCATCATCGCCATCCGCCACTTCGCCCCTAAAGGCCGCCGATCGTGACCAGCGCCGCCGTCTCCCCGGTCCGTCCCCGCATTCTGGCTGTCGCCAACCAAAAAGGCGGCGTCGGCAAGACCACCACCGCCATCAATCTCGGCACCGCGCTGGCCGCTGTCGGGGAAAGCGTGCTGCTGATCGATCTCGATCCGCAGGGCAACGCCTCGACCGGGTTGGGGATCGACCGTCAAGCCCGCAGCCGCACCACTTATGAGGTGCTGATCGGCGAGGCCTCACTGGGCGAGGCGATTCTGCCGACCCAGATCCCGCGCCTGTCGATCGCCCCGGCGACACCTGATCTGGCCGGCGCCGAGCACGAGCTTTACACGGCACAGAATCGCAACTTTAGGTTGCGTGACGCGCTTGCCACGCTTTCGGCGCGCGGACAGCATTTCGGCTATGTGCTGATCGACTGTCCGCCCAGCCTGAACCTTCTGACCATGAATGCGCTGGCGGCGGCCGATGGCCTGCTGGTGCCGTTGCAGTGCGAGTTCTTCGCGCTGGAGGGTCTCAGCCAGCTTCAGCGCACGGTGGAGCTGGTGCGCGGGTCGCTGAACCCGACCCTGTCGATCCAGGGCGTGGTGCTGACCATGGCCGACAAGCGCAACCGCCTGACCGAACAGGTCGAGGCGGATGTGCGGGCGCATCTAGGGGAGACCGTCTATAGGACAGTAATCCCTAGGAATGTTCGCCTATCAGAAGCGCCCAGCCATGGCCTGCCGGCCATCGTCTATGACATCAAGGCGCCGGGCAGCCAGGCCTATATCCAGCTGGCGTCGGAAATGATCCAGCGCGAGCGCGCGCTGAAAGCGGCGTAGCGCACATGTCGATTCGCTTTTGCAACGGAGTTTAGCGGAATGACCGCGAAGCCAAATTCTCCTCGCGGTCTGGGCCGTGGTCTTTCGGCGCTGCTGGGCGATGCGCCTGTCGCGTCGGCGGAAGCGGCGACCGGCAAAGGCAACGGGTCGCGGGCGATTCCGATCGATCTGCTGAGCCCCAATCCGTTCCAGCCGCGCCGCGTGTTCGACGAACAGGATCTGCGCGAGCTGACGGAATCGATCCGCGCCAACGGCATCCTGCAGCCCATCGTGGTGCGCACCGATCCGAAGGCGGCGGGCCGCTTCCAGATCGTGGCGGGCGAGCGCCGCTGGCGTTGCGCCCAGCGCGCCGGATTGCACGACGTGCCGGTCGTGATCCGCGAAATGAGCGATGACGATGCGTTGGAGATCGCGATCGTCGAGAACGTGCAGCGCGCCGGGCTCAACGCCATCGAAGAGGCGCTCGGCTATCAATCGCTGGTCGATCGCTTCCACTACACCCAGGAAGACCTGGCGCAGAATATCGGCAAGAGCCGCAGCCATATCGCCAACATGCTGCGCCTGTTGCAGCTGCCGGCGGAAGTTCGCCAGATGGTCGAGGACGGTAAATTGTCGGCCGGCCATGCCCGCGCGCTGGTGACGGCGAAGGATGCCGTGGCGATGGCCCGTGAGGCGGTCGAGCGCGGCCTGTCGGTGCGTGAGATGGAAGCGCTGGCGAACGCCGCCCGCACCGAACCCGCCAAAGGTGGCCGCAAATCGAAGCTGCCCAAGGATATCGACACGGTGCGGCTGGAGCGCGACATCAAGGCGAGCATCGGCTGCGCGATCAGCATCGATGTCGAACGCGGCAAGGAATCCGGCAAGGTGGTGATCCGCTTCGCGGATATGGACAAGCTGGACGGGATCACGCAGCGGCTGCTGCGGATCTGAGACGCGCGGCGGCGGGCGTTCAGGCGCGTTGGCGGCCGGCGCGGCGGGCCTGTGCGGCGATCAGCAGAAGGGCGCGGCCGGTGACGGCGTCGGCGGGGAGTTCGCTGCGCCTGGTGAGGATTTCGGCTTCGGCGAGCTGCTCGATGGCGCGTAGCGCCGTATCAGGCCGCCAGGCGCGAACCTGACGCTGGATCGCGCCTTTGCGTTTCCACAGCAGGCGCGGGAACGCCTTGTCGGTGGCCTTCTCCGGCTCCATGCCCTCATCAACCAGCGCGGCGGCGAGATGCAGCTTCTGCATATGCATCATCACAGTGCGCAGGATGCCCGGCGCGGTTTCGCCGCCTGCAATGGCGCGCGCATAAACGTTGTCGAGCGCGTCCAGATCGCCGCCGCCGCAGGCGTCGGCGATTTCGCTGAGGTCGGCTTCTGCCTCGACGCCAAGCGCCGCCTCGACATCCTCGCGCGTCACCTGGCCTGAGCGTGCGCCGTCCGGGCCTTTGTAAAGCGCGAGCTTGGAAAGCTCGCCGCGCGTCATGCGACGATCATCGCCCAGCCGCGCCAGAAGATCGGCGAGCGCGTCCGCCGCGACGGCGAGACCTTCCACTTTCAGCGCGCCGACGATGAGGGTACGCAGATCCTCGCCCTCGTCGGGATAGCAAGCGATGACGGCGGCTTCCTCGCCGGCCGATTCCACGGCGCGAGTGAGCGCGCCTTTGCCGATGTCGCCGGCTTCGACCACGACGAGCGCGTCGCCCGGCGGGTCTGCCAGAAACGCTTCGATGATTTTCGCCGTCGCGTTATCGGCGTCGCGGACGCGCACCACACGGCGTCCGCCCATCATCGAGATCGCGGCGGTCTCGTCGCCGAGGCGCGCGGGATCGGATTTGATTTCGGACGCGGTGAGATCGGCGATGCGGAAAGGATCGGTCAGGTCTTCGCACACTTTGCGCGCCAGCGCGTCGGCGCGCTCGCGGGCCAGGCCTTGATCGGGTCCGTAGAGGAGCGCGAGGCGCAGCTTCGCCGGCGGGCTTTTCACGAAGCCTTCGATCTGACGCCCTTTGATCTCCAAGGATTTCGATCCGCCAACACGATGTGATGGCCCAAGGCTTAGCAAACAAGCCGCCCCGTGACGATCACCGCTTTGCGATCACGAAAGCGATTAATTCGCGGCCATGTAGCGGCGGAAGCCTGCGCCGGGGCGTATGCCACCGCCGTGCGCCCGCGCCCGGCCAGAACGGCCGCCTTTCCCCCAAAGGCAGCCGCGCGACACGCACAGAACACCTCAACTCATCCACCACTCAAGGAATACGCATATGCGTGGATACATGATCGCGAGCGTCATCGCGGCCGCCGCCGTCGCCCCCTCGGCGATGGCCGCCGAGAACGGCTGGTCCGGCGAAGGCCAGCTGGGCGTGTCGCTGACCACCGGCAACACCGAGGATACGGCCGTGCTCGCCGCGTTGAAGCTGAACTACGTGGCCGACAAGATCAGCCACACCTTCAAGGCGCTGGCCGATTATCGCGACAGCTTCAACACGACCACCAATGAAGAATATGCGCTGGGCTATCAGCTGAGCTACGACTTCACGCCGGAGCTTTACGGCTTCGGCAGCGTCGACTGGGAGCGCAACGAGTTCGCCGGCCGCACCAATCGCTGGACCGAAGCGGTGGGCCTCGGCTTCCACGCCATCGCCACGCCGACGACGGTGCTGGATCTTGAAGGCGGCGTGGCGCTCCGCCAGACCGACTATGTCGTCGGACCGGGCAATGACGAGACGGCAGCCCGGCTGCGCGGTTACTTCAGCCACGCTTTCAACGAGAACGTGTCGGTCAGCCAGGAAGTGATCGGCGTGCTGGGCGATTCCTCGACGGTCGATTCGATCAGCGCCGTGACCGCGAAGGTGTCGGACGCGCTGGCGCTGCGCGCCTCGTACGAAGTGAACTACGACAGCAAACCGCTGGCCGGGTTGAAGGACACCGATACGGCGACGCGCCTTGGCGTGGTTTACGGGTTCTGATCGCCAAGGACGGGGCGGGCGTCACGCTCGCCCCGTCTTTTCTTCGGCGTTGGTTCTCTGTTTCGTGCGGGTAGAGGAGCCGGCCTATTTTTTCATCAGCGCGATGGCGAGGCGGAGCTTGATCTGCTCAGCGATCTCGCGGGCGGCGCGCTCTTCGGCATCCTTGCGGGCGACCAGCGTGGCGTATTGCGAATCCACCACGTTATAGGAGGCCGTCGTCTCGGCGCGGCCAGTGGCGATGGCCGCTTCGCTGTTCGCCAGAGTCAGCGTCCATTCGGCGGTAAGGCGATAATTGTACCGGGTGGTCGAACTGTCGTCCTGAATGGAGAGACCACGACGCTCATCGGACAGCCTTACTTTCAGGTCGTGCGCGGGGGCTTCGTTATGGCCGGGCGTGTGGA
>JAPUEF010000242.1:0-10044 GCA_027492655.1 Alphaproteobacteria bacterium | reverse complement strand
CGAGGCCACGCCGCTCGTCGGCCAGTTTCAGCGCCAGCGCATAGGCGACCGGCTCGTCGTGGCCGGGCGTGTGCAGCGTGCGGTCCAGCGCCTCGGCGACGAGATAGCCGATGCGGTCGCTGTCATTGGTGGGCGAAACCGGCGCGATGCGCACCGCGCCGAACGCCGCTTCCGCGCCCTCCGGGATCGAGGCTTCGCCGTAGAGCGGGCGGAAGCCGCATGCCGATAGCGCGAGCGCCGCGATGAGCGCGAGGGCGGCGCGCGTCTTCATCAGGCGACCAGATTGACGATGCGGTTCGGCACGACGATGACCTTCCTGGGAGCCTTACCATCAAGCGCGCGGACGACGCTGTCCAGCGCCAGGACGGCGGCCTCGACCTCGGCGGCGGGGAGATCTTTCCTCAGCGTGATCTCGTCGCGGCGCTTGCCGTTGATCTGGATGGCCAGCGTGACGTCGTCCTGGGCGACCAGCGCCGGATCGGCTTTGGGCCAGGCGGCGTGGACGATCATGGTGTCGTGGCCGAGCAGCGACCACGCCTCTTCCGCCAGATGCGGCATCATCGGGGCGATCATCAGCGCAAGCAGTTCATAGGCTTCGCGCAACGCCTCGGGCGCTTCGGCGTCGAAGCCCTGCAGCACGTTCACCAGCTCGTATAGCCGCGCGATGCCGCGATTGAAGCGGAATTGCTCCAGATCGCCCTTGAGGCCGTCGAGTGCGCGATGCACGGCGCGGCGAAGATCGAGCGCGGGGCCGGCGGCGGCTGACGGATCGCTGCCTTTGGGCGCGAGCCGGGGCAGCGCCTCGTTCAGCAGCCGCCAGACGCGCTGGACGAGACGGGCCGCGCCATCGACGCCGCCTTGCGTCCATTCGCTGTCGCGTTCGGGCGGCGAGTCCGACATCAGGAACCAGCGCGCGCAATCGACGCCGTAAGTGTCGGCGACTTCCTCGGGCGGTACGACGTTCTTCTTGGACTTCGACATCTTCTCGGGCGGGCCGACCGTGACGAGGTCGGACGTGCCGCGTTTGAAGACTTGGCCGTCGCGGCGTTCGATATCTTCCGGGGCCAGCCATTTGCCCTCGGCGTCGCGATAAGTCTCGTGGGTGATCATGCCCTGCGTGAAGAGGCCGGCGAAAGGCTCCGACAGGTTGAGGTGGCCGGCGGCCCTCATCGCGCGCACGAAGAAGCGCGAATAGAGCAGGTGCAAAATCGCGTGCTCGATGCCGCCGATATACTGATCGACCGGCAGCCAGTAATCGGTGGCCTGCGGGTTGGTGGGCCGGTCGGTGGGCGTCGTGTCGCAGAAGCGCGCGAAGTACCAGGACGAGTCCACGAAGGTGTCCATCGTGTCGGTTTCGCGCCGGGCCGGCTTGCCGCAGCCGGGGCAGGCGACGTGCTTCCAGGTGGGGTGGCGGTCGAGCGGGTTGCCGGGGGCGTCGAAGGTCACGTCTTCAGGGAGCGTGACGGGGAGCTGGTCGAGCGGGACGCCGACCGGGCCGCAGCTTTCGCAATGGATGATGGGGATCGGGCAACCCCAATAGCGCTGGCGCGAGACGCCCCAGTCGCGCAGGCGCCAGTTCACCTGGCCGGTGCCCGCCCCCAGTTTTTCGAGTTCGGCGATGGCGCGGGTGCGGGCGCTCGCGGGGTCTAGCCCGTCGAGGAATTCGGAGTGCGCGAGGCGGCCATCGCCGGAATACGCTTCTGTGCCGACCTGGTAGGCGTCGGCGTCCTCGCCCGCCGGGATGACGACGGGCTTCACGGGAAGGCCGTATTTGCGGGCGAAGTCGAGGTCGCGCTGGTCGTGCGCCGGGCAGCCGAAGATCGCGCCGGTGCCGTAGTCCATCAGCACGAAATTCGCGACATAGACGGGCAGCGTCCAGTTCGGATCGAACGGGTGGGCGGCGCGCAGGCCGGTGTCGAAGCCGAGCTTCTCGGCGGTTTCGATGGCGGCCTCGGTGGTGCCCTGACGGCGGCACTCCTCGATGAAGCCGGCGAGGGCCGGATCGGTCTTCGCGGCGGCGGCGGCGAGCGGATGGTCGGCGGCGATGGCGAGGAAGCTGGCCCCGAAAAGCGTATCGGGGCGGGTCGTATAGACTTCGACGCTTTCGATGTCGGCGGGCGTGGAGGTGAGGGCGAAGCGGACGGATGCGCCTTCAGAGCGGCCGATCCAGTTCGCCTGCATGGCGCGGACCTTTTCAGGCCAGCGGTCGAGCGTGGCGAGATCGTCCAGCAGCTCCTGGGCGAAATGGGTGATCTTGAAGAACCACTGGGTGAGCTTTTTCTTTTCGACCAGCGCGCCCGAGCGCCAGCCGCGCCCGTCCACCACCTGCTCGTTGGCGAGGACGGTGTGTTCGACGGGATCCCAGTTGACGGCGCTTTCCTTGCGGTAGGCGAGGCCGAGGCGCACGAAGTCGAGGAACATGCGCTGCTGGTGCTTGTAGTAGTCCGGCTCGCAGGTCGCGAACTCGCGGCTCCAGTCGAGCGAGAGACCGAGCAGGTCGAGCTGTTCTTTCATCGCCGCGATGTTCTGGCGCGTCCAGGCGGCAGGATGAACCTTGCGCTCCATCGCGGCGTTTTCCGCCGGCAGGCCGAAGGCGTCCCAGCCGAAGGGATGCAGCACGTTGAAGCCGGCCATGCGCTTGTAGCGCGCGACCACGTCGCCCATCACATAGTTGCGGCCGTGGCCGATATGAATTTTCCCCGAGGGATAGGGGAACATCTCGAGGACGTAATATTTGGGCTTCGCGTCGTCGATGCGGGCGCGGAAGACGTCTTCGTCTTTCCAGCGCTTGCGCCAGCGGCGTTCGGACGCCGCGGCGTCATAGCGGACAGGCTGTTTGGGATCGGCAGACATGGACTTCTTCGCAGGCGCGCGGGATGCGCGCGTCAGTACAGTTCTTCGTCGAGGGCGGTCTTGATCTGGCGCGCGCGCAGGAGGATCGCCTGCTGCACCGTAACCGCCGTCTGTGGGTTGACGCCCGCGTCAACGCCATTGATGCGGCGATAGACCGCGACGGCGACCGAATCCGCGCTGACCGGGCCGGGATAGATCTGGACCACCACACGGACCTGCTCGCCCGAGCCGGCGGACACTTCGCCCCAGCCGGTCTCAAGGCGCCCGGCGACGGGGTCTTGCGAGGCGAGGGGCAGAAAGTTGAGCGTCTCCTTCGCGCCTGCCCAGATATAGGGATCAACGGTCAGATTGGAGGGCGTGTCCTCGGGGATAAAGGGAACCGGCACCAGTCCCAGCGTCTCGCAGGCCGAAAGGCCGGGCATCAGCAGAACCAGCGCGCCGAACGCGGCGGCGCGGAGTTTCGGAGAGAAGCCGGTCGGCTGGCGCATAGGACAGAACCTTTGGCGGGCGCGGGAAGCGCCGTTCCTTGAGGAAAAGCCTCTTAACCGTGCCGGGCATTTCCGGCAAGGCGAGCGGCGCCCAAGCAAACGTGACCGGGACCGGCTAACTTGGTAAATGCGCGTTAACCCTCGCTTTGCGATGAAGCGTTTCCGGCTGCCCTCTCGACCCGGATCAGGAGTACCGACCATGTCCCGTTCTTCGCTGCTCGGCGCGAGCCTTCTCGTTCTTGCCGGAACGGGCGTCGCGACCGCCGGAGATGGTTTCAAATTCGACATTTCGGGCTTTCTGGACGTTTCGGCGTTCAGCAACGATCAGGATACGAGCGGCTTTGCCGACCCCGACCAGGACGGGCTGGGGGCGCTGGCCAACGGCAAGCTACAACTGCGCGGCACCTATCTGACCGACGGCGGATGGGAGCTGGGGGCGCGGGCTGAGCTGCGACTGCAGAGCGGCGAACAGTCGAATTCGACCAGCGGCGCGGATGATTGGTTCCAGGCCGAAAAACTCTACATCTGGGCTGAATCCGGCCTCGGGCGGCTGGAGCTGGGGGCGCAGGACGGGGCCGCCAAGCAGTCGCAGGCGGCACCGCCCTCGATCACCAAGTCGATGCGCATCGACAATCCGCTGATGATGCCGGTGAGGGACGGTACGGGCACTTACTACCGGCCCGGCGGGCTGATGCTGCGATCCGACAGCTATGCCTCGGACCAGAGCCTGAAGATCGTCTATCGCAGCCCGCGACTGTTCGGATTGCAGCTTTCGCTCTCCTACACGCCGGAATTCTCGGCGAATCTGGAGCGCTTCGTGAAGACCTCGGCGACCGATTTCGATCAGCAGTCAGATATCTGGGAGGCGGGTCTCAACTACGACACCAATCTGGACGATGTGCGCGTCCGCGCCAGCCTGACTTATCTAGTGGCCGACAACGAAGCCCCGAGCGACACCAGCCATACGCTGGCCAGTCCGTGGACGGCGGGCGATCTTTCGGAATGGAGCGCGGCGCTCAACATCAAGACCAAGGGGCTGAGCCTCGGGGGCGCGTATCGCCATTCCAACGCGCGCGGTGGCTTCGTCGATCATGCCCCGGTGGTGCTGACCGGCGGGGCGAGCGACACCGAAATCTGGTCGTTCGGGGCGCTCTATGAATGGGAAAGCTGGAAGGTCGGCGCGAACTACATCACCGGCTCGACCCATATCGCGGTGCCGAATCTTCTCGGCGGATTCGTCGACAAGCAGAAGGGTAGCGGCTGGCAGATCGGCGCGGCCTATCAGGTCGATACCGATATTCAGGTGGCGGCCGGGTGGCAGTCCTATGATTTCGATGCGGGCGCGGCGATCAACCCGGGCGGTCTGGCGCAGAGCAGTATCTTCGGCGGTTCGGCCTATGCCGGCGACCTTAAGGCCGACATTCTGTACACGGAAATTTCCTTCGGATTCTGAAGGCCGACGTTTTCAGCATCCGCTTTCAGGTCTGCGCTTTCTGGCGATCAGTCCGTAAACGAGATACCCGCAAACCCGTGAGCGCGGCTGGCTTTCAGCCGGGCGAAGCGGGCGGCGTCCATGCCACCCAGCGCGATGACGGGGATCGGCGTCGCGTGCGTGAGCGCCGCGAAGCGAAGCGGGCCGAGCGTCGCCGCGTGCGGGTGGCTGCTGGTCGAGAAGACTGGCGACACAAGGATCGAGTCGGGCGCGTAACGCTGCGCCGTCACCAGTGCGCGGGCATCGTGCGCGGCCATCGAGACCAGCCCGCGCGGCAGCAGGCGGCGCGCCAGTGGTATGCGGTGGGCCAGCGCCTGGGGCGCGTGAAAGCCGTCGGCATGAAGGCGCGCGGCGAGGCGCGGATCGCCGGCGACGAGAAAGAGATGTCCGCGCGCGTGCGCCAGAGCGCGGAGCTGCGCGCCCAGCGCCTCGCGATCCGGGGCGCCGTAATGACGAAAGACGACGGCTGCTCCCGGGGACAATCGTGCCATCGCGGCCGCTGCGTCGCCGCGCGTCTCGTCGGTCATCAGCCAGAGGCGGGGCAGCGAAGGCGGCATGCCCTTTCCTCGCGCCTTGCGGAGACGGGTGCAAGCTGGCTATGGGCTGGGCCATGTCGATCGCCGATCATCTCGCCGACGTGAAGGCCCGCATCGCGGCGGCTGCGAAGGCCGCCGGGCGACGCGATGCGCCTGCGCTGATCGCGGTCTCCAAGACGCATGGGGCGGAGGCGATCGAAGCGGCCATCGCGGCCGGGCAGCGGGTTTTCGGCGAGAACCGCGTGCAGGAGGCGCAGGCGAAATTTACGGCGCTCAAAGCGGCGCATCCCAGCGTCGAACTGCATCTGATCGGCCAGCTCCAATCAAACAAGGCGCGCGAGGCCGTGGCGCTGGCCGACGCCATTCACGGTCTCGATCGGCCGAGCCTCGCCCGGGCGCTTGCCGGTGAAATCGCGCGCCAGGGACGCGCGCCGAAACTGTTCATCCAGGTGAATACGGGCGAGGAGCCGCAGAAGGGCGGCGTCATGCCGCTGGAGACCGAGGCGTTTCTGGCTACGTGCCGGGCGCTGGGGCTGACGGTGAGCGGCCTTATGTGCATTCCGCCGGAAGCCGAAGAACCGGCGTTGCATTTCGCCTTGCTGGCCGACATGGCGCGGCGGCTGGGCCTGCCCGATCTGTCGATGGGCATGAGCGGCGATTACGAGGTCGCGGCGAAACTCGGTGCGACCTATGTGCGGGTGGGAAGCGCGATCTTCGGCACGCGCGGTTAAGCTGGCGGGCTATGCGTCCTCGACGCGAAGGCTGAGGTCGGGGGCGGCGAGCGCGAGGAGCTTCATCATGTCTTCCAGCGCGACCGCGACGCAGCCCGCCGTCGGGCTGTAGTCGCTGCGGGCGAGATGCAGGAAGATCGCGCTGCCCTTGCCGTCGATGACCGGGTCGTCATTGTAGCCGAGCACGACGATGACGTCGTAGATGTCATCCTTGCGCCACAGTTCTTCATGGCTGGCAGTGTAGGGCAGGCGAACGGGGCGATTATAGTTCGGATCGCCCGGCGCATCGCACCAGCCGTCATCGGGCTTCAGCGCCGTCATCTTCAGCCGGGTTTCGGGCGCTGGCATGCGGTCGGGGCGGTAGAACGCCTCGCGCAGCCGCCACTTGCCGATCGGCGTCGCGCCGTCGCCTTCGCGCTTGTCGTGTTTTACGCCGCCGCGCCCAATGGCGCATCGCATCGCGAACCCGTCGGCTTCGAGGATGTACCCGCCGGCGGACCAAGGCTTCACGGTCCAGATCATGGGTTCGATGCTAAAGCCGTCACACGGAAGCTCAACCGTTTCAGCGGCCACGGGCGCGACCGCTATAGGCCCCGAGATTGTGCTCCATCTGCTGCATGGCGCGCAGATAGGTGTCCGAGGCGGTCATCTGCGTCGCATTGTCGGCGCGTCCGCCGCCATCGCGGGCCGGCGCGATGGGGAAATAGCGGGGTTCGGCCGCTGCCGCCGCCGCGACCGGCATGGCGATGGCCGCGCCCATCGTTTCGGCGGCGGTCTCCGGGGCGGTTTCGGTCCCGAAGGCCGACATCAGGCGTGACATCTGCTCGTCGCTGAGATTGGGGCTGAGATCGGGCGTGGAACCAGAAGCGGCAGATGCGTCTTTCCCGATCGCCTCCGGCGCCACACCGAGGCTGGCGGCCAGCAGGGCGGCCTGATCGGGGGGAAGCGTGAGGGCGGGCGCGGCGCGCGGCGGCGAGGTCGGGACGGGCATCGTCGCTGCGGGGGCTGCGTCCGATACTGCGGGCGGTTCGGGCGACAGGCCGAGACTGGCGGCCAGAAGCGCGGCCTGATCGGCGGAAAGCTGCGGGATTTCGGCGCTGGCGGCGGGAGGGCGGGTGGCGAGTGTGCGGTCGGGCGTGGCGTGGCTCGTCGCGGCGGGTTCGGCGGCTAGCGTTTCGGTGAAGGATGCGGCCGGCTCGGCCGCGGTCGCCGCCTCCGCCGCGCGGTCGCGCGCCAGGATGCGGTGATGCCGCGCCAGGGTCATCGCCTGAAGCTGGGTATCGTTCATGCGGCGCGCCGGTCCATGAGACGCACCGAGCAAGCGGCGGGCCAGTCGCGAAGTCTTGGAAATTCGGGCTTTTCTGCGCCGCAAACCCGGCAGGCTTTGCCGCCCGCTAGAGGTCGTGGCCGGCTTTCACCCGCTTGGTCTGCAGATATTGCGCGTTGTGCCGGTTGGGCGGGAAAGCGTGCGGGACGCGCTCCGTGACCGTGATGCCGTGCGCGGCTAGCTGGGCGACCTTGTCGGGATTGTTGGTGAGCAGACGGACGGCGGTGAAGCCGAGGGTCTTCAACATGGTGGCGGCGGGCAGGAACAACCGCTCGTCGGCGTCGAAGCCGAGGCGCTCATTGGCCTCGATGGTGTCGAAGCCCTGATCCTGAAGCTGATAGGCGCGCAGCTTGTTCATCAGCCCGATGCCGCGCCCTTCCTGCGCGAGATAGAGCAGCACGCCGCCGCCATTCTCGGCGATGGTGCGGATGGCCCCGCGCAGCTGGTCGCCGCAATCGCATTTCAGCGAGCCGACGAGATCGCCGGTAAAGCATTCCGAATGGAGGCGGATCAGCACGGGGCCGGGCGGCGCAGGCGGAGCGCCGTTCGCGTCGCCGATGAGGAAGGCCAAATGTTCCGGCCCGCCATCGGAGGCGCGGAAGGCGACGATCGAGGTGTGCTCGGCCCCGGCCAGCGGCACGCGGGCCTGCGATACGGCGCGCAAGGCCCGCCCGGCGGTCTCGTCGTAGGCGGCGATGGCCTCCGCGCTGACCCGTTCGAGGCGCTCGGCGGATTCCAGTGCATGCGCGGCCTCGCGGGTCAGGGCGGCGGCGGCGAGGGCGGGCAGGAGGCCGGACAGCTTCGCAAGCTTCACGCCTGCCTGATAGGCCTCGGGCAGGGTCTGGCGCAGCACGTTGTAGGGGCCGGCCATGGGATTGGCGAGGTCGGCGGTCGGATCGGCCAAGGTTCTGAGGCGTTCAAAGGCGGCGTCCGGCCCGAGGTCGAGCGCGACAACGCCCTGTGTGTAGAGGCGGGCCTTCAGGGTGACGGCGCGGGCATGAGTGATGACCGCGTGCGCCGCCCCGGTATGGGCCTGAAGCGCGGCGAGGCGCTGGCGCGTTCCGGTCTCGGCCGGAAGGGCGAGCACGGGAACACCGTCGGTTCCGTCGACGAGGACGGGTTCGCCCCGGCGAAAAGCGGCGGCGGCGCGCTCGACGGCGTTCAGAAGGGCCATGCTCATGGATGAGGTCCGGTCGCCAATGGAGCGCCTGTCACAGTTTGCCGGGCGCTCTGCCTATAAGATACAACGCAATGTCACAATGCCGGGCCAGCTCCAGAACCCGGCCCAGCCGCCGGTCGAGCCATCCATGAGCGCCAAGCGCTGTATTCTTCTTGTTGATGACGACAAAGACTTGCGTGAGGCGCTGGCCGAACAGCTGGTTCTGACCGGTGAGTTCGAGACGAAGGAAGCGCAAACTGGCGCGGGCGGGGTGGAAAAAGCCCGTGAGGGTGGGTTCGATCTGATCCTTCTGGATGTCGGACTGCCCGATATCGACGGGCGCGAGGCCTGCCGGCTGATGCGCAAGGCGGGGGTGAAGACGCCCATCGTCATGCTGACCGGGGCCGGCGAGGAAGCCGATCAGGTCCAGGGCCTGGAGGCCGGGGCCAATGACTATGTCACCAAGCCGTTCCGCTTCGCCGTGCTGCTGGCCCGGGTGCGGGCGCATCTGCGCAGTCATGAACAGAGCGAGGATGCGACGTTTCCGGTCGGTCCCTATACCTTCAAGCCGGCGGCCAAGCTGCTGGTGACGCCGGCGAACAAGAAGGTGCGCCTGACCGAGAAGGAAACGGCGATCCTGAAATATCTCTATCGGCAGGGCAAAGCGGTGGCGCGTGAAACCCTTCTTCACGAAGTCTGGGGCTACAACCCCGCCGTGACGACGCATACGCTGGAAACCCACATCTACCGCCTGCGCCAGAAGATCGAGCCCGATCCCGGCAAGGCCTCGCTGATCCTCACCGAGAGCGGCGGGTACAGGCTGGCGCCGTGACTGCGAAAGCCGATTTCCTGATCCGGTTCTGGGGCGTGCGCGGCTCGATCGCCTGCGGCGGCCCGGACTATGCCGTCTATGGCGGCAACACCTCGTGCGTGGAGATGCGGGTCGGCGGACATGTGCTGATCTTCGACGGCGGCACCGGCATCCGGCCGCTGGGCGAGGCGCTGACCAAGGAAGGCGCGATCACCTCGGCGATCTATCTGAGCCATACCCATTTCGATCATATCTGCGGGCTGCCGTTCTTCGGCCCGCTGTTCGACCCCAAGAACCATTTCGACATCTGGTCGGGGCATCTGGACTGGCCGCTGACGACGCGCGATGCGGTGGCCTCGCTGATGTCGGCCCCGGTGCTGCCGATCGACCCGGATATTTTCCGGGCCGAGGTGAATTTCCGCGATTTCAAGGCGGGCCAGACGCTGCAGCCGGTGGACGGGATCGTCATCAAGACGACGCCGCTGAACCATCCCAACGGGGCGACGGGGTATCGGGTGGAGCATGCCGGGCGCTCGGTCTGCTACATCACCGATATCGAGCACGAAGGCGACGCGCCGGATGCGGGGCTGGCCGATTTCGTGCGCGGGACCGATATTCTGATCTACGACGCCTCCTATACCGAGGCG
>JAPUEF010000241.1:258-7679 GCA_027492655.1 Alphaproteobacteria bacterium | reverse complement strand
GGGGGCGTGATAGAACGCGCCGCTCTCCCGACATGTACGGACAAGGCGATGACGAAAACGGTTCTCGGCATCATCGGCGGCAGCGGCCTCTACCAGATCGACGGTCTGGAGAACCCGACCTGGACGCGGGTGGACAGCCCCTGGGGCGAGCCCTCGGATGAAATCCTGTTCGGCACGCTGAACGGCGTGGAAATGCGCTTCCTGCCGCGCCACGGACGCGGGCATGTGCAGTCGCCTTCGTCGATCAACTATCGCGCCAATATCGACGCGATGAAGCGCGCGGGCGTGACCGACATCGTCTCCATTTCCGCTTGCGGCTCGTTCAAGCAGGAGCTGCCGCCGGGGTCGTTCGTGGTGGTGGACCAGTTCATCGACCGCACCTTCGCGCGCGAGAAATCGTTTTTCGGCCCCGGCTTCGTCGCGCATGTGAGCCTGGCGCATCCGACCTGTCCGCGCCTCGACCAAGCGGTGTTCGAGGCCTGCCGGGAATCGGGCATCGAGGTGACGAAAGGCGGCACCTATCTGGCGATGGAAGGTCCGCAGTTTTCGACCAGGGCGGAATCGCTGCTCTACAAATCGTGGGGCTGTTCGGTGATCGGCATGACCGGCATGCCGGAAGCCAAGCTCGCCCGTGAGGCCGAGATTCCCTACGCGCTGGTCGCGATGGTGACGGATTTCGATTGCTGGCACCCGGACCACGACGCCGTGACGGTGGATCAGGTGGTGAAATTCCTGAACCAGAACGCCGAGAACGGCCGTGCGCTGGTGAAGAAGCTGGCGCCGAAGCTGGGGCCGGCGCGGACGCCGTCGCCGCTGGGCATCGAGACGACGCTGGACACCGCCTTCATCACCGCGCCGGAGAAGCGCGACCCCGTTCTCTTCGCCAAGCTGGATGCGGTCGCGGGCCGCGTCCTGAAAGCCTGAAGGCCAGCCCCATGAAGTTCGATCTCGCCGGCGCCATCCGCACGATCCCGGACTATCCCAAGCCCGGCATCATGTTCCGCGACGTGACGACGCTGATGGGCGATGCGCGCGCCTTCCGCACGACCATCGATCTGATGGTCCAGCCCTTCGCCGGCGTGCGGATCGACAAGGTGGCGGGCATCGAGGCGCGCGGCTTCATCATCGGCGGGGCGATCGCGCATCAGCTGTCGATCGGCTTCGTGCCGATCCGCAAGAAGGGCAAGCTGCCCTTCAAGACGATCCAGCAGAGCTACGATCTGGAATACGGCACCGACACCGTGGAGATCCACGAGGACGCGGTGAAGCCGGGCGAGAACGTGCTGATCGTCGACGATCTGATCGCCACCGGCGGCACCTGCGAGGCGGGAATCAAGCTGATCGAGCGCGTGGGCGCGAAGGTGATCGGCTGTTCGTTCATCGTCGATCTGCCCGAACTCGGCGGACGCAAGCGGATCGAGGCGATGGGGCAGAGCGTTCTGACCCTGATCGATTTCGAAGGGCACTAGCCGCATGAAGATCAACGGCAAGCCGTATCGCACGATCTGGGTGGCGGCGGACGGGTGGTCGGTCGAGGTGATCGACCAGACCAAGCTGCCGCACAGGCTGGAGATCGTGGCGCTGAAATCGGCGGACGACGCGGCCAGGGCGATCAAGCAGATGATCGTGCGCGGCGCGCCGCTGATCGGCGCGACGGCGGCTTACGGCCTCGCGATGGCGCTGCGCGAGGATGCGTCTGACGAAAATCTGGAGCGGGCCTGCGCCATGCTGGCCGGGACGCGGCCCACCGCGATCAATCTGCGCTGGGCGCTGAACGAGGTCGCCTCGGCCGTGCGCAACCGGCCGCGCGACGAGCGCGTCGCGGCGGCCTATGCCAGGGCGAGCGAGATCTGCGAGGACGATGTCGAGACCTGCCGCCGGATCGGCGAGAACGGCGCGCCGCTGATCGAGGCGGTTGCGGCGAAGAAGGGCAGGGTGAACGTCCTCACCCACTGTAATGCCGGGTGGCTGGGCTGCGTCGACTGGGGCACCGCGCTGGCCCCGATCTATGTCGCCTATGACAAGGGTATCGACATCCATGTGTGGGTGGACGAGACGCGGCCGCGCAACCAGGGCGCTTCCTTGAGCGCCTTCGAGCTGAGCGGGCATGGCGTCAAGCACACGATCATCCCGGACAATGCCGGCGGGCATCTGATGCAGGCGGGCCAAGTGGATCTCTGCATCGTCGGCACCGACCGCGTGACCGCGAACGGCGACGTGGCGAACAAGATCGGCACCTATCTGAAGGCGCTGGCGGCGAAGGACAATGACGTGCCGTTTCACGTCGCGCTGCCGCACACGACGATCGACTGGACGATGCCCAAAGGCGTCGGCGTCATCCCGATCGAGGAGCGCTCGGCGGATGAGGTGCTGAAGATGACCGGGCGTCTGCCGGATGGCGGGCTCGCGACGGTGGAGATCGCCAATCCCGGATCGCCAGCGGCCAATCCCGGCTTCGACGTGACGCCGGCGCGGCTGGTGACGGGCTTCATCACCGAGCGCGGGCGCGCTGCGGCCACCGAAGAGGGGCTGCTCGGCCTTTATCCGGAGCGGCGCAAGGCCGGCTAGTTCGGACGCGGGCGGCGCTCGACGATGGTGCAGACCTCGTTGGCGTCGATGAAGATGATCTGACGGTTCGTGATGACCGCAGCTTCGCCATAGGCGTTCACCCAGCATCCGCTGGTGACGATCTGGTCGTAGCCATAAGCGGCTTCGTACACATCCGTCTCGACGCGCGAGACGTTGTCGGTCGACAGGCCGAACTCGGTGACGAGCGCGCGGGCCGCCGATGTTCCGTAAGCGGCGGCGGGCGCGACGAGCGCGGCGGCGAGAGCGAGGGCTGTGAAGGATTTCATGGCGCACCAGCTTTTGTTGGCGAGCACGCCAGAGTCCGGAAACTTTGCGGCGGCGATGTGACTGTCGCCTGCGGCATTCGGACACGCAAGGGCGTGGATGGTCCGCCTTCTAGGGCCGGCCCGTTTTCTGCGCGCCCTCGAACAAGGCCAGCGTGCGCTCGCGGGCGAGCTTCGCGCTTGTCGCGTCGTAATCGGTGCGCCGGTCGGAGTTGAAGCCGTGGCCGGCTTCGTAGATGTAGGTGGGCATATCCGGGTGCAAAGCCCTGACCTGTTCCACCTGTTCCATCGGGATCGAGGCGTCGGTGCGGCCATAGTGCAGGATGATCGGCACGAGCGGCTGTTCGTCGAGAAAATCGACGATGCCGCGCCCGTAATAGCCGCTGGCGGCGTTGAGACCCTTGCAGCGGCAGGCGGCGACCCATGAGACGGTGCCGCCATAGCAATAGCCGGTGATGAAAACCTTCCCGCGTCCGCGCTCGTCGCGCAGCCAGTCGATGCAGGCCTGCACGTCGCCGACCGCGTATTTCATCTCATGGCCGTCGCGGAGCTTCAGGGCCTGAGCGATGCCGTCCGGCGTGTAGTCGGCCTCGAAGCCGCGTTCCTGGCGGTCGTAAAGCGACGGGGCGATCACGTCATAGCCGTCGGCGGCATATTGGTCGCACAGTTCGCGGATGTGGTCGGTGACGCCGAAGATTTCCTGCACCAGCACGAGGCCGCCTTTCGTCTCGCCCTCGGGCCAGGCGTGATAGGCGCGGAAGACGAAGCCTTCGTGTTTCGAACGGAGCAGGATGGTCTTCGACGGCATGCGCCTAATCCTTCGGGCGGCGGGGCCAGAAGCCCTGGCCGGTGAAGCTCATCACCGTCTCGCCGTTCTCATCCACCGCAAGGTTGAGCGTGCGGATGAGGCCGAGTTCAGGGCGTGATTTCAGCTCGATCTTTTCGTGCGTCGTGGTGTCGTAGGTGAGCGTCATGCCGGGCCGGGTGGGCTTGATCCAGCGCAGGTCGCGAAAGCCCGGCGAAACGCCGCCGCCTTTGCGGGTCTCGCTCGCGGCGGCGCGTTTCTGCGTGCTGGCGATCATCAGCTTCATCCAGATCGCGGCGACGTGCCAGCCGCTGGCGATGATGCCGCCATAGAACGAGTCCTTCGCCGCCACGGGATCGATGTGGAACGGCTGGGGATCGTATTTCAGGCTGAAGCGGATCATGTCCTCTTCAGTGAAGGTGTAGCTGCCGAGCTGCGTCGTCACGCCCAGTTCGGCGTCTTCCCAATACATCACGCCGCCTCCGGGTTCTTGACCTGGTAGAGGCCGGTGGCGCGCATCAGCGCGACCTGTTCGCGCTCGTTGAAGAGCGACCATTCGATATCGACGATGCCCATTTCGGGCCGCGATTTGGAGACGCGGGCGGATTTCACCTCGCCGCGCATGGTGAGGAGATCGTCCGGGCGCACCGGCTTCATCCAGCGCACCTCGTCGATGCCGGGCGAGCCCATCGAGGCGGCGCGGTGGACGAGACCGTCGCACAGCATGCGCATCATGATGGCGCAGGTGTGCCAGCCGCTGGCCGAAAGCCCCTTCAGGATCGAGGCGTTGGCGGCCTCGTCGTCGAGATGATGCGCCTGGGGATCGAACTCGGTCGCGAATTCGATGATCTCCTCGCGCGTGACGCGCTTCTGGCCGAGCTCGATGATCTCGCCGACCGGGAGATTTTCGAAATAGACGTCGATCATGCGATCGCGCCGTTCGCGGCGAAAAGCGCGAGGGTGCGCTCCAGCGCCAGATCGGCGGAGGGCTGGTGATAGTCGGCGCTGCCGTCGCGCGCGAAGCCGTGGCCGGCGTCGTACATATAGACCGGCACGTCCGGCTTTTCGGCCCGGAAGCGATCGACGTTCTCCTTGGGGATGTGATCATCCTTCGCGCCGAAATGCGCGATGACCGGGCATCTGGGCGTCAGATGCGCGAGATTGGGCAGCATCGAGCCGTAATAGGCGCTGGCCGCCGCGATGCCATCGACCTCGCAGGCGGCGATCCAGGCGGCGCTGCCGCCATAGCAATAGCCGACCGCGAAGACCGGGCCTGAGGCTTTGAGTTTGTCGGCGCAGGCCTGCATGTCGAGGACGGGCTTCTTCAGGCCGTTCTCGGTGGCGAGCTTCACGCCCTTCTGGAGCGTTTCGGGCGTAACCTCGACCGCGATGAAGCCGCGCTCGATGCGATCGTAGAGCGAGGGCGCGATGACCTCGTAACCGAGCGCGCCGTAGCGATCCGCCGTGCGCTTGATCCAGGCGGTGAGGCCGAAGATTTCCTGAATGAGGACGAGCCCACCCTTGCGCGGGCCGGTTGGGGCGACGTGGTAAGCGTCGAAGGTGAAGCCGTCCGACGCCGTCAATTCGATCATCGTGCCCATCGAGAATTCCCGCTCTGAGTGTTTTCAGGCGGATTGTCTCCGATCCTCCCGGGATTTCGAGCGGAATCTTATCAGGGCGGGATGGTGAGGACCTGTCCGGGTTTGATGAGGTTGGGATTGGCCCCGATTACGGTGCGGTTGGCGTCGTAAATGTCGCGCCAGCGGGCCTGCGTTCCATAGTGGCGCTGTGCAATCAGGCTGAGATTGTCGCCGCTTTTGACGGTGTAGGTGCGCGATGCGGGGCCGGGGGCCGGCGGCGGCACGGGCGTCGGCGGCGGCGTCGGGCCTGGACCTGGCCCCGGTAACGGCGGCGGGGCGGGCGGCTCCGGCGGCGGATCGAGGTCGTCCGGCGGGCGATGCGTGCTGTAGTTGGGATCGACGAAGAAGCCTTTGAGCAGGGCGCCGCTGCCGCCCGGCCCGTTGAGCCGGAACAGCTTCTCGTTGCCCCAGCGCGAGATCGTCGCCGTCTTGTCGGGATAGTTCGGATCGTAGAGGAAGAGGAAAGGCCCGGCCTCTGACGGGTTCGAGCGACAGGCCGTCACCAGAACGTGGTGGCCGTGCAGGAAATCCTTCTTCACGAGGAACAGCGGAACCGGGCGTCCGGCGGCGATGCCCTTGCGGATGAGATCGAATTCGCCTGCGACGCTTTCGACATACCAGTCGTGGAAGAGCGCGAAGAGGGTCATCCGCGAGACGGTGCGGACATGCGCCGCGTTCTGCCGTGCGATGATGTAGCGGTTCAGCTTGTGATTGAGCGGAGGCGCGGTCTTGCGCTGGGGAATCTGCTTGTGGCCGTAGAAATAGTCGAGCGCCGTATAGACCATGCCGCCGCACAGGAACTTGCCGTGGATCGGCGTGCCGGGGACGTTCCAGACCGTGTCGTTGTTCGAGAAGTGGAAGCCGTGTTTGGCGGACTCGAACGGCGTCGACAGCGTGACCGGCATGGTCGGTGGGGCAGGCGGCATGATCGGCGCAGCTCCTCATCGGCGACGGAGCGCCGATTTGAACGCCCGCGGATCAGCGAGGCAATACACCCATAAGTTGCGTCAGTTCGCGAAGCGGAACATCAGGATATCGCCGTCTTTCACGACGTATTCCTTGCCTTCCAGCCGCATCTTGCCGGCTTCCTTGGCGCCCGCTTCGCCGCCCGCCGCGACATAGTCGTCATAGGCGGTGGTTTCGGCGCGGATGAAGCCCTTCTCGAAATCGGTGTGGATCACACCCGCCGCCTTGGGCGCCTTGGTGCCCTTCACGATGGTCCAGGCGCGCGTTTCCTTCGGGCCGACGGTGAAATAGGTGACGAGGCCGAGCAGCGCGTAGCCGGCGCGGATCATGCGGTCGAGGCCGGCTTCGGGAAGACCGACGGCCTCAAGGAAGCCGGCGCGCTCTTCCGGCGGCAGCACGGCGATCTCGGATTCGATACGGGCCGAAAAGACGACGCATTCCGCGCCTTCGGCCTTCGCCTTTTCCTGAACGCGGGCCGAGAAAGCGTTGCCGGTGGCGGCGCTTTCTTCCTCGACATTCGCCACATAGAGGACCGGCTTGGAGGTGATGAGCCCGAGCTGCTCGAAGGCGCTCTGTTCATCGGGGTCGATCTTCGCGAGGCGGGCGGGCTTGCCGTCGCGCAGCAGCACCAGCGCCTTGTTCATCAGGGCGGCGAGGGCGATGGCTTCCTTGTCGCCGTTCTTGGCTTTCTTCTCGAGCGGCTGGATGCGTTTCTCCAGACTGTCGAGATCGGCGAGCATCAGCTCGGTATCGACCGTGTCGGCGTCGGCGATGGGGTCGATCTTGCCTTCGACATGGGTGATGTCGCCGTCCTCGAAGCAGCGCAGGACGTGAACGATGGCGTCCACCTCGCGGATATTGCCGAGGAACTGGTTGCCGAGGCCTTCGCCCCGTGACGCGCCGCGCACCAGACCGGCGATGTCCACGAAGGAGATGCGGGTGGGGATGATGCTGGCCGACTTGGCCGCCTTCGACAGAATCTCAAGGCGCGGATCAGGCACCGCGACCTCGCCGACATTCGGCTCGATGGTGCAGAAGGGATAGTTGGCGGCCTGCGCCGCCGCGGTCTGGGTGAGGGCGTTGAAGAGAGTCGACTTGCCCACATTCGGAAGGCCGACGATGCCGCACTTGAATCCCATGACTGTCCCTAGCTTTCGT
>JAPUEF010000241.1:0-248 GCA_027492655.1 Alphaproteobacteria bacterium | reverse complement strand
GGCCGAGCAGGCCCGCGAATGGCCCCTGCTTCGCCGGAGGCTTGGCAGGCTGCATGTTTGCGGGCGGCGCGGTTTCGGATTTCGGTTTGTCGGCTTTCGCCTTGTCCTTGCGCGGATCGGCGTCGCCGCGGAGCGCGGTGATCTTGTTCATAAAGCCGTTGTCGTGGCCGGTCGCCCGCCGGGGCGCGGCGCCGGCGAGGGCGTGCAGCGGGGGGGCGAGCCACGTCTGGTGGTCCGTGGAGAAAATT
>JAPUEF010000240.1 GCA_027492655.1 Alphaproteobacteria bacterium | reverse complement strand
GCATCGACTGGATGGATTGCAGCGTGAACGGGGCGTTGCGCAGCGAATCGCCGGTGCCGTTGAGGCCGACCACCAGGCCGTAGCCGACCAGCATATTGTCGCGCACGCCCTCGACATCGGCGAGATCCTTGATCCGCGAGAAAGCGGCGGCGGGGCCGGCCAGCGGGGTCAGCGCAAGGACGGCCGCAAGGGCCGGAATGAGGAGGCGGCGGATCAGGTTCATGGTCGCGTCGGCCTGGATTGTCCTGCAAGGGCCTACTGCCCCGCCCAACGCCTTGCGAACGACATGCCAGCCGGAGACCCCGGATTTCCGCGAAATTCACCATCGAGACCCAAGCGAAAAGCGCCTCCGGCGGCAAAATCTGCCGGGCCGTCAATCTTTGTTAGGAGACTCTTAACGATGGGGGCCGATTTTGACGTCACGTTCACCGGACGAAACCGCCCATGCGTATTGAAGGCCCCCGCCGCCCCGATGCCGTCTCGAAGTCTTCCGGCCCCAAAGCCGGCGGGGCGGGCGGCGCGTTCTCCGTAGGTCCGGGCGCCGATGCCCGGGCGGCGGTCGCCGCAACGGCCAGTCTGCAGGTGGCGGCGCTCGATTCGCTGCTGGCGATGCAGGCCGCCGACGATCCGCTGACCGGCCGCCGCCGCGCGGTGCGCCGCGCGAACGACATGCTGGACCTGCTGGACGACATCAAGCTGGGCCTGCTGACCGGCGCGGTGCCGCGCCAGACCCTGCGCCGGCTGACGACGCTGGTGGCCGAGCGCCGCGACGATTTCAACGAGCCCGGACTGCAGGGCGTGATCGACGAGATCGACCTGCGGGCGCAGGTCGAACTCGCAAAGCTCGACTACGCCTGACGCCCGGCGCGTACCACACGCGCCGGAGTTCCGCCGACCCTCTCTGCCGGCCCCCGTTGTGCCTCAATCGGTGCGTAGCTATAAGCCGCGCCATCGGGGTACGGCATCCGAGGGAGATTCTGGTCGTATGGGTGTAATTCTGCCTACCGATTATCGGCCGTCGGACGACGAGCCGTTCATGAACGACCGCCAGCGCGAATATTTCCGCCGCAAGCTGATGGTCTGGAAAGACGACATCCGCAACGAAAGCAAGGAAACGCTGGCGAGCCTGGCGCAGGAGACGGTGCAGCACGCCGATCTGACGGATCGCGCCACGTCCGAAGCCGATCGCAACCTTGAGCTGCGGACGCGCGACCGGCAGCGCAAGCTGATCTCGAAGATCGATGCGGCGCTGCGCCGGATCGACGACGGCTCGTACGGTTTCTGCGAAGAAACGGGCGAGCCGATTTCGCTCCGCCGTCTCGACGTGCGCCCGATCGCCACGCTGTCGATCGAAGCGCAGGAACGCCACGAGCGCCGCGAGAAGGTCTATCGCGACGAATAGGCCGGATGGCGTCATCACGGACTTCCAGGCCGGGCCTCGCGCCCGGCTTTTCTTTTGACGCTTGCGTGATGTGACGAGGCTGTGAATTGCACGGCGCGCCCACCTCGCGTCGGCTGACGGCTGCACTATGCGAAGGGGACGGCGATGAAGTGGCTGGGTCTGGCGGCGATGGCTTTGGCGGCGACGGCTGAGGCGGGGGTGCGTTGCGACGCGGTCAGGATCGACCGCCTGGCGGCCTGCGCGGAAGGCCCGGGCGGGGTGGTTCTGGGGCCGGACGCGGCGCAGGCCGAGGGCATCGTCGCGGCGATCGAGGCCGGTCGTCCCGTGTTCGAGAGCGTGTTCGGCCAGCCCGCACCCGCTTATGCGGTGGTGTTCGATAACCCCACCGGCGCGGAGATCGCAGGTCTGAAGGCGGCGGGTTATCCGGCGGTGCTGCCCTGGGTCGATGCCGGCCCGCTGGTCGCGCAGTTCGAGCAGAAGCTGCGCGAGAGCATCCGCGCCAGCATCCCGAATCTCGACAAGCAGCAGGAAGACAAGATCGTCGCCGACAAGCTGGACGAGCTGCGCGCCAATATCGGCGGGCCGTCCGCCGCCGCGCACGAGATGGGACATCTGTGGTTCTCCCGTGTCTTCTGGTCGGACTTCGCGGACGGCGACGAAACCGAAATCCCCAAGCACTACGGCAGTCCGGGGCCGGATTGGCTCGACGAGGTTTCCGGCCTCGTCTTCGAGAACGAAGCGACGGCGGACACGCGGCGCATGCGTTTCCGCGATCTCTGGGCGGAGGGGCAGGGGATCGCGCCGTTGCCGGACTTCCTCGCCATGGCGCATCCCGAACAAGGCAAGACGCGCGAAACGCCGCCCGGCGCGCCGACCAGCGGCAGCCGGGTGGTGATCGCGGCAGGTCCGCCCGGCGGCGCGCGCGCGACCTCCGCCTTCTATGCCGAGGGCCGCGTCTTCGCCGATTTCCTGATCGCCGAGGGCAAGCCCGGCGTTCTCGGCGTCATCGCCACAGCGATGGCGAAGGGCACCAGTTTCGACGAATGGCTGGCGGCAGAAGGCGCGGCGCAGGGCCTTCCCGCCGACGCGGCGGCGCTGAACCGGCGCTGGATGGAGTGGGCGACCACAACCTATGGCGCGCCGGGCTAGGCGGCGCGGCCCAGCAGCGGGATCGCGTTCTGCAGCAGGGTCAGTTTCACGGGGCTGGCGGCGGCGATGGCTTCGCCGTCCAGCGCCAGGGCGAGCGGGCTGCGGCCTTCGACCGTCAGTTCCGGCGCGTTGAAGCTCGTCACCGTCGTCTGGTTGCGCCAGGTGTCGGTGAACATGGCGCGCAGCGCCAGCCAAGTCAGGGCGGCCCAGCCGTCGGGCGAGGCGGCGGCGCAGTCGAAGGATGCCGGGTCGTCCTTCTCGCCGGGGCGCAGCAGCATCTCGTCGATCGACTTCACCGAGACCATCAGCGCCGCGCATCGCACCGCGTCGACCTCCGGCGCAGTCGCGACCACACGCGGATGAAACAGCCCGCGCCGGCCCAGCCGCGCGACATGGCGCAGCGCCGCCCACAGGCCTGACGGTTCCGCACGTCCGCGCAGGCGCTCGCGCGCCCGCGCCAGATGCGGGATCATGCCGAAACTGGCGCCGACGAAGAACAGCCGCCCGTTCGCCGCGCCGGCGTCCATCATCCGCACCATAGTGCGGCCTTCGCCGATCGCCGCGGCGATATCCTCAAGGCTCGCGTCCTCGCCCCAAAGGCGTTTGGCCAGAATGTTCTTGGTGCCGCCGGGCAATGCGGAGGCGACGAAGCCTTCCTTTCGGGCCGTCTCGATGATGGCGGTGCAGGTGCCGTCGCCGCCGAGCGGCAGGATGATCGCCGCCCCGGCGCGCCGCGCCTCGGCGACGAGATGCGGCATATCCTTGCCGCTGCCGGCATGGAAGGCGACGAGGCGCGCGCCCAGCGCCGCGCGGAACATCTCCTCCACTGCCGTCAGGCCGAGGCGGCGGACGGTTCCGGCATGGCGATTGACGACAAGACCCAGCGGCGCGTCTGGTGCGACGCCAAGAACGGACATGGATGGACGCGCTTTAGAGGCTGCCGCGCATCGCCAGCGCGCCTGCGACGAATGCCGCAGTCAGCAACAGCCAGCCGAAATTCCTCGCGAAGGTCAGGGCCCGTCCCCTTAAAGAAGATCTTGTCCGAAACGGGGAAGAACGCCAGCAAGTTCCGGCAAGCCGGGTGAAAACGTGAGAATCGTTAAAGCGACGGCCGAAAACGAAGGACGGAAAAGCGAAAGGCCGAAAAGCGAAAGGCCGGAGTTCCCTCCGGCCTTTCGGCAAGATCGATTGTCGCGGCGGCGTCAGAACGGCCAGATCACGTCCAGGAACTGCTGGCCGTAGCGCGGCTGCTGAACGTCGGTGATCTGGCCGCGCCCGCCATAGGAGATGCGCGCTTCGGCGATCTGGGTGTGGTTGATGGTGTTGTCGTTGGCGATGTCGTCGGGCCGCACGATGCCGCCGACCAGAAGTTCGCGCACTTCGTAGTTCACGCGCACTTCCTGGCGGCCCTGGATCACCAGATTTCCGTTCGGCAGAACCTGCGTGACGATGGCGGCGATGGTCAGGTTGATCTTCTCGCTGCGATCGACGCTGCCGGTGCCGCGGCTGTTGCTGTCGGAATTCATGCTCAGCAGCTTGGAAGGATCGGCGCCGTCAGGCAGAACGCCGCCGATCTGGGTCTCGAAGCCCAGCAGGTTCGGCACCCCGGAATTTTCCGTATTGGTGCGGCCGCGCGCCGAGGTGTTGGCGACCTTGGCCTTGTCGTCGATCTCGATATTGATGGTCAGCACGTCGCCGACGCGCGCGGCGCGCTGATCCTTGAAGAAGGTGCGGCTGCCTTCGCGCCACAGCGAGTTCGGCTGATAGGCGACCTGCTCCTGCTGCGGCATCGGCACGTTCACGGGGCGATAGTCGGGCGACTGGGTGGGGTCCATCACCGGGGTCAGCGGCGGGGTCGCGCCGATCTGCTCCAGGCGGTCCACAGTGTTGCAGGCGGCCAGAAGGCTTAAGGAGGCGGCTAGTCCGGCCAAACGTACGAAGCGCATGGGATTCTCCTGCGTGCTCAATTCACGGCCGCTGCGTCGCGCGAGACGTTCACCGTCCCGGCGCCGGGCACGACGGCGTCGATCTGTTTCAGAGACTGGGCGTTGACGACGGCGACGGTGTCGCCGACCCCGCCATTGGTCATGGCGCGGCCGCGCGAGGTCAGCTCGATGCCGGGCGCGCGGAACACCATCGTCACCGCATCGCCCTTGCGCACGACCAGCGGCTTCTGCACGTCGCTTTCGCGCAGCGGCAGGCCGGCCCGCAGCTGGCGCTTGGCCGAGAAGCCGATCAGCCGGTCGGCGTCGCTGACCGAGCCGCGCGGCACCCGCGAGACGGCCATGCGCACGAACATCACATCGTCGGGCGCGACGATGTCGCCGGTCTTCAGCGCGCGGGTCAGAACCGGCACGTCCGTGCCGTCGTCGATCTTGCCCTGCATGCCGAAGAGCCGGCCGCTGGCGAGGCGGACCTGCGCGACGAAGCGCCCGGTCTCGACATTGTAGTCGAGCCTGGCGACGTCGAGCGTATCGCCGTCGAGGCCGGTGGGCACACGGCCGACGATGGCGACGGCGCCGTCCTCGGGCGCGCCTTTGGCGATCAGCTGATCCAGCAGCGCCTCTTCCACCGTCAGTGCGGCAGCGGGCGCCACGGCGGCGAAGGCGGCGATGAGGAAGGCGGCGATCTTCATGGTTCAGCCCCTCAGACGCGACGCCATCGACATCATCTCGTCCGACGCCGAGATGACCTTCGCGTTCATCTCGTAGGCGCGCTGCGCGGTGATGAGGCTGGTGATCTCGGAGACCGGGTTGACGTTCGCGGTTTCGAGGAAGCCCTGCTTGACCGCGCCGTAGCCCTGCGTGCCGGGCTGGCCGACGATGGCCGGGCCGCTGGCCGCCGTCTCGTAGAACAGATTGTCGCCCTGCGCTTCGAGGCCGCCTTCGTTGACGAAGATCGCGAGATCGAGCTGGCCGACCTGCTGCGGCGCGGTCTGGCCGGGCAGGCGCACCGTCACCTGGCCTTGCGCGCTGATGGCGACGTCGGTGGCGTCCTGCGGAATGGTGATGCCGGGCTGCACGGTGAAGCCGTCGGGCGTCACGAGCTGGCCTTCCGCCGAACGGCCGAGCGCGCCGGCGCGGGTATAGGCCTCTTGGCCCGAGGGGGTGAGAACGCGCAGATAGCCGCGCCCCTCGATGGCGACGTCGTAGGGGTTCTCGGTGAAGTTCAGATTGCCCTGTTCGGTGATGCGGTAGATCGCGGCCGGCTTCACGCCGAGGCCGATCTGGATGCCATAGGGCACGATCGTGCCGGCGGTTGAGGTGGTGGCGCCGGGGCGTTCGAGATTCTGATACAGCAGATCCTGGAACTCGGCGCGCTGCGCCTTGTACCCGGTCGTGTTCATGTTCGCGATATTGTTGGAAATGACTTCGACGTTCAGCTGCTGCGCCAGCATGCCGGTCGAGGCGATATTCATGGAACGCATGGACTAGTCTCCCTTCCTCGCCTCAGACCCGTGTCTCGCCGAGCTTCTGCACGGCGCGGCGCGAAAGATCGTCGCCGGCGCTGAGCAATTCGGTCGAGGACTGATAGGAGCGCATCACGTCGATCATCCGCACCATCTCCGCGACGGGCTGGACGTTGGAACCTTCAAGCATGCCCTGCGACACGACATTGCCCTCGGCGAGGGTCGGCGTGTCGGTGGCCTTCCACAGCGAATCGCCGGTCGGCTCCAGCGTCTGCGGGTTCTCGAACCGGACGACGCCGATGCGTCCGCGAATCCCCTGTTCGGTCGAGATGGTGCCGTCGCGGGCGATGGTGACCTGCGTTTCTTCGGGGGCGAAGACGATCTCCGAGCCGCCATCGTCCAGGACCGGGTTGCCCGACGAGGTGACGAGGCGGCCGGTGTCGTCGCGGCCGAAATTGCCGTTGCGGGTGTAGCGTTCGCCGTCGGCGGTCGAGATCGTGAAGAAGCCGTCGCCCTCGATCGCGAGATCGAGCTGGTTGCCGGTGGTCTTCAGTTCGCCGTTCGACATGTCGTGCGTCGCCAGCGTGTCGCGCACGAAGGACAGCGGCTTTTTCGTGCGCCCGAAGCCGCCCTCGGCATCGACCTTCACGATATAGGCCTCGAAAACGGGGCTTTCGCGCTTGAATCCGGTGGTGTTCATGTTCGCGATATTGTTCGCGATCACCTCCATGGAGCGGCGCGCCACCATCTGGTTGGAGAGGCTGAGCAGCAGCGCGTTATCCATGGCCTTGCGGATTCCTTCGCGTGGACCGGGGCGGTCTCGCCCCTGTCGGGGCTTTTGCCCCTGTTAACCCTCCGCAAGCGCCGTGCCAGACTTAAGTAACTGAAAACAAAGAAGATGCCTGTCCAGTATCCTGAAGGATGCGGCAAACTCTGCCGTGTGAGCGCGGCGGAAAACTGCTAGGATGCGAACAGGGGAATGGTCCCCGGGGGGTATTTCGTCATGTCGCTGACGCGCAAGCTGTCGGCCGAATTCATCGGCACTTTCGTTCTCGTTTTCGGCGGCTGCGGTTCGGCCGTGCTGGCCGCCAATTTCGGCGTTCCGGTCGGGGCCAGCGTCGTCAATCTGGGCATCGCCTTCGCCGGTGTCGCGCTGGCGTTCGGCCTGACCGTCGTGGCGATGGCCTATGCCGTGGGCCATATCTCGGGCGGCCATTTCAATCCCGCGGTGACGCTCGGCCTCGTGGCCGCCGGCCGCACCAGCCCGCTCGATGCCGGCCCGTATATCCTGGCGCAGGTCGCCGGTGCGGTCGCGGCCAGCTGGGTGCTCTACGTCATCGCCACGGGCAACGGCGCGGGCATTCCCGTCGGCAGCTTCGCGACCAACGGTTTCGGCGAGCTTTCGCCCGGCAAATACTCGCTTGAGTCCGCCGCCCTGATCGAGGTCGTTCTGACGGCGATCTTCCTGATCGTCATCGTCGGCGTCACCAGCGCCAAGGCGCCGTCGGGCTTCGCCCCGCTGGCCATCGGTCTGACCCTGACGCTGATCCACCTCGTCTCGATCCCCGTCACCAACACCTCGGTGAACCCGGCCCGTTCGACCGGCGTCGCGCTTTTCGCGGAATTCCCCGCCGGCGGCCCGGCCACCGCGCTCTCGCAGCTCTGGCTGTTCTGGGTCGCCCCGATCGTCGGCGGCGTGCTGGGCGGCCTGATCGGCCGCTTCCTCCAGAGCGACCGCGAGGCGTAAAGCGGCGAAGTGG
>JAPUEF010000239.1 GCA_027492655.1 Alphaproteobacteria bacterium | reverse complement strand
CCGTGCGGCCCTGGCCGTCGGTCAGGCGACCGTCGTCCAGCACCTGCAGCAGCACGTTGAAGACATCCGGATGCGCCTTCTCGATCTCGTCGAACAGGATCACCTGATATGGCCGCCGCCGCACCGCTTCGGTCAGCGCGCCGCCTTCTTCATAGCCGACATAACCCGGAGGTGCGCCGATCAGACGCGCCACCGAATGCTTCTCCATGTATTCCGACATATCGAGGCGCACGAGGGCGGTGTCGTCGTTGAACAGGAACGCGGCCAGCGCCTTGGTCAGCTCGGTCTTGCCGACGCCCGTCGGCCCCAGGAACATGAAACTGCCGATAGGCCGGTTCGGATCCTGCAGGCCGGCGCGGGCGCGGCGCACCGCGTTCGACACGGCATGCACCGCATCGTCCTGCCCGACGACGCGCGCTTCCAGCCCCTCCTCCATGTGGAGCAGCTTCTCGCGCTCGCCTTCCAGCATCTTGTCGACCGGAATGCCGGTCCAGCGGCTGACCACGCCGGCGATCTGCGACTCCGTGACGGCCTCATTCGCCAGAGACGCAGACTTCTGCTCCTCCACCGCCTTCAGCTTTTTCTCCAGATCGGGGATCACGCCATAGGCCAGCTCACCCGCCCGCGCGAGATCGCCGCGCCGCTGCGCCTGTTCCAGCTCCAGCCGCGCCTGATCGGCCTTCTCCTTGATGCCGGTCGCCTCTTTCAGGGCGTCCTTCTCGGCGCGCCACTTCACGGCCAGGCTTTCCGACTTCTCGTCGATCTCGGCGATCTCTTTCTCAAGCTTCTCCAGCCGGTCGCGCGACGCCGTATCGGTTTCCTTCTTCAGCGCCTCACGCTCGATCTTCAGCTGGATGCCGCGCCGATCCAGCTCGTCCAGCTCCTCGGGCTTGGAATCGATCTGCATCCGCAAACGCGAGGCCGCCTCATCGACGAGGTCGATCGCCTTGTCGGGCAGGAAGCGGTCGGAGATGTAGCGATCCGACAGCGTCGCCGCCGCCACCAGCGCCGCATCCGAAATGCGCACGCCGTGATGCAGCTCGTACTTTTCCTTCAGGCCGCGCAGGATCGAGACGGTGTCTTCCACTGTCGGCTCGCCGACGAAGATCGGCTGGAAGCGCCGCGCCAGCGCCGCGTCCTTCTCGATATGTTTGCGATACTCATCCAGCGTCGTCGCGCCGACGCAATGCAGTTCGCCGCGCGCCAGGGCGGGCTTCAGAAGGTTCGAGGCGTCCATCGCCCCGTCCGCCTTGCCCGCGCCGACCAGCGTGTGCATCTCGTCGATGAACAGCACCACGCCGCCCGCGCTCGCCGTGATTTCGTTCAGAACGGATTTCAGCCGCTCCTCGAACTCACCGCGATATTTCGCGCCGGCGATCAGCGCGCCCATGTCGAGCGCCATCAGCGTCTTGTTCTTCAGGCTCTCCGGCACGTCGCCATTGACGATGCGCAGCGCCAGCCCTTCGGCGATCGCGGTCTTGCCGACGCCCGGCTCGCCGATCAGCACCGGATTGTTCTTGGTGCGCCGCGCCAGCACCTGGATGGTGCGGCGGATTTCCTCGTCGCGCCCGATCACGGGATCGAGCTTGCCGTCGCGGGCAGCCTGGGTCAGGTCGCGGGCATATTTCTTCAGCGCGTCATAGGCGTTCTCGGCCGTCGCGCTGTCGGCGGTGCGGCCTTTGCGCAGATCCTCGACCGCGCGGTTCAGCGCTGTCGGGTTGACGCCCGCCGTCTTCAAAATCTTCTCGGCTTCGGTGTTCGGCGTCATCGCCAGCGCCAGCAACAAGCGCTCGGCTGTGACGAAGCTGTCACCGGCCTTCTTCGCCAGGCTCTCGGCCATATCGAAGACCTTGGCGGTCTCCGGCGCCAGATAAACCTGCCCCGCCCCGCTGCCTTCCACGCGCGGAAGTTTCTTCAGCGCCGCCTCGGCCCCGGCCAGCGCCGCTTTCGCATCGCCGCCCGCCGCGCCGATCAGCCCGGCGGCAAGGCCTTCCTCGTCATCCAGCAACACCTTCAGCAGATGTTCGGGGGCGAAGCGCTGATGCCCCGACCGCAGGGCAAGCCCCTGCGCCGACTGCATAAATCCGCGCGACCGCTCGGTATATTTCTCGAAATCCATAAGTCCCTCCTGATGAGCGCATCCGCCTTTGGCCGCCCCTGACGGGCACGGTACGACGGGCCTCGAAGACCATCCCCGATGTGGGGAGAAGACCCGTTTTCCGCAAGCCGTCCCCGCGACGCGCTGTCGCCTGCCAATCGCCGCGCGACCCGCTTATTGAGGACCGTCATTTGATTGGAGAACCCGATGTTCCGCGCTCTGACGGCCGCCGCCGCCCTCACCCTCGTCCTGACCGCCAGCGCGCAAGACCAACCCAACCCGCCGCCGACCGAAGGCGCCGCGGGCCACGAAGGCCAGTTCGTCTTCTCGCAGGCTGACGGCAAGGCTCGCGGCTGCCAGGTCATCCTTTTTGCGGAAGAGGAAGACGGCCACTATCGCGCCGACATGGGCGACTGCGCCACCCAGTTCGAATTCCTGGGCGACGTCGCCAGCTGGGACGTCACCGACGACGACACGGTCCAGCTGATCGACGAAGCCAACAAGGCGGTGATCGAACTGACGCCGGAAGACGACACCAACGCGATGTATCGCGGCAAGAACCCGCTCGACGGCCGCGACTATTATCTTGAACGCACCAGCGGCTGACGGATCGGCGGCATTCAGGCATGGCGTATCTCGAAAGTCTCTACCGCTACCCCGTCAAAGGCCTTTCGCCGGAAAAGCTGGGGGCCGCGCAACTGAACGCGGGCGAGACACTGTTCAACGACCGCGCCTACGCCGTCGAACAGGGCGCGCCGCAATTCGATGCCGATGCGCCGCGCCACTTCCCGAAGATCAAGTTCCTGATGCTGATGCGCGACGAAAAGCTCGCCGCGCTCGAAACCCGTTTCGATGACGAGACCGCGACGCTCACCATCCATCGCGGCGGCAAGCAGGTCTGCCGGGCGCAGCTCTCCACGCCCATAGGGCGCGGCATCGCGGAGCAGTTCTTCACGGCCTATCTGGGGCCGGCGCTGCCCGGCAAGCCGCGCGTCGTCTCCGCGCCCGGCTTCAACTTCACCGACGTGCCGCAGAAATATGTCTCGCTGATCAACCTGGCGAGCGTCCGTGACATCGAGCGCGTTCAGGGCGCGGCGGTCGATCCGCTGCGCTTTCGCGGCAATCTCCATGTCGAAGGCCTCGCGCCATGGGTGGAGAAGGACTGGACCGGCCGCACCCTCGCCATCGGGCCGGTGCGCGCGCGGGTCGCCAAGCAGATCGTCCGCTGCGCCGCCACCAACGTGAATCCGGCCACCGCCGAACGCGACATGCGCCTGCCCCAGCTTCTGGACGAGGCGTTCGGGGCCAATCTGTGCGGCGTCTATCTCGACATCATCGAAGGCGGCCCCGTCACGCCCGGCGCCCCCGTCGCATTGATCGACTAACTCACCGCAACAACTCAGAACCTGACCGTAACGCCGGCCTTGACCGCGTGAATGTCCGAGCCTTCCGAGAACCGGCCTTCATATCCGGTGTGGAGCGAGACGGTGTCGCCGAAGGCAAAAGAGAGGCCGGCTTCCACCTCTCCCGCCGTGCGGCCCTCGTCGGCCAGCACCAGCGGCAGGCTACCGCCGCCGCTCACAAAGGCCGCGTTCCGGGCGAAGCCCTCATCGCCAAGCTCCTGCAGCACGCGGACCGAGAGCTTCAGCGTGATGTCGCCCTGCCCCGCCATGAAGCTCTCGGCATAGTCCAGCCCCGCGAACAGCCGGAAAGAGCCATGATCCGCACCATCGACGATCAGCGCGAAGGGCGACCCGCTTTCCACCGCTCCGTCCAGATCGACATTCACCCACACGAACCCGGCATAGGGCATCAGCGAGCCTCCGCCCAGCTGCGTCGCCATCCCGAACCAGCCCTCCACGCCCCATAGCGCGAGATCGGCTTTGCTGGTGGAGACACCGGGATCGGCCAGGCCCGACACGGTTTCGAGCGTCCCCCAGCCATAGGTGAAAGCGAGCCCTGCTTCCGCCCTGCCCCAGTCCTTGTGCAATACCACGCCGATCTGGGTGAGGTCCGCCGCGCCACGTTCGGGATAGTCCCCCGGCAGCGCCATGTCAGCGTCGCTCCGTGACACGTCGATCCCCGCCGACAGAGTCAGCCCTTCGGTGACTTCGCGCCCCAGCCCCGCCGAGACGCCAGAGACATCACTGTCATAGCCCGGCGCGAAATCCCCATCGCCTTCCAGCGCGCCCCACGCGCCATAGGCCTCCAGCCAGACCCGGTTGAACAGCGCCTCGCCGTCGCCCTCGGCACCCTCCGGATACCCGTCCGGCCCGCCGAGCAGCCGCTTGAGGAACCGCTCCCCGCCAAGGCTCGCCTCGCGCATCAGCGCCACATGCACCCCGCCCACCGGCGTCACCACGCCGACGACCTCATACGTCTCGTTCAGCGTCGTCGTCGTCGTCACCGTCGTTGTGCGGAGGATGTCCTCGTTCGTCACCGTGACGGTATTGAAGTTCTCTTCCGCATCGACGACCACGAAGGTCGTGCCCGGCAGACTGCAGCCTGCAGGAGGTTCCGCAGCTGTGCCAGGCGTCGTGCAGATGCCCCGGTCGCCGACGACCACGGTGGTCGGTCCGAACGACACGATCACATATTGATTTTGAGATGTGCCAGCCAGGTTATCGGCTGAGGTGCTCGACGATGACGCGGCCGACTGGCTCGCCGTCCTGACCGGGCTGAGGATCATCACCGCCGGTCCGCCGGCCGACGTGATCGCCGCCCGCACCGCGTTCAGCGCACCCTGCACCAGACCGCTTCCGAACGCGGCGGCATAGCTCTGGTCGAACACCACCTGCCCGGTGTTCAGCCGCCCGATCAGCTGCGTCAGGAAGTTCGAAACCGGCACATTCACGGTCTGCGTCGTGACGCTCTGGGTGCGGACATACATGTCCGTAAAACTTTGGCCGGGAATGCCCTGGGCAAGCGCTGGCGTCACGAGAGCGGTCGCCGTCAGCAACACGGCGAGGCGCTGCAGCGGCAGGCCCCGAAAACAACGGGCAGAGCGCGCGCAGGCAAGCATATGACGTCTCCGGTTCTGATCGATCCGGGAACGAAGGTAACGAAAGGCCGCACGCCCCGAACCTGACGGAAAAGGGAGGAAGCTACGGCAGGTTCAGCTCTGGAACGGGCAAAAGTCAGAAAGGACGCACGGGTCCACGCGTGTCCCGACTGCCGAAGAAGGCGAAAGCGGCCATCTCCGGCTTCTGACACGGGACAGCAGGTCAGACGACCGGCTGCTCGTCCTCGACGGGCGCGGCCTGCGGCGGCGGGGCGGTGGACTCCACCGTCGCTCCGGCGGGCTCTTCACGCGGCTGACCGTTTTCGCCCTCTGCGACTTCGCCGGTGTTATGCGGCTGACCGTAGCGGCCGTTCTGGTTCTGCTGCTGGTTCTGCTGTTGCTGCTGGCTGGGCTGATGCTGCGGCATCGCCGCCTGAGCCGCCGCGATGATGCGGTAGTAATGCTCGGCGTGCTGCAGATAGTTCTCGGCCATCACCCGGTCGCCGGACGAGTTCGCGTCGCGGGCGAGCTGGAGATATTTCTCGTAAACGTGCTGGGCATTGCCGCGGACTTTCACGTCCGGGCCTGTGGATTCGAAATTCCGGTGCAGGATGTTCTGCGGCTTGTTGTTGTTATTCCCGCCGCCGCCACCTCCACCACCGCCGCCGCCACGATTGCGGTTACGGCCGCGTTTGCCAAATCCACCCTGCTGAGGCCTCATGTTCAAGGCGCTCTCTCCTCTAACAATGACGTAAGGGGTGCGTCAGCCTCTCGCGCCGGTGAACCGAATGCCGCTTCGCGCGACATGCGGACTCTTGAAACAATCCGGCGGTCGTTGGTGCTGTCTCCAGGGCCGTTCGCGTTCCGGCTGCGCCTGATGCCTGCGCCCGAAGGCGGCGGCAGGATACGCGGCCACGTACGGCCTTTCCCCTGCCAATGAATTTAGTCCGTTTCGCGGCCCGCTCCAACAGGAAAATCCGCAATTTTTTCAAGTATTTGCGAATGGACCGCCCCGGCCACCACCCGTTCCACACCCCCCAGATCGCGCCGAATCGCGGTGTAGTGCAGGCCTGAGTCCCGCATCATCGCCGCCACATCGCCGGCCTGCCCGATCCCCACCTCGACGATCAGCGCCCCACGTGGCGACAAGCGCGGCAGCGGGTCCGACAGGATGGCCCGGTAGGCTCCCAGCCCGTCCGGCCCGCCATCCAGCGCCAGATGCGGCTCGTAATCGCGCACATCGGCGTCCAACCCGCCGATGTCGCGGCTGGGAATATAGGGCGGGTTCGAGACGATCAGGTCGAACGCGCCCCGCACATGGCTCCACCAGCTGGAAATGGCGAATTGCGCCCGGGGGGCGACCTTTGCATGGATCGCGTTCCGCCGCGCCACCTCCAGCGCCGCCGCGCTGACATCGACGCCCAGCCCCTCGGCGCGCGGCAATTCCGCCAGCAGAGCCAGCAGGATCGCGCCCGTCCCGGTCCCCAGATCCAGGATCGACAGCGGGGTCTGCGGCGCGCCGGCGATCTTCAGCGCCGTCTCCACCAGCGTTTCGGTATCCGGCCGGGGGATCAACGTCGCGGGCGACACCTCAAGCTCAAGCGACCAGAAGTCCCGGCGTCCGGTCAGATAGGCGAACGGCTCGCGCTCGGCCCGGCGGTCGATCAGTTCGTCGAAACGACGCTTCTCATCCAGCGTCACGCGGCGGTCGGGCGACAGAATCAGCTCCGCCGCTGCGGTATCCAGCACATGCGCCAGCAGCAACCGCGCCTCGCGCTGCGGCGTCTCCAGCCCGGCGAACGTCAACCGCTCGGCGCCTCTGCCGATCAGAGAGCCCGCGGTGCTCACGCCTGCCCGTCGAGCGCGGCCAGACGCGCCGCCTGATCGTGCTCGCCCAGCGCATCCACCAGCTCGGAAAGATCGTCGCCCGCGATCACCCGGTCCAGCTTGTAGAGCGTCAGGTTGATGCGATGATCCGTCACGCGGCCTTGCGGAAAATTGTAGGTGCGGATGCGCTCCGAACGGTCGCCCGACCCCACCTGATCCTTGCGGTCGGCGGCGCGGGCGCTGTCCACGCGCTGGCGCTCGGCATCGTAAAGACGCGCTTTCAGCATCTTCATCGCGATCGCCTTGTTCTTGTGCTGCGACTTCTCTTCCTGAGAGGCCGCCACAACGCCGGTGGGGATATGCGTCACGCGCACCGCCGATTCCGTCTTGTTGACGTGCTGACCGCCCGCCCCCGACGCGCGATAGACGTCGATGCGCAGATCGCTCTCCTTCACCTCGATCTCCACATCCTCCGCCTCCGGCAGAACCGCCACCGTCGCCGCCGACGTATGGATGCGGCCCTGCGTCTCCGTCTGAGGCACGCGCTGCACCCGGTGCACGCCGCTCTCGAATTTCAGCTTGGCGAAAACGCCCGCGCCTTCGACCAGCAGAATGGCTTCCTTCATGCCGCCGAGGTCGCTCTCGCTGATCGACATCACCGTCACGCGCCAGCCTTGCAGCATCGCATAGCGGCGATACATCGCCACCAGATCGCCGGCGAACAGCGCGGCCTCCGCGCCGCCCGTGCCGGCCCGGACTTCCAGAATGGCGCTGCCCTCATCCGCCGCGTCGCGCGGGATCAGCAACAGCTTCAGCGCCCGCTCACGCCCGGGCAGCCTTTCCATCAAAATCTGCAA
>JAPUEF010000238.1 GCA_027492655.1 Alphaproteobacteria bacterium | reverse complement strand
AATGCGCACCACTTCCTTTTTCGCCTTGTAGGTGCCAGGAACGGCCAAATCCATATTGTGCGCAACGAGAAGTTTTGGCGACACATTCTTGAGTTCCAAAATCGACATTTGGGGGAGTTTACCGATTTTACGGAAGACATGATAGTACAAGTCCCAGGCGTGGGTCAAATCAGTCTCGACACGAGAAATGGTGAATTTTTTGCACCAATCCGCAGCGTCGTCCAGCTCGCGTTTGAAATTCGTTTGGAAATTGACTTCGCGGACCGTTTCACCGCCCTTTTCCATCATCTTATGAAGAGGTTTCAGTGTGGACAACATGCCTTCCACGTCCTTTTCACCAAAGTATTGACGTGACGCTTCTTCCAAACCATCGTACCACATCTCGTGCCACAAAATGGCGACGCGGATCAATTCGGTTGAAACAACGGCGGCTTGATCGATCCTTCCGACAGGGCCGGGTCGTAACCGAAGCTCATCATCTGGGTTTGCGGGCGCAGCGCCTGCCCGGCGACATCTTTTTTGCGATAGCGGCTCATAAATCTCCTGGACTCGCGTCAGGCGCGAGCCGGATCGTTCTAGCCGATTTGATGACGTAACGGCAGGGCCTTGTCGCCCGCTCAGCTGTAGAGCGTCACGATCCGGTCAGGGTGGATACCCGCCCGATTCAGGCCCGCCGCGATTTCACGTTCGGCATAGAAGGACGAGACGATGATCGGCGCGCCGGTGCGGTCGGCGAAGAACGCATCGGGCCCGATCACCGGCGTCCCGCCCTGCGTCAGGCCCCATTTCTGGGGATCGCGATCCACGATGCCGCGAAGCTGCAGTCGTTCGCCGATGCCCGTCCAATGCAGCAGCTGCGCGGTATGCACGCCCGCGCCCCAGATGAACGCCGGGCCGGACAGCCCCGCCATCCGCGCGGCGGCCCGCGCCCACATGGCGCGCTCGCGTTCCGCATAAGCGCGGGCGACGGCGGCGGCGCCATCCATCCGCGCCGGACGCAACGCGGCGACGGGCGCGGCGGTCTTGCGCGCGACGACGGCGATCACCGGATAGATGAAGGCGCGCGGTGCGATGCGCAGCTCCAGCACCTCGAACCCCGCCGCGCCGAGCAGCGCCGACAGGGTCTCTGCAGAAAAATAGTGGAGATGTTCAAATGAGAACCAGCCAGGCGGCAGCAGGTCCGGCGCGGTCGCGCACGGCACTTCCAGAACCAGCAGGCCGCCATCGGCCAGCGCGGCATGCGCGCGGGTCACAGCCGCGCGGGGATCGAACAGATGTTCCAGCACATGCGACATCAGGATCGCATCGAGCCCCGCCTGACGCGGCAGGCATGACGCTTCGTCTCCCACGTCCACGGGGATTGCGTATATCTCGTCCGCCTGCTGCGCCGCACGGGGCGATGGCTCGCAGCCCGATACCTGCCAGCCTGCCTTGCGGAACTGATGCAGATGCAGGCCGGTGGCGCAGCCGATCTCGTAGATGCGGCCGGGCCTCACCCCGGTGTCGCGGACGATCGACAAAAGGCGCTGCGTCAGCGGGATCGGCGGCGCAGTGCGCAGCGCATCGGCATCGCTGAACGCCGTGTAGTTCGACATGGTTTCGTAATGCCGCAGCATCACGCTTTCGGGCACCGGAGGGGTCTGCTGAACATGGCCGCAGGCGGTGCAGACGCCGAACGTCAGATCGTGGCGGCCAAGCCCTGCGAGCGCCAGCGACTGACGTTGAATGGCATCGAACGCGCCCGTGCCGCAGATGCCGCAGCGCGCGGGCGCGCCGTCAGCGTCGACGCGCAAGGATGTGGTCGCGATTCCGCCTGTCGTCATGGAGCCAGTTAGCGCGCCAAATGTTAACGCACGCTAACCGTGCGGCGCGCAGAGCCTATTGCGGCTTGTACTGGTGGATCGCCGACTTGGTGCCGTCCTTGTAGGTGATCTGCACCGACATGCTCTGAAGCCCCGGCGGAGATTCCATATAAGGGTCGAAGTCGTTCGGGATCGCCATGGGATCCTTCTCGTCGCAAGCCGGCAGTTTCAGCTCCTGATCCACCGCGTCCGAATTGAACGAGTACATCATCCGCTCGACGCCGCAGCGCCACGAGACCACACCCGTGTAATAGATGAGCTGCTGCTCCGGCTTGCCGGGATTCGCCTGGATGACCACCCACGATGTCCACGTCATCTCAAGCATGCGCTTGTGCTCCTCGCCCAGCGCCGAGGCGCCGGCGGTGAACGGCAGCGCGAACGGACCCATCTCCTGCCCGTTCATGTTGACGTATTTCAGGTAGATCGTGACCGACTGCTGATCGACCGGCAGCGAAATCCACGAGTTCGGCGAAGGCTTGCCCGTGCGCTGGTCGATCATGCCGCTGGAGCCGGTATCGACGAATTCACCCGTCTCACCCAGGCGATAGAAGATCTGCGTCGCGGCCTCCGGAATGATGAAGGTCACGGACCATCCGGCATTGTTGCGGCTCTGCACCAGCGTCGGCTGCGAACGCGTGGCCTGAAGCTGAGGCTCCAGCACCTTCACGCGCTGGCGGGCGCGATCCAGCCATTCGCCCAGCACCTGCTGATCGACGAAATGCCTGATGAGCGAGCCGCCGGCGTCGGCCTCGATGAACTTGTTCATCAGATCGAACTCGCGCTGCTTGTCGGCCACCGACTGACCGCCCGTGCGCTCCTCGGAGTATTCCTGCGCCAACAGATAATAACCGGGACCGTAATCGGCATTGGCCGACATGAAGTCTTCCATGCGCTTCGTGCGTTCGGCATCGTCGAACTGCATCGCATAAACGAGCTTCAACGCCGGGGCCTTCAGGCGCGAAGAGAGGCTGGAGAATACCTCGCGCGCCCCTGCCCGGCCGTCCTGCACGCGGACCAGACGCGCGAAACGCTCGTACACGTCGATGGCGTCCACGTCGGCTTCCGCGAACGCCATGTATTCCTTGCGCGCATTGGCGCTGTCGCCGCGCTGCTCGTACACGATGGCGTTGTGATAATGCTCGGCGGGCGATGCGGCGTTCTCGATGACGCCGCCATTCTTGTCGATGCGCTTGAAGGCGTCCGCGATCTCGCCGATCGAGCTTTCGATGCGGGCGGTGGTGTCCTTGATCTCGGCCGTATCGCCGCCGATCTTGTCGGTCTTACCTTCGATGCGATCTGCGGTTTCGCGGGTGGCCGACGTGTCGCCGGCGATGCGATCCGTCGTTTCCTTGTTACCCAGCGTGAAATAGAGGATCGCACCGACAACCGCCGCGATTCCGACAAGGCTGGCCAGCACGACCCACAGTTTCGAGTTCGCCGCCTTGGCGCCACTTTCGATCCGCGAGGTCGTCTCGCGGATGGCGGCGGTATCCTTCTTCACATCGTCCAGCTTGCCGCCCAGTTCGATGCGCAGATCGGCGATGTCGTCCTTCACGCCCTTCACGTCTTCCGACAGCGTGTTGAAATAGCCGTTCAGCTCCTCGCGGCTGACATCCAGAAACAGCTCCGGGTTCACTTTCGTGCGGCCCTGGTCGTGCGCTTCCTGCAGCGGCTCGACCAACTCGTCGTAATACATGTTCAGCAGCGACATCTGCGCCGGGCTGACGCGCTTATTGTGCGCCAGCACGTTGCGGATGCGGCGGATGTCGTCGAGATAATTGCGGATGGTGACGCGCTTTTCCTTCAGCAGGGTCAGCAGCGGCGTGTCTTTATAGAGCGGGTCGTAGTTCGGATATTCCTGCGTCGATACGAAGAGGCTGGAGAGTTCCGAGAAGGTCGTGCCCGACAGCACGTCGCCGCGGTCGGCCGAGGTCAGCCATTGCTGCACCACCTTCTCGCTCAGCAGGTCTTTCAGGCGGGCGATCAGCGCCGGCTGATCCTCGTAGCGTTCGGTGATGAGGCTGCGCAGGATCAGCTCCAGCGCGCGCACCTGCTTGCGCCCGACCTCGTCGTCCTGCCCGGGCAGCGTGACGGCGAAGCCGAATTCCGGCTTGCGGTCGGCGATGGTCTCCAGCCACGACAGCAGGCGCAGGCCCGCGATGGTGGCGTTGCGCATCTCGTAGGACGGCGCGTCGGGGGCGAGCCGCCCTACCCGCCGGATGCCTTCGCGCAGCGTCGCGTCGAACATGGTCAGTTCGGCGTCGTTCATGCCGATCTTAGCGGCGACCGTATCGCGGCCCTGCCTGCCCTTGGCGTCGGCATAGGACTTCGCCAGTTCCTCCAGCGAAGCCGCAGGATCGGCCGGCGCGCCGTTCAGGAAGGCGATGAACTTCACCAGCGCGGGTTGAACCAGCGGCAGGACGTCGGACGCACGAACCATGATGACTCCCCCAGGCGCCGGGGCTGAGCGGCCCGGCGTGAACTGGCGCGGAGTATCGGAAATGCCGGCGGCAGGGGCAAATCCCCGCAATCGGAAACCGGCGCGGCGGATGGACGCGCCGGGTTAGAGCGTCCTGACCAGATAGACGCCGACTTCCTCGGCCGCCGCGACGCCGCTGTAGAGCGTGGTGTCCAGCCCGCCCAGGCGAAAACCCTGGCGCTCGTACCAGCGTATGCCCGGCACGTTGAAGTTCGAGGTCTCCAGGAAGATCGCCAGCGCCGTCTGCCGCCAGGCGCGCTCATAAACCGTGTCGATCAGCCGGTGGCCCAGCCCGTGCCCCCGCACGCGGCGGTCGGCATAGATGTGCCAGAGCACCACGCGGCGGTTCCAGAACTGCCATGAGGTCGCGACGAAGCCGACGATGCGGCCATCCTCCACCGCGACATGGGCCTCGTCCCAGTCGCGATCGGCACGATCGAGATCGTAGACCCAGAACCGCTTGGTCTGTTCGGGGATGGCGACTTCCCTCAGCGCGAATCCGTCCGCCGTTTCACTGACCGCGAGGCGTGCGCGGGTCTCGAAGCTGGCGTCGAGCGCCGCGATGCCGGCGGCATCGGCGGCGAGATCGGCTTCGCGGATGAGGACGGTCAGGCGTCGGCCCCGGCGGCGGGCACGATGGTGACGCTGTCGCCGCAGCCGCAGGCGTCGGTCTGGTTCGGATTGTTGAACACGAAGCGGGCCGAGAGCTTTTCGGTGACGTAGTCCATCTCGGTGCCGAGCAGGAACAGCACCGCCTTGGGCTCGACCAGCAGCGTCACGCCCTGGTCTTCGACCACCTCGTCGATGGGACCGCGGCTTTCGGCATATTCCATCGTGTATTCCATGCCGGCGCAGCCGCCGTTCTTGACGCCCACCCGCACGCCGACATAGCGCCCGGGGGCGGCGTCCATGATCGCCTTGATCCGTGCCGCCGCCGCCTCGGTCAGGCGCACGACCTTGGGCCGCTCGCGGCGCGGACGGCGGGGGGCCGGGATGTCTGACGAAAGGTCGGTCATGGACGGTATATTGTTACGTTCGACGCCGCGTTCAATCAGAACATGTTCAGTTCGAGCTTCGCTTCCTCGCTCATGCGCGAGGGATCCCAGGGCGGGTCGAACGTCATCGTCACCTTCACGTCGGCAACGCCCGGCACGCGCCTGACAGCCTCCTCCACCCAGCCCGGCATCTGACCGGCGACCGGGCAGCCCGGCGCGGTGAGCGTCATGTCGATGTCGACCTTCATGTCGTCATCCACGTCGATCTTGTAGATCAGTCCGAGTTCGAAAATATCGACCGGAATTTCCGGGTCGAAGACCGTCTTCAGTTCGCGAATGATGCGATCGGTCAGCTCATTCAGCTGCGTCTCGTTAAGTGTCGCGTGGGCGTCGGCGGCGCTCATGCCAGCATCTCCCGGGCCGCCTTCACGGCCTCGATCAGCGCATCGACCTCGTCGAACGTATTGTAGAATGCGAAACTCGCGCGCGCGGTAGCCGTGACGCCCAGACGCTGCATCAGCGGATGGGCGCAGTGATGGCCCGCCCGCACCGCGACGCCGCGCCGGTCGATGATGGTGGCGAGGTCATGCGCATGCACGCCATCCACATCGAAAGCGACGATCGCGCCCTTGCCCGGCGCCGTGCCATAGATCTTTACCCAGTTCAGCGCCGACAGGCCCGCCGTCGCGCGCGCCAGAAGCGCCTGTTCATGCGCATGCGCTCCGGCGCGGTCCAGCGCGTTCAGATAATCGAACGCCGCTTTCCAGCCGACGCCCTCCACGATGGGCGGCGTTCCCGCTTCGAAGCGGTGCGGCGGATCCGCATAGGTGATGGCGTCGAAACCGACTTCGCGGATCATGTCGCCGCCGCCCTGGTAGGGACGCATCGCGGCCAGATGTTCCGCCTTGGCATAGAGCGCGCCAATCCCCGACGGGCCGTAGAGCTTGTGCGCGCAGAAGACATAGAAGTCGCAATCGAGCGCCCGCACATCGACATGGGCGTGGACCGCCGCCTGGCAGCCATCTAACAGCACCGCCACGCCCTTCGCGTGGGCGAGCTTCACGATCTCCGCCGCCGGCGTCACCGTACCCAGCACGTTCGACATATGGGCAATGGCGACCAGCCTGGTCCTCGGGCCGATCAGGCTCGCGAGATGATCGAGGTCCAGCGCGCCATCGTCGCCGATGCGCGCCCATTTCAGCACCGCGCCCTGCCGCTCGCGCAGGAAATGCCAGGGCACGATATTGGCGTGATGCTCCATCTCGGAGAGCACGATCTCGTCGCCCGGCTGGATCAGCGGGCTCAGATAGCTTTCCGCCACGAGGTTGAACGCCTCGGTCCCGCCATGGGTGAGGATGATCTCTTCGCGCTTCCCGGCGTTGACATAGGCCTGCGCCGCGTCGCGCGCCGCCTCATAGGCATCGGTCGCGGTACCGGAGAGGTAATGCACGCCGCGATGGACGTTGGCATAGGCCGTCTCCATGAACCGCGACATCGCGTCGATCACGCTCTGCGGCTTCTGCGCCGAGGCGGCGTTGTCGAGATAGACAAGCGGCTTTCCGTAAACCTGCCGCGACAGCACCGGGAAGTCGACCCGCACGCGGGCGACGTCGAACAGACGCGGCGATGGCTGAAGGGCGTTCATGCCGCCTCCAGCGCATGCAGGCGGTTCAGCACGAAGGCGCGCAGCGCGTCGGCTTCCAGCGTTTCGGGCAGGCGCGCGAGGCCTTCCAGCAGAAAGGCCTCAGTCAGCATGGCGCGCGCCTCGCGCTCCGGGATGCCGCGCGCGCGCAGGTAGAACAGCGCGTTGGCGTCGAGATCGCCGATCGCCGCGCCGTGGCCGCAGACCACGTCCTCGGCGTGAATTTCCAGTTCCGGCTTGGCGTCGGCCTCCGCGCCCTTGCTGAGCAGCAGCGCGCGGGTCGATTGGGTCGAGTCCGTCCCGTCCGCGCCCGGCCGCACCAGAATGCGCCCCTGCGCGACGCTGCGCGCCTTGCCCGCCAGCACCGATTTGAAGACGAGGTCGGACTGGCCATCGCGCACGGCGTGCTCGATCACGGCCGTCACGTCGCCGTGCTGCGCGCCGTTCAGCAGCGACAGCGCGGTCAGGCGCATCCGCGCCATGCGCTGGGTCAGGCTGGCGTGAATTTCGTGCCGGGCGAGAGCCCCCTCGCCCGCCGCAATGGCGACGTCGTAGAGCGCGTTGGCCTCGATCTCGGCCATCACGGTCCCGACATGCGTTTCGCCCGCCACGCCGCCAGCGATCTTGTAATGGGTCAGGACGCTGTTCGCCCCGAGCCGCACATCGAAGCCGATATTCGCGAGGCCCGCCACGCCATCCGCCTCGTGGCTTTCCAGCAGGGTCAGCGCCGCGCCTGTGCCCAGCACCACGACGACGCGGCTATGACGCGCAGCAGGCTCCAGCGACTTGCCGAGGACCACCAGATGAATGGGCCGCGCC
>JAPUEF010000237.1 GCA_027492655.1 Alphaproteobacteria bacterium | reverse complement strand
TCTTCACATCGCCCACGCCCGAAGCCCAGGTGACGCCCGCGTCGGTGGTGCCGTTCAGGACCGACGAGACCGACTGCTCGTGCCCGCCGGCGAAGATGTAGCGGCTGAAGAAGGTCTCGGGGTCTTTGCCTTCCTTGCGCAGATAATAGCGCGGAACGAGATAGCCCGAGGCCGAGTTCACATCGGCGAAGGCCATCGTCTTGCCGCGCAGATCGTCGAGCGTGTGAATGTTCGTCGACGATTTCACGAAGATGACCGCGACATACGACGTGCGACCGTCTTCCTCTTTCATGGTCAGCGGGGCATCCACGCCGTCGCCCATCTCCTTCTTGATGGTGGCGTAGTTGGCCGGCCCCATGATGCCGAAATCGATCTGGTTGTTCATCATGGCCAGCGAGACGCCGGAATATCCGGCGGCACGGAACGAGCGCAGCGGAATGCCGATATCGCGGCCGATGAAATTCTCGTAGTCCGTCAACGCCCCGATGCGCGCCGGGTTGGTCTCCAGCACCGAGAAGCCGCTGACCAGCCATTTGGGATAGCCGTTGGCGTCGAAGCGGCCCTGCGAGCAGCCGGACAGCGCCATGGCCGCGCCGCCCGCCATCAGCCCGCCGAACGCCCGGCGCGTGATCAAAGACCCAGTCATGCGGCGCGCAGACCCTGACCGTAGATGCGCAGCTTCATGTCGCGGTCGAGCGCCGAGGGCGGGCCGTCGAACACGACCTTGCCCTTCTCCATGCCGATGATGCGGCGGCAATACTGCTCGGCCACGTCCAGATCGTGCAGATTGCACAGCACGGTGATGCCGCTGCGGCTGTTGGCGTCGGCCAGCGCGTCCATCACGGCTTCGGAGTTCTTCGGGTCGAGAGAGGCGATCGGCTCGTCAGCGAGGATGAGCTTGGGCTCCTGCATCAGCGCGCGGGCGATGGCGACGCGCTGCTGCTGACCGCCGGACAGCGTCTCGGCGCGTTGAAGCGCCGCATCGGCGAGGTCCAGGCGCGCCAGCGTCGCCACGGCGGCCGCGCGTTCCTCGGCCGTAAAGAACTTGAAGAGGCTGGGCAGCGTCGCGTGCTTCTGAAGCCGTCCGATCAGCACGTTGGTCAGCACGTCCATCCGGCCGGACAGATTGAACTGCTGGAAGATCATGGCGCAGTCCGCCCGCCACTGGCGCAGCGCCTTGCCCTTCAGGGCCGTCACGTCGGTCTCGCCGAACAGGATTTTGCCGGAGGTCGGCTCGTGCAGGCGGTTGATCGAACGGATCAGGGTGGATTTGCCCGCCCCGGACCGGCCGATGATGCCGACGAACTCGCCCGGCTGGAAATCCAGCGTCACGTTGTCGAGCGCGCGGCGCGACCCGAATTCCTTGGTCAGTCCGATCAGTTTCAGCATACGGCCCCGTCGCCCCAGACGGGCGTCAGCTTAGAACGCAATCGGCCCCTGCCGCCAAGAGAGAAACGCTTTGTGACAAAGACTTGTCGGGGTTTGCGGCCCAAAGGGTTGAAACCTGTCGTTCTCGCCCCCGATATGTCTAAGCTTGGCCGGCAAGGGGGATTCATGGCGAGCGAGACGGGCGGCGATCTGGTCCAGGTGGTGGCGCTGCTGGGCGCCGGGGTCATCGCGGTTCCTATCTTCAAGCGGCTGGGGCTGGGCTCGGTGCTCGGCTATCTGACCGCGGGCGTCATCATCGGCCCGTTCGGGATCGGCCTGTTCCACGAGCCGGAGGCGATCCTCCACGTCGCCGAACTGGGCGTCGTGATGTTCCTGTTCATCATCGGGCTGGAGATGCAGCCCTCACGGCTCTGGGGGCTCAGGCGCGACATATTCGGGCTGGGCGTAGCGCAGGTCTTCGGCTGCGGGGCGCTGCTCACCGGGGTCGGGGTGGCGGCGGGACTGCCCTGGCAGATCGCCTTCATCGCGGCGATGGGGTTCGTGCTGTCGTCCACCGCCGTCATCATGCAGATGATGGACGAGCGGAACGAGACCTCCACCCCCGCCGGACAGCGCAATGTCGCGGTTCTGCTGCTGGAAGATCTCGCCATCTTGCCGCTTCTGGCGGTGGTCGCCCTGCTCTCGCCCGCCCCCTCAGAGGGCGGCGATCCGTGGATCGCGGCGGGGATCGCGATCGGCGCGGTGGTCGCCGTCGTTCTCGTCGGAATTTTCCTGCTGAACCCGATGTTCCGCATCCTCGCCGCCGCCAGGGCGCGCGAGGTGATGACCGCCGCCGCGCTGCTGGTGGTGCTGGGCACCGCGCTGATCATGGACCTCAGCGGGCTTTCCATGGCGATGGGCGCGTTCCTGGCCGGCGTGTTGCTGTCGGAGTCCACCTTCCGCCATCAGCTGGAAGCCGATATCGAGCCGTTCCGCGGCGTCCTGCTCGGCCTCTTCTTCCTCAGCGTCGGCATGTCGCTGGATCTCAGCGTCCTGCAGTCCGAATGGCGGATCATCGCCATCGCCGTCGTTGCCTATATGGCGGTGAAGTCGCTGGCGATCTACGCGATAGCCCGCTTGCTGAAAGCCCGGCATGCCGAAGCCCTCACCCGCGCCTTCCTGTTCGCGCAGGGCGGCGAGTTCGCCTTCGTCCTCTACGGCGCGGCGACCTCCGCCGGCATCATCAGCGGCGAGCAGAACGCGATCTTCACGGCCACCGTCATTCTCTCCATGGCGCTGACGCCGCTGCTGGCGCTATCGCTCAAATATCTCATCGCCAAGGACAAGCCGTCGATGGACGGCGTCGATGCGGCGGACGATCTGCACGGATCGGTGCTGATCATCGGCTATGGCAGGTTCGGACAGATCGTCAGCCAGCCGCTTCTGGCGCGCGGCTATGATCTCTCGATCATCGACAACGACACCGAACTGATCCGCGCCGCCTACGATTTCGGCTTCAAGGTCTATTACGGCGACGGCACGCGGCTCGACATCCTGCATGCGGCGGGCGCGCATCACGCCCGCGCCATCATCGTCTGCACCGACAAGCCCGGCACGACGCTGCGCATCGTCGAGATCGTGAAAGCGGAATTCCCGCTGGCCGAAGTCTTCGCCCGCGCGTTCGACCGCGAGCATGCGCTGGAGCTTGTGCAGGCCGGCGTCGACGGACAGATGCGCGAGACGTTCCATTCCGCCCTCGCGTTCGGCGAGGAGGTGCTGGTGCATCTCGGCGTCGAGCCGGAAGTCGCGGCGGCCGTGTCGGAAGACGTGCGCCAGCGCGACGCGGAACGCTTCGAGATGCAGATCGGCGGCGGCATCTATGCCGGGCGCGATCTCATCCGCCGCAATCTGGACGAAACGAAGCCGGCGGTCGCCGCCGACCGCGACAAGTCGATCCTGCCCCAGGCCCCGCCCGAGATCTCAGAGCAGGAGCTTGAAGACATGGTGGACGAAACCTCCGGCTGAGCGGACGCCGTGCGCCTGCGATGGTTCGACGGATTTGCCGGGCGGTCCCGTCAGCCGTCATCGCCGCCGGGAACCGGCGGCGCAGGCTACAGACAGGCAGAAGAGAAGTGGCGCGCCCTGCGGGAGTCGAACCCGCCTTTGCAACGTGAAAGGCTGCCGTCCTAACCGATAGACGAAGGGCGCGCGGGAGGCGGGTGGATAACCGCAGCCGCGCCGTATTGCAAGCGCTCAGGCGACCGCCGCGTCCTCGATCGACAATTCGATGATGCGGCGTCCCTGCCATTCGTTGGCGAGCAGCCGCCCGGCAAGGTGAATCGGGCGGCCTTTCTTCAAAAGCGCCTCGCCCAGCGGCCGGTCGGCGGCCCGGAACGCGATGGCTTTCAGCCGATCCGATCCGCACATGGCGACCACGGAAACATGGTTTTCCCCGACGATTCGGGCCTCGACGATGCGGGCGTCCGGGACCGCGACGACAGGCTCCGGGTTGCCCGCCCCGAACGGACCTGCCCGCTCGACCATGTCGTGGAAGTCCGGGGTCATTCCGGCCGGCCCCATCAGGGCATCGATGGCGTACAGCCCCCGGTCGGGCCGGGCCGCGACCTCCGGGGTCAGGCGCGCGTCCAGAAAGGCGATCAGCTCGCTCAGCTTGCCCCGCTCGGCGCTCAGCGCCGCCGCCATGCGGTGGCCGCCGCCGGACAGAAGCAGGCCTTCCGCCTTCGCCGCCGCCACCGCGCCGCCGATATCGACGCCGGAAATCGAGCGCAGCGAGGCGCGGGCCGTCGTCTCATCCAGCGCGAACACGGCGCTCGGCAGATCGAAACGATCCTTCAGCCGCCCGGCGACGATCCCTACGACGCCCGGATGCCAGCCCTCGCCCGCCGCCGCAGCCAGGCCTGCGCCGGGGCCGGCGGTGTCCAGCTGCTCAACCGCTTCGGCCAGAACATGCGCTTCGATGGCCTGACGCTCGCGATTGTAACGGTCGAGTTCGGCGGCGGCGTTCACGGCGAAATCGGCATCGTCGGTGGACAGCATCAACGCACCCAGATCGGCCCGCCCCACCCTGCCCCCGGCATTGACGCGCGGCCCCAGCGCGAAGCCGAAATGGCTCGCCCGCATCGGACCTTTCAGCGCCGCGAGGTCCATCAGCGCCTTGAGACCCGCGTTCTCCGTCTGCTCCATCATCTTCAGGCCCTGGCGCACGAAGGCGCGGTTGAGCCCGGTGAGCGGCACGACATCGCAAACCGTCGCCATCGCGACGAGATCGAGGAAACGGCGAAGATCCGGCTCGCCGACGCCATTGGCCGCGAACCAGCCGCGGCGGCGCAACTCGCGATTCACCGCGGCCAGCAGCATGAACGTCACGCCCGCCGCGCAGAGATGCCCGAGGCCCGAGCTGTCGCCGGGCCGATTGGCGTTGACGACAGCGAAGGCGTGCGGCGTGCGGGCGTCCATCATGTGATGGTCGGCCACCACCACCGTCAGCCCCGCCTCACGCGCCGCCTCGAAGGCCTCGAAGGCCTGCGCGCCGCAATCGACGGTGACGACCAGCGTAACGGCTTCGCCGGCCAGCGTGCGCATGGCGGCGGCGCTGGGGCCGTAGCCTTCGGTCATGCGGTCGGGGATATAAATGCGCAGCGGCCGCCCCAGTTCGCGGAAATAGCGCGCCAGCAACGCCGACGACGCGCCGCCATCGACATCGTAGTCGCCGAACACCGCCGTCTTTTCGTTCGCGGCGATGGCGTCGGCGATGCGCGCCGCCGCCTTGTCCATATCGGCGAAGCTGGACGGATCGGGCATCCACGCCTTCAGCGAGGCGTCGAAGTGCCGCCCGGCGTCGTCATCGCGAAACCCGCGCGCCGCAAGAATACGCGCCAACGCGGGCGGCAAGCCCAGACGGCGGGCGATGTCGTCGGCGCGCGCCGCATCCTCAAGCCGGAAACGCCAGGTCTTGCCGGCCAGCGACTGGGTGACGCCGAGGCAGACCGGCCCCGCTGTCATGCCCGCTTGGGGTGCCGCGTCTTGATCCAGCGCACGGTGCCGGTGGAGGCGCGCATGACGATCGTTTCGGTGGTCAGGTGATGCCCGTTGTCGAGCACGCCGGTCAGCATCGAGCCGGTGGTCACGCCGGTCGAGGCGAAGATCACGTCGCCCGAGGCGAGTTCGATCGTGCGGTATTTCCGGTCGAGGTCTTTCACGCCGATGCGTTCGGCGCGCAGGCGCTCGTCGTCGTTGCGGAAGACCAGACGGCCCTGCATCTGGCCGCCGATGCAGCGCAGCGCGGCGGCGGCGAGAACGCCCTCGGGCGCGCCGCCCTGACCGATATAGATATCGACGCCGGTGTGAGCCTCGGCGCAATCGATGACGCCGGCGACATCGCCGTCGGTGATCAGGCGGACGGCTGCGCCGGTCTTGCGCACGGCGGAGATGATCTTCTCGTGGCGCGGGCGATCCAGAATGCAGCAGGTGATCTGGTCGGCGCGCACGCCCTTGGCCTTGGCCAGCGCGTTGATGTTGTCGCCGGGCTCGGCGTCCAGATCGACCACGCCTTCGGGATAGCCGCCGCCGATGGCGATCTTGTCCATATAGGTGTCGGGCGCGTGCAGCATGGTGCCGCCCACGGCCAGCGCCACCACGGCCATCGCGCCGGGCATCGACTTGGCGGTCAGCGTGGTGCCTTCCAGCGGGTCGAGCGCGATGTCCACCTTGGGGCCGCGCCCGGTGCCGACCTTCTCGCCGATGAACAGCATCGGGGCTTCATCGCGCTCGCCCTCGCCGATCACCACGGTGCCGTCGATCTCCAGCTTGTCGAAAGCCCGGCGCATGGCGTCCACCGCCGCCTGGTCCGCCGCCTTCTCGTCGCCGCGCCCGGCCAGCTTGTAGGCCGCCAGTGCGGCCGCCTCGGTCACGCGCGCGACCTCGATGGCCAGGGTGCGATCCAGAAAAGCGGCGTCGGTCATGGGGTTTCCGTAAGGGGAGGATTCGGCGATTTGGCTTAGGGCGCGGGTTTATCGCCCGCGCCCTTTGGGGGCAAGGCAGCCTTAAAGCCGCTCCATCCGGATCATGCAGGGTGGCTCGACCACCGCCCCCGCCGCCTCGATGGCCTTGATGGCGGCGATCACGTCGGCTTCGCGGGCGTCGTGCGTGATGATGACGATGCCCACTTTTTCATCCGGCGCGCGGCCGCGCTGGATCATGCTCTCGATGGAAACCTTCATATCCGCCAGACACTTGGCGATGGTCGCCAGCACGCCCGATTTATCCAGAACGTCGAAGCGCAGATAGAACGTGCCCTGACGCTCGCCCAGATTGGCGCGGCGCGGCGTCTTCAGCGCCGAGGACGGCACGCCGAACGGCGCGATCCTGGTGCCGCGCGCGATGTCGATGAGATCGGAGGCGACCGCCGAGGCCGTCGGTCCGCCGCCGGCGCCACGTCCCTCGAACACCGACTGTCCTGCAGCGCCCGATTCCGTCAGCACGCCATTCAGCACGCCCATCACATCGGCCAGCGGGGTGCCCAGCGGGACCATCGCGGGATGGACCCGCGCTTCCAGCCCGGCGGGGGTCATCGAAGCGATGCCCAGCAGCTTGATGCGGTGGCCGAATTCGCGCGCGAAGCCGATGTCGATGGGCGAAATGCGTTCGATGCCCTGCGTATAGACCCCGTCCATGTCGGGGACCGTGCCGAACGCCAGGCTGGCCAGCAGCGCCAGCTTGTGCGCCGTGTCGCCGCCGCCGACGTCCAGCGTCGGATCGGCCTCGGCATAGCCCAGCGCCTGCGCCTCGCTCAGCACTTCGGCGAAGCTGCGGCCGGTCTCTTCCATCTGGGTCAGAATGTAGTTGCAGGTGCCGTTGAGGATGCCGACGACGCGCGTGATGTCATTGCCGGCCAGACCCTCGCGCAACGCCTTGACGATCGGGATGCCGCCGGCCGCCGCCGCTTCGAAATTGAGGCTGAGGCCCCATTTTTCGGCCAACGCCGCCAGGTCCGCGCCGCGTGCGGCGATCAGCGCCTTGTTGGCGGTAACGACATGCTTTCCCGACTGCAGCGCGGCCTCGACCGCCTGCCCCGCCACCTCGGTGCCGCCGATCAGCTCCACGAAGACCTGGATATCGGCGGATTGCGCCAGCTCCACCGGATCCTTGAACCAGACGAAGCGCGACGGCGAAAAGCCGCGATCCTTCTTGTGATCGCGCGCCGCGACGGCGACCACCTCGATGCGGCGGCCGCAGCGCGCCGCGATCAGTTCGTCATTCTCGGTCAGCAGCTTGACGAGGCCCGCACCGACAGTGCCGAGGCCGGCGATCCCGATCCGCAAAGGCTCTTTCATTTCTGCGCCACGCGGTCGAATTCGGGGGCCGGCCCGTTGCCGAGCAGTTCGCTGGCGCGGCCGAGGAACGCCTTCACGTTACGCGCCGCCTGACGGATGCGATGCTC